>JBAZUN010000319.1:0-7272 GCA_041661365.1 Candidatus Latescibacterota bacterium
AAGATCGAGGGATGAGGATCACGGTCGTGTCGTTCCAGCGGAACCGGAATCCGGCGCTGGAGGCCTGCGAGGAGGAGTACCTCCAGCGTCTCTCCCGCCACGCCGAGGTGACGCTCCATCCGCTGCGCCGGTGGAACGACCACGACGGCCTGCCGTCCGGGCTGGCCTCGGCCGGCCGCCGCGTCGGGCTCTGCGTCGAGGGGAAGGTCTTCTCGTCCGAGGGGCTGGCGCAGCGGCTGCAGACCCTGATGAACCAGGGGTGCTCGCACCTGGTGCCGGTCATCGGGGCGGCCGAGGGGATGCCGACGGCCGTGGACCGCCAGCTCGACGAGCGCTGGTCCCTCTCCCGGCTGACCTTCTCGCACCAGTTGACGCGGCTGGTCCTGCTCGAGGCCCTGTACCGCTCCTTCGACCTGCTGCACGGCGGCCCGTACCACAAGTAGGCCGCTCAGGACCAGTGGTCCGCCTCAGAAGATGTTGAGGATCCGCTCCAGCAGGCCCATGCGGCCGACGCTCCGCGCCGCCACCATGTCGATCTGGGCCACGACGCTGTCCCCGAGGGAGACCCGCAGGACCCCCAGCTTCTGACCGGCCTTGACCGGGGCCGAATGGGTCTCGGGAACCTCGAGCTGCCGCACGAGCTGCCGCTCCTGCCCGGGGGCCAGCACGACGAAGACGGTGTCGGCACTGGTCACCGGCACCTCGGGCTCGCGGCCCCAGCTCACCGGCACCCGGGCCACCGGTTCGCCGGCGGCCACCAGCGGGGCCTTGGAGAAGTTCTCGAACCCCCACGCCAGCAGGCGGGCGGTCTCGCGCCGGCGCACCCGCTCCGACGGCGCCCCGAGGATCACCGAGATCAGCCGCATCCCCCGCCGCTGGCCGGTGGCGACCAGGCAGAAGCCGGCCCGACCGGTGTACCCGGTCTTGAGCCCGTCCAGCCCGGCGAATTGATCCAGCAGCTTGTTGGTGTTGTGGAGGACGAACCTGCCGTTCCGGAACGGCAGGCTGGTGCTGGAGGACCACTCCAGCACGTGGGGGTAGGTGATCAGGGTGCGGGCGATCTGGGCCAGGTCGTAGGCCGTGGTGTGGTTACCCTGGCCATCGGGGGTATCGTCGAGGCCGTTGACGTTGACGCAGTAGGTGTCCTCGAGCCCCAGGTCCCGGGCCCGGGCCATCATCATCTCGGCGAACCCCTCCACCGAGCCGCCGAGGTGTTCGGCCACGGCCACGCAGGCGTCGTTGGCCGAGGGGAGCACGACCGCGTGCATCAGCTCCTCGAGGGTGAAGACCTCCCCCTCCTTGAGGAAGACCTGAGAGCCGCCGGTGCGACTGGCGCGCTTCGAGACGCGGATGCTGTCGGTCAGGGAGCACTTCCCCTGGGCCAGCAGGTCCATGACCACCAGCTCGAGGAGGATCTTCTGGGTGCTGGCCGGCGAGCGGCGCAGGGTCGGCCGGTACCCGTGGAGGACCGCGCCGGTGGAAGCCTCGACCAGGATGGCGGAGGCGTAGGGGGGGCGGGCACCCGGATTGTACGAGGCGGCCTGGACCGCGGAGCCGGCCAGGTACGGCACGAGGCACAGACAGACGGCGAAGATGCGTAAGGGCATGGGATTCCCGTGTCGAGTATGACTGATGGAGCTCGGACGCGGGGAGGGTCCGTGTGGGGAGGGTGCTAAGGTAACGAAGGAAGCATGGGGAGGCAACCGCCGGTGGGGACCGGATCGACCGCGGCGGCCACCTTCGACCGATCCGGGGTTCCCGGGGTCAGTTCACCTCGGGGTTCTCGGGCATCATCGACAGGGCCCGGTACTTCCCTCCCAGGGAGTAGAGCGCCCGCTGCCAGATCCCGTCGGTCCGGCGGTCGAATACCAGGTTCTGCGTGCTCGGGCCCAGGTACCAGGCGCCGATGGCGATCTCGGCCTCGAGCTGTCCCTCCCGCCAACTGGCGTACCCCAGGTAGAACCGCAGCACCGGCTCCTCGGCGTTGAGCACCGCGGCCTCGGAGCGGACCGCGTCCAGCTCGCCGCCCAGGAAGATCCCGTCGCAGATCTCGGAGCCGCCCTTGATCAGGCCGTCCAGCCGGTGCAGGAAGAAGAGGTATCCGGGCTCGACCGGGCCACCCTGGAAGAAGAGTCCGCCCAGATCGGCCGACGCCTCGGCTCCGGCCTCCGGGGTGCCGGCCAACCGCTGCAGCTCGTCGAGGGAATAGAGGGCCACCTTCTCGCCCAACGGCCGGTTGAGGATCAGCCCGAGGGTCCCCTCGCTCGGACTGTGCTGGATGAGGAGCACCACGGTCCGGTTGAAGTTGGCGTCCTCCAGGTCCAGCGAGGCGATGAGGAGGGTCCCGGCTTGGAGGGGAGCAGGCATCGGTCTCCTGTACGGGCAAGGGCGGCGCGATATCGCGCTGTATCTGCTGTATCTGATGTTGGCGGGACCACCGATCCGGTCGACCGCGACCCTCAGGCGTAGCGCAGAAACGATCGGCGCCGCTCGGCGAAGGCGTCCAGGGACGGGGTCCAACCGGCCAGAATCTCGTTGACCGGTTTTCCCTCGTCCAGGGCCAGGCGGAGCCGGTCGGTGCCGGCCAGGCGGTCGAAGTTGTAGATCCCCTCGGCCGGCACCCGCCAGGCGAACTCGGCCGGCCAGAGGGCGCGCAGCGCGGCCAGCACCTCCAGCCCGGTCCGCACGGCCTGGAACGGGCCGCGGTCGAGGACGTGCAGTTGGACCCCGTGGCAGACCTTGCCGGCGTGCTTGCTCGTGGTCGGGCGGAAGCTGACCGGCCGGAAACGGACCCCCGGCAAGTCGAGGTTGTTGAGCCGGTCGGCCAGGAGGTCAGCGTCGACCCAGGGCGCGCCGAGCTGCTCGAACGGCTTGGCGGTGCCGCGTCCCTCGGACAGGTTGGTTCCCTCGATCAGGCAGGTGCCGGGATAGATCACCGCGGTGTCGACCGTCGGCATGTTCGGCGACGGCGGCACCCAGGGCAGTCCGGTCTCCTCCCAGTGCATCGACCGCGTCCACCCCTCCAGCTCGACGACGTGCAGCTCCACGCCCAGACCGAAGAGCTCGTTGAACAGGCCGGCCAGCTCGCCGACGGTCATCCCGTACTGGATCGGGATCGGGTACAGTCCGACGAAGGAGGCGAACCCGGGCTCCAGGACACACCCGGCCACGGTCCGGCCGCCGATCGGGTTGGGCCGGTCCAGCACCACGAACGGGATCCCCTGGCCGGCGCAGGCCTCCATGCTCAGGCTCATGGTGTAGAGGTAGGTGTAGAACCTCGCCCCGACGTCCTGAAGGTCGTAGACCATCACCTCGATCCCCGCCAGCATCTCCTCCTCGGGGCGCTGGGTCCGGCCGTACAGGCTGTGGACCGGCAGGCCGGTGCGGGCGTCGCGCGAGCCGGAGACCAGGTCGCCGTCGGCCGCGTCCCCGCGGATCCCGTGCTCCGGTCCGAACAGGGCCACCAGCCGGCAGTCGGCCGATTCGTGCAGCCGGTCGGCCGTGGCGCGCAGTCGGTGATCCACTCCCGAGTGGTTGGTGATCAGCCCGACCCGCCGGCCGCGGATCAGGTCGAGGCGGTCGGTCAGCAGTCGGTCGGTGCCCAGCGCGACGCGGGGGATCATGGCTCTCCTCCGGAAGAGGGGGACGGCTCCAGCCGTCGGGCCACGAAGGCAACCCCGCCCAGCAGGCTGCCCAGGATCCCGGCGACGTACCCCAGCACCGACATGGCCAGGGACAGCTCGCGGGAGATCCCGGCGCCGGTGAAGAGGGCGACGAGGGCCCCCTCGCGGACCCCCAGTCCGCCGACCGAGATCGGCAGAGCCGCCAGGATCGCGGCCACCGGCTGGAAGCAGACGAAGTAGATCATCCCCGGGTCCATGCCCAGGGCGAGACCGGCAGCCCAGTAGACCAGGATCCGGCAGAGCTGCACCACCAGGGAGAGGGCGAAGAGTCCGGCCAGCAGTCGCGCGCGCTCGCGGTAGACCACGATGCTGCGCCGGAGACGGGCCACCAGGTCGGCCACGACCGCGGGCGCCAGACGCGTCACCAGCCCCTCGAGGAAGGCGCCGATCCGGCGGCTGAGCCCCATGCAGAGCAGGACCACCAGGCCGAGCCAGACCGGCACCAGGGCCGAGACCAGCCAGGCCCGGCGCGGGTCGGCGATCAGCGGGTACGCGATCAGGGCCAGGGTGCAGGTCGACAGCAGGCCGATGAAGCGGTCCATCAGGGTGGCGGCCACCCCGCCGCTGGCCTGCCCGGTGAGCCGCCGAATGTCGAGGACGCGGACGGCGTCGCCGCCGATGTTCCCCAGCAGCAGGTTGTTGAAGAAGACCCCGACGAAGTAGGAGGTCAGCGCGCTGCGGAACCTGACCTCGAGATCCTGGGCCCGCAGGAGGAGGTGCCACTGCACCGCGCCCAGGACGTTGCTCGCGGCGAAGAGGACCACGGCCACGGCGAACCAGTGCGAGGCCATGCCGGCGAAGGCCTCGTGGACGCTGACCAGGTCGATCCGCGTCAGCAGGAAGGCGACCAGGCCGACGCTGACCAGCAGCTTGAGCGCGATGCCGGCCAGCCGCTTCACGCCCCCTCCATCTCCATCGACGGAACGAGGTCGCGGACGCGGCGGACGCGGTGCAGGTAATACTGCCGGGCGATGCTGCCGGCGTAGACCCCGGCGCAGCGGGCCTCGGGCTGCCGCACGGCCTGGCTCGAACGGCGCCGGCGCCGGAGCTGTCCCGGATGGGACAGGACCCAGAGCACGGCGGCGGCCGGCGCCGGCACGCTGCTCCACTGGCGCCCGGCCAGGTACACGGCCGTGGCCGCCGCTTCCAGCGCCAGGCGCAGCGGCAGCAGCCAGGCCAGGCGGCGGGCCTCGAGGTTCTTGCACAGCATGACCAGGTTGTTGCGGTGGTTCAGGTAGCTCTTGAGGAAGGAGCGGGGCGGGAGCGAAAACCCCGAGTGGTGGTAGACCACCGAGCCGGGGACGGCCAGGATCCGGTGCCCGGCGAGCTGCAGGCGCCAGCAGAGGTCGATCTCCTCGAAGTGCATGAAGTACTCGAGGTCGAGGAACCCCAGGCTGCGGGCCGGCTCCATCCGCAGGAAGAGGGCCGAGCCGCAGGCCCAGAACAGGGGCACCGGCCGATCGTACTGCCCCTCGTCCGGCTCGCGGTGGTCGAAGATCCGGCCGCGGCAGAAGGTGAACCCGAGCCGGTCGATGTACCCGCCGGCGCCACCACCGTAGTCGAAGGTGGTCGGCTCGGTGGCCGACAACAGCTTGGGCTGGCAGGCGGCCACCCGCGGGTCGCGCTCGGCCGCCTCGACCAGGGGGACCAGCCATCCGGGGGTGACCCGGGTGTCGTCGTTGAGGAGGACCGCGTACGGGGTGTCGACCGCCGCCAGGCCGCGGTTGCACGAGCCGCTGAACCAAAGGCGACGCTCGTTGCGCCGCACCTCGAGCCGCGGGAAGCGGGCCACGGCCCGTTGGAGGCTGGGGGCGTTCTCGCCGTCGTCGACCACCAGGACCCGGGCCGGAGGGTGTGGATCGGCGAAGACCGAGTCCAGGCACTCCTCGAGCACCGCGGCGCGGTAGTGGGGGATGACGATGGTGACCGGCGGATTCACTGCGGCGCGGTCGACGGGGTCCCGGTCTGCGGAACGGCCGCCGTGCCTCCCTGGTCGAGGGCCCGGCGCAGGATCTGCTGCGCCTCGGTGAGCTTGGGCTGCTCGCCGTACTCCTTCTGGTACCCTTCCAGCAGGGCCAGGGCCCCGGCCGCGTCCCCCTTGGCCTGCAGGGTCGCGGCCAGCTCGTAATAGGCGTCCCACCGGGCCGGTTCCAGGGCGACCACCCGGCGGAAGAGCCGCTCGGCCCGATCCAAGGCCGAGTAGGGCGGATTGAGCAGGATTCCTCCCAGGCCGACCAGGTTGTCGTAGCTGGTCCCCGGGGCCTGGCCGTACTCGGCCAGCAGCAGCTCGGTGGCCCGGGCGATGAACTCCGCGGCCGCGTCGAGCCGGCCGACCGCCTCCAGCATGTTGGCCGAGGAGTAGTACCCCTCCCAGCCGAAGTCGGTGTGCTGCTCGGCCCAGCGCATCAGCTCGGTCAGCTCGTCGGCGCGGCCCTGGTCGCGGTAGGCCTCGGCCAGTTGCAGGATACAGGCCCGGTAGTTCCCCAGCAGCCGGACGGTGTTCTCGTCCTTGTAGACCGAGGCGTCCTTGAGCCCGCGGAAGCGGTAGACCTCGAAGAGGTTGTGCGCCAGGGCCTCGCTGTCGGTTCCCTGGTCCCGCTGCGGCACCAGTCGCATGGTCATCCCCACCATCCGCAGGTACGGGTCGAGACCGATGCGGTTGCTGGCCGGGATGGTGATGGCGAAGTGGATCGGCCGCTGCCACTGGTTCCAGGAGATGATCCCGATGACCATGATGTCCTGAACCCGGAGCAGGTCGTATCCAGGCTGGGTCTGCACGGTCACGTCTAGGCCAAGGCTCTTGAACTCGGCCGGCACCTTGGGCTGCCGCCATACCCGCTTCCACAGATCGACCGTCTGGGTGTCGGTGAGGACCGAGTCGATGTACTGGTCGGTCAGGCGGATGTCGACCTTGGGCTGGCGGTCGCGGAGCTGTTTGATGTACCAGTTGGTGTTGAGCAGGGAGAGGTTGACGACCCGGACGTCTTTGCGGACCCCCTCGACCTCCTGGAGGAACCACAGCGGGAAGGTGTCGTTGTCGCCGTTGGTGAACAGCACGCTGTGGGGCTCGCAGGACTGCAGCAGGTTGTAGCCGTAGTCGTAGGCGATGTAGTCGCCGGTGCGGTCCTGGGTGTGGTAGAGTTGGGCGGCCACCCCGGCTGGTAGCACCAGGCCGACCGCGGCTGCCAGGGCCACCGGCCGGAGCCCTAACCCGAACCGCCGCCGCACCCCCTCGACCAACCCGGTCCACCCCAGCCCCAGCCACAAGGCAAAGGCGTAGTACATCCCGCCGAAGACGTAGTGCCGCTCGCGCGGCTGCGGGTCCGGCATGTTCAGATACAGCGACAGCCCGAACCCCATGATGACGAACATCGCCGCCAGGGCGATGAACCGCGGCCGGTCGCGCCAGCCGTGCCAGAGCAGCCCCCACAACCCCAGCAGATAGGGCACCAGCGAGATCGACACCGGCTCGGTCGCCGCCTCGGTCGCCTTGCGGAAGGCCGTCTCCCAACTCAACAGCGGAAAGGGGAACTGCTGGAAGAAGTACTTCATCTGCAGGTGCCAGAACTGATACCCGCGGGCGGCCCGC
>JBAZUN010000320.1:0-331 GCA_041661365.1 Candidatus Latescibacterota bacterium
AGACCGCGGCTCAGATCGAGGAGAAGGTGCGCGCCGAGCTGGGGATGCCGCCGCGCGGCGCCGCCGCCGGTACCGTCGCGGCCGGTTGAGCCGGTGATGGCCGCCCCGGAGCCCACCGAGTTCCAGCGGGCCCGCGACGCCGGGCTGGCCTTTCTGGCCGGCCGGGCGCGGTCGATCCACGAGATGCGGCAGACTCTGGTGCAGAAGGGGTTCGCGGCCGAGATCGGCGAGCAGGCGATCGCCGAGTTCGTCCGGCTCGGTCTGCTCGACGACCGCAAGCTGGCGCGGGATCTGGTCGAGCTGCGCCTCGAGCGCCAGCCGGTCGCCGCCG
>JBAZUN010000320.1:341-7220 GCA_041661365.1 Candidatus Latescibacterota bacterium
CGCGCGGGTGGGCGACGAGCTGCGACAGCGAGGGGTCGATCCGACGGTCGTGGCCGAGGTGCTGGCGGAGCTCGGGCCGGCGCTGGACTCGGCCGAGACGGCCAAGGACCTGTTGCGGCGGCAGGCCCGCCGCTACACCGGGCTGGACGCGGGGAAGGCACGCCGCCGGATGTTCGGCTTCTTAGCGCGCCGGGGGTACGATCAGGAGATCGCGCAGGCGGCGGTGGACGCCGTCTGGAAGGAGCTACAGCGGGATGACGTCGAGGGAGATTAGGGAGGAGTTCCTGCGGTTCTTCGAGGAGCGCGGGCACCAGCGGGTACCGAGCGCTCCGGTGGTGCCGCGGAACGATCCCACCCTGTACTTCACCAACGCCGGGATGAACCAGTTCAAGGACGTCTTCCTGGGGCTGGGCCGGCGGGACTACACCCGGGCGGTCGACACCCAGAAGTGCATCCGCGTCTCCGGCAAGCACAACGATCTGGAGGAGGTCGGGTACAGCGCGCGCCACCACACCTTCTTCGAGATGTTGGGCAACTGGTCGTTCGGCGACTACTTCAAGCGCGAGGCGATCGAGTGGGCCTGGGAGCTGGTGACCAGGCACTGGGGATTGGACCGGAACCGGCTTTGGGCCACGGTCTTCGAGGGGAGCCGGGCCGATGGCCTGGAGCCCGACGAGGAGGCGGAACGGCTCTGGCTGCAGTCGACCGACCTGCTGCCGGACCACCTGGTGCGGCTGCCGGCCAAGGACAACTTCTGGGAGATGGGCGAGACCGGCCCCTGCGGTCCCTGCTCCGAGATCCACTACTACGAGGGGGACCTGGCGACCCAGAACCGCGAGGACTTCATCGCCGGCGCCGACGGGTATACGGAGTTCTGGAACCTGGTCTTCATCCAGTACAACCGGGACGAGGCCGGCGGGCTGCACCCCCTGCCGGCGCGCCACGTGGACACCGGGATGGGGTTCGAGCGGATCTGCAGCATCCTCGAGGGGGTCCCCACCAACTACGACACCGACGTCTTTCGGCCGCTGATCGACCGGATCGCCGAGCTGACGGGGAAGGAATACGCCGGCGACGGCGCCGTGGCCATGCGGGTGATCGCCGACCACGTGCGGGCCCTGACCGTGGCCATCGCCGACGGGGCCCTGCCGGCCAACGACGGGGCCGGGTACGTGCTGCGCCGCATCCTGCGACGGGCCGCCCGGTACGCCCGCAACCTCGACTGCCACGAGCCGGTCCTCCACCGGTTGGTTGGTACTGTGGCCGAGGGGTTGGGCCACGTCTTCCCCGAGGTGGCGCAGAAGCAGGCGCACGCTGCCCTGGTGATCCGGGCCGAGGAGGAGTCCTTCGGCCGGACGCTGGACCGCGGCCTGGAGATCTTCGAGCGGTTCAGCCAGGGGGGCCAGATCAACGGCCGCCAGGCCTTTCAGCTCTACGACACCTACGGCTTTCCGCTGGACCTCACCCAGCTCATGGCGCGCGAGCGGGGGATCAGCGTGGTCGAGCTGGAAGCCTTCGAGGACGAATTGACCCAGCAGCGCCAGCGGGCCCGCCAGGCCACGCGGGCCCACTTCCGGGCCACCGAGGCCGTGGGCGACGGCCTGGCTGGCAGCCACTCGCGCTTCGTCGGGTACGAGACCCTGGAATGCCGGGCCGAGGTGGTGGACGCGGAGACCGACGCCGACGGCACGGTCCGGCTGGTGCTCGACCAGACCCCGTTCTACGCCGAGTCCGGCGGTCAGGTGGGGGACCGGGGCGAGCTGGTCGGCGAGGGGTTCGCCGTGGCGGTCGAGGAGGTCCACAAGGCCCGCGGCGGGATAGTACACGCGGGCCGTCTGCTGGGCGGGGATCCATCGGCCGTGCGCGGCCGCGTCGAAGCCAAGGTAGACGGGGCGACCCGGGCCGCGGCCGCGCGCAACCACACCGCCACGCATCTGCTGCACGAGTCGTTGCGGCGGGTGCTGGGCGACCACGTGGGGCAGATGGGCTCGCTGGTGACCCCGGACCGCCTGCGGTTCGACTTCTCGCACTTTGCCGCGCTCACCCCCGAGCAGTTGGCCGAGGTCGAATCCCTGGTCAACGACCGGATCCGCGCCGATCTGCCGGTGGAGACCTTCGAGGAGGAGTTGGAGCGGGCCAAGGCGATGGGGGCCCAGGCCCTGTTCGGGGAGAAGTACGACAGCCGGGTCCGCGTGGTGCGCGTCGCTGATTTCAGCCTGGAGCTGTGCGGCGGCACCCACGTGCGCCGGACCGGCGAGATCGGCCTGTTCGACCTGGTCTCCGAGGGGAGCATCGCCGCCGGGGCCCGACGGGCCGAGGCCGTGACCGGGCACCGGGCCGAGGTCGGGATGCGCGAGCGGCGGGAGCTGGTCGCGCACCTGGGCGGTTTGGTCAACGCGGCCCCTGAGGAGCTGCCGGCCCGGATCGCCGGACTGCTGCAGCGGCAGCGCGAGCTGGAGCGGAGCCTGGAGGAGGTGCAGCGGCGGTTGGCCGACCGCGAGGGAGCCGAGTTGAGCGGCGCGGCCCAGGAGGTCGACGGGGTCAAGGTGGTGGCCACGCGGGTCGAAGTGGCCGACGTGCAGGATCTGCGGGTGCGCGCCGACGGCCTGCGGGAAAGCCTGGGCTCCGGGGTCGGCGTTCTCGGGGCCCTGGTCGACGGGAAGGTGGCCTTCATCGCCGTGGTCACCGACGACCTGATCGCCGACCGGGGGCTGAAAGCCGGTGACCTGGTGAAGGCGGTGGCGGCCCTGGCCGGGGGCTCGGGCGGCGGCAAGCCGCACCTGGCCCAGGCCGGTGGCCGCCACCCGGAGAAGCTCGACGCGGCCCTGGCCGCGGTGCCCGGGATCGTCGGCGAGCGATTGCGCCGCTGATCCGCGTGACCTTGCCGCCGGTCGGGGGGAGCTGTCCATGAGCCGAGCCGTGCTGCAGCAGTTGCTGGAGGTGGCCGAGCGCCGCGGGGCCGGGTACCTGGTCCTGCTGGATCCTGACCGCGTGCCCCCGGACGAGTTGGAGGAGCGCGCGGCCCTGTGCGTCGAGGCCGGGGCCGACGCCATCCTGGTCGGGACCAGCCTGACCCTGCTGCTCGACCACGGCGCGATCTACCGGGCCATCCGCCGGCGGGTCCAGGTGCCGGTCATCACCTTCCCGGGCAGCGGCAGTCACGTATCGCCGCTGGCCGACGCGGTGCTGTTCCTCTGCATGGTCAGCAGCCGTAACCCCGAGCTGCTGATCGGCGAGCAAGTCCGGACCGCGCCGCTGCTCAAGCAGTGCGGGGTCGAGGTGATCGCCACCGCGTACCTGCTCATCGAGTCGGGGACCCTGACCTCGGTGCAGTTCATGGGGAACACCCTGCCGATCCCGCGGGCCAAGAACGATATCGCCATGGCCCACGCCCTGGCCGCGGAGTACCTGGGGATGAAGCTGATCTACCTGGAAGCGGGAAGCGGGGCGCGGGAACCGGTGCCGGACGGGATGGTGGCGGCGGTGGCCGGGTACTGCACCTTGCCGATCCTCGTCGGCGGCGGGATCCGCGATCCCGAGGTGGCCCGCGGCAAGGTAGTGGCCGGGGCCCGCTTCGTCGTTACCGGGAACCTGCTGGAGGAGCCGCTGATCGAGCTGCGGCCCCGTTTGCGCGAGCTGGCGTCCGCGATCCACACCCGGGGCTGACCGCGTGGAAGGGATGGTGGATCTCCACTCCCACGTCCTGCCCGGGGTGGACGACGGGGCGCCCGATCTGACGGTGGCGCTCGAGATGCTGCGCCGGGCCGCTGCCGACGGGATCCGGGTGGCGGTGCTGACCCCGCACCTGGCCCCGGAGGACGGTCCGCTGCAGGAGAGCCGGCACCGGGAGGTCTTCGCCGAGCTGACGGCGGCGGTGAGCCAGGCCGGGATCCCGGTGGCCCTGCACCTGGGCGCGGAGATCGGGTTTCGCTTCGGTCTGGTCGAGGTGGCCCGCTGGCCGTCCGGCACCCTGGCCGGCAGGGGGTACGCGCTGGTCGACCTGCCGCCGGGGCCGTTGTCCCCGGGGTTAGAGCAGGGTTTCTTCGAGCTGCGGGCCGCCGGGTTCCGGCCGATCCTGGCCCATCCCGAGCGGAGCCGGGCCCTGGCCGGTACACCCGAGAGACTGGCCCGTCTGCGGCACCTCGGGGTGCTGCTGCAGGTGGACGCGGGCAGTCTGACCGGCCAGTTCGGGGAGCGGGCCAGGCGCACGGCCGAGGCCCTGGTGCGCCGTAATTGGGTGGAGCTGGTGGCCTCTGATGCCCACGACCTGAGCCGGCGGGTCATGGAGCTGGGACCGGCAGCGGCCCGCCTGCAGGCCCTGGCCGGCGTTGAGACGACCCGACGCCTGTTGGTGGACAACCCCGGCCGGGTGGTCCGGGGAGAGCCGGTCGAGGTCGCGCCCGGGATCCCGGTCCGTCCGGGGTGGCGGGACCTGCTCCGGCGCTTGCTGCCCGGGAGGCGGGGCGGTTGATTATGGAGAAGGCATGGCTTCGCGGAACGTGACGGTCACCAACCCTCTAGGGATCCATGCCCGCCCGGCGGCCCTGGTGGTTCAGGCCGCGGCCAGGTTCAGGTCCGAGGTGCACCTGTCCAAGGGAGACGTGCGCGGGGTGAACGGCAAGAGCATCATGGGGGTGATGATGCTGGCCGCCGAGCAGGGGGCCGAGGTCACGATCGAGGCCGAGGGCGAGGACGCCGAGGCCGCGCTGGCCGCGCTGGCCGAGTTGCTGGCCAGCAACTTCGAGGACCGGATTTGACCCCCGCGGGCAGGTACCTCAAGCTGGCCGGGATCTCGGCCTGCCCTGGGGTGGCCATCGGTCGGGCCCTGGTCTACCGCAAGGAACTGCCCCTGGTCGGCCGGCGGCGGGTGACGCCGGACCAGGTCGAGGACGAGGTCGAGCGGTTCCTCAAGGGGATCCACCTGGCCGCCGAGGGGATCCGCCGCACGCGGCGGCTGGTGGCGGCCGATCAGGGAGAGGAGCTGGCGCAGATCTTCGACGTGCAGCTCGCCATGCTCGACGACGTGGCGGTCAAGGACGCCACCCTGAGCCTGATCCGCGAGGAGCTGTACTCGGCCGAGCGGGCCTATGCCCAGACCCTCGAGAAGCTCAAGGAGGGGTTCTCCCTCATCGAGAACGAGTACATGCGCCAGCGGGTGAGCGACGTGGTCGACGTCGAGCACCAGGTCCTCAGCCGGCTGGCCGGCGGCGAGCTGCCGCGCCTGAAATCCCTGCGGGCCCACACCATCGTGGTGGCCCACGACCTGCTCCCCTCTGAATCGGTCCACCTCAATCACCGGCAGGTGAAGGGGCTGGTCCTCGACGTCGGCGGGTCGACCTCCCACACCGCCATCATCGCCCGGTCCCTGGACCTGCCGACCGTGCTCGGGGCCGAGGACTGCTCGCGCCAGGTCGCCACCGGAGACCTGGTGATCGTCGACGGGAACGAGGGCCAGGTCCACGTCCGGCCGGGGGCCGCCCTGGTGCGGCGGTACCGCTCCGAGCTGCGGCGGCAACAGCAGCGCGAGCGGGACCTGAGCACCCGGCGATCGCTGCCGGCGGTCACGCACGACGGCCACGCGGTCGAGCTGCTGGCCAACATCGACGCGCTCCCCGAGGTCGACGTGGCCCTGGCCAACGGCTGCCGCGGGGTGGGGATGTACCGCACCGAGTTCCTCTATCTCGACTATAAATTGCCCGAGGAGGAGGAGCAGCTCGAGGTCTACGGCGCCCTGGTCCGGGCCATGGCGCCGCGGCCGGTGGTGATCCGCACCATGGATCTGGGCGGCGACAAGCTAGCCCAGGTGCTGGACGCCGCGCCGGAGTCGAACCCCTTCCTCGGTTGGCGCGGCATCCGGGTATGCCTGGACACGCCCGGGCTGTTCAAGACCCAGCTGCGGGCCCTGCTGCGGGCCGCGGTGGACGGCGACCTGCGGATCCTGCTGCCGATGATCTCCGGTCTGGAGGAGGTGCGGCAGGTGCGGGTCCTGCTGGAGGAGACCCGCGCCGAGCTGCGGGCCGCCGGCCTGCCCTTCCGCGCCGAATGTCCCCTGGGGGTGATGATCGAGGTTCCCTCGGCGGCCCTGATGACCGAGGAGCTGGCCGCCGAGGCCGACTTCCTCAGCCTGGGCACCAACGACCTGACCCAGTACACCCTGGCCGTGGACCGCGGCACCGCCAGCGTGGCCAAGCGGTACGAGCCGCTTCACCCGGCGGTGCTGCGTCTGATCCGGATGGTCGCCGAGGGCGGCAGCCGGCGCGAGACGCCGGTCAGCATCTGCGGCGAGATGGCGGGCGACCCGTTGGTCACGGCCCTGCTCCTCGGCCTGGGCGTGATGTCGCTGAGCATGAGCCCGGGCCGGGTCCCGGAGGTGAAGGAGGCGATCCGCGCCACGACCCTGCCCGAGGCCCGCCGGCTCGCCGAGCACTGCCTGGCGTTGAGTACCGGGGCCGCCGTGCGGAGTTGTCTCGAAGAACGGTGCCGGCCTCGCCCGTCCCGCCGCAAGTCGCCACGCCGGGCCACGGCCGCAACCCAAACCACCCATCGCCCAACAAGGAGCTGAGCAAGCCGATGAGCAGACATCTCTTCACCTCGGAGTCGGTCTCGGAGGGACATCCCGACAAGGTCGCCGACCAGATCTCGGATGCCATCCTGGACGCCATGCTGGCCCAGGACCCGACCTCCCGGGTGGCCTGCGAGGTGCTGGTCACCACCGGGCAGGTGGTGGTGGCCGGCGAGGTGACCTCGCGGGCCCAGGTCGACCTGCAGGCCGTGGTGCGCGAAACCATCCGGTCGATCGGGTACACCGACCCCGAATACGGCTTCGACTACCGGTCCTGCGGCATCATGGTCGCGCTGGACCGTCAGTCGCCCGACATC
>JBAZUN010000321.1:0-7205 GCA_041661365.1 Candidatus Latescibacterota bacterium
CGCCATAGGACGGCACGGTGACCGCGGCTCGCTGGCCGCTGACCCGGACCGGCGGTCCGGAGAGCAGCCGTTCGTGATCCTCGGCGTAAAGCCCGGAGAGGAAGACCACCTCGTCGGCCTCCTGCCGAGGCGTGGCCAGCTTGTTGCTTCCCGGACGCCGACGGTCGAGGTACCGCTGTACCGGTGCCCGCTCGAGCCTCAGACCGGGCGGGCAGCCGAAGACGATGGTCGTCACCCCCGGACCGTGCGATTCGCCGGCACCGGCAACCCCGAACAGGGGTCCACCCAGGATCTCCATAATAGTTGGACCTTTCAGGCCTTAGCTGGACCGCCGCGAGAAAGAGCTTGTTCGGAGCCCCCCCTTGACGTATCCATATACTACTTGCCGTGTGATGCGCCTCACAGCATCGGGACCGCGTTTGCCCCTATCTTTCGTCCCCATGGTCAACCCGTCCCTCCTCACCGGAGGTTCACCCGCCCTGCCGACCGGCCGCCCAGCGGGTCCCGGTCGGTCCCCATCCCCCATCCCTCACCCCTATCCCTGGAGGCTGTCATGTTGAAGAGAATGGCCCTGGTCGCCTGCGCGCTGGCCCTGAGCGCGCCGCTGGTCCTCGCCCAGGCCCCGCCGCCCCCGCCACCGCCCGGGCCGATGATGCCCTGCCTGGCGATCCCCCTACCCGAGGGCATGGTCCCGCCCCCGCCCGAGGCCGGACCGGCGGCCTTCGAGACCTTCGTGGCCGACGCCTTTGCCGCAATCGCCGGCGAGGACGGGGTGCTCACGCTCGATGAGCTCATGGCCTGCATGAAGAAGGGTGAGCCGGCCCCGCCGATGCCGCCGGATGGAATGAAGCCCCCCGAAGGCATGCCGCCCGAAGGGTTCAAGCCCCCGGACGGTGGGCCACCCCCGGAAGGCGGTCCGTTCGCCGGTCTCCCTGATCCGCCGGTCTGCGACGACTCGATGGTCAGCAACGAGATGCTCCCCCAGGCCGTCGATAGCCCGTGCGGCACCAGCATGGGGAATCTGATCTTCCGCACGGTCTGCAATGCTCCCGGGTACAACAGCCAGGCCATCAGCCTGCCGGCCGGCCGCACGGCGAGCTGCTTCGGCATCGAGGCGATCACCAAGAACGTGGTGATCTTCAAGATCTACCCCGAGGCTGACCCGGCCACCATCCTGTTCGACTCCACCCGCGACGGGCTGGAGAACCTGGGGGCCGTGATGGGTGCCTTGGCCCCGGCCGCCGATACGGTGTACCGGATCGAGCTGGACATGGCCGCCTCTGCCCCCGACGCGCGGGTGACCGTGCGCTTCGTCGACTTCTGAGCCGCCCCTCGGGGTAGCCCTGCCGCAAGCGCATCGCGGTTGCACCGATACGGAAAGGCCGGTCGTCCCAAGGACGGCCGGCCTTTCGCTTGTCCGTCGCGCGCCGGTGTCGGCAGTATAGCGATCCCCCCCGGACCCGACAAGGGGCAGGCTCGGTTCGGCAGCATGTTCCCCCAAGACCTGCGGTTGATCGTGTCCTGATAAGCCACACCGCATCTCTTAGATCGCACGGTAACCCCGTATCGCCGTTTGACTTCCAGCGGTCGGTTCGCTATCTCTTGGGCATCGCGGCCGGTGGTGCCAGGGCTCGCTGACCGCTGAGCTCACTCAACAACCGCCCTTTCCCCAGGGGCAGATCCAGGAGGCAGACCGTGTTCGAGACCGCCCAGCTAGGCCGCAAGGTGTCGCGGGCCGAGTTCAAGGAACAGGAGCCGGTCCTGCGCACCGAGCTGCTCGAGATCCAGCAGGAGCTCCGGAACGCCATCTTCCCGGTCATCATCGTCTTCGGTGGGGTGGACGGCGCCGGCAAGAGCGAAACGGTCAACGTCCTCAACGAGTGGATGGACCCGCGCGGCATCATCACCCGCGCCTTCGAGACTCCGTCCGAGGACGAGCGCGCCCGACCGGAGTTCTGGCGGTACTGGCTGGCCCTGCCGCCGGCGGGGAGGATCGGCATCTACCTCAGCTCGTGGTACTCGCGACCGCTGGTCGACCGGGCCTACGACCGGATCGAGATCCCCGCCTTCGACCAGCGCCTCGACCGCATCGCCGCCTTCGAGAAGGAGCTGGCCGACGACGGCGCCCTGATCCTCAAGTTCTGGATGCACCTGGGCAAGAAGGCCCAGAAGAAGCGGCTCATCGACCTGGCGAAGGACCCCCTCACCCGGTGGCGGGTGACGGATACCGAGAAGCGCCACGCGAAGATGTACGACGCCTTCGCCACCGCAGCCGAGCGCCTGATCCAGAAGACCAGCACCGGGCAGGCGCCGTGGGAGATCATCGAGGGGAGCGACCACAACTACCGCACCCTGGCCGTCCTCACCCGCGTGCGGGACGCCGTCCGCCAGCGCCTGGCCCAGGCCCAGGAGCAGCGGGCTTCAGCCCCTGCCAAGGTCGAGGCCAAGACCAAGGCCCGGCGACCCGCGGCCAAGAAGACCAACGGCGCCCCGACCGGACCGACGGTGCTCAGCCAGCTCGACATGACCCAGTCGATCTCGCGCAAGGAGTACAGGGTTCTCCTCGAGCAATACCAGGGGAAACTCAACCTTCTCTCCCGCAAGGCCAAGGCCGCCAAGGTCTCGGCCATCCTGGCCTTCGAGGGAGTCGACGCGGCTGGAAAAGGCGGGGCGATCCATCGATTGATGGCCGCCCTCGACGCCCGGGAGTATCAGGTCATCCCGATCGCCGCGCCGACCGACGAGGAGAAGGCCCACCACTACCTGTGGCGCTTCTGGCGCCATCTGCCGCCGGCCGGCCGGATCATGGTCTTCGACCGCACCTGGTACGGCCGGGTCCTGGTCGAGCGGGTCGAGGGGTTCGCCAGCGAGGACGCCTGGAGCCGGGCCTACGCGGAGATCAACGACTTCGAGGAGCAGCTCATCGAGCACCACACGGTGGTCGTGAAGTACTGGATCCACATCACCAAGGACGAGCAGCTCGAGCGCTTCAAGGCCCGCGAGAACACCACGTACAAGCAATACAAGATCACCCCGGAGGACTGGCGCAACCGCGAAAAATGGGGCGCTTACGAGCAGGCCGTGCACGACATGGTGGCCCGCACCAGCACCGTGGCCGCACCCTGGACCCTGGTCGAGGGGAACGACAAGAACTTCGCCCGGATCAAGATCATCCGGACCCTGTGCGACCGGCTCGAAGAGAAGGTCGGCAAGGTGAAGCTCTAGCCCCGATGGCGGCGTGGGTCAGCCGGCCGATACCAGCTCGCGGGTAATCGCCACCACGTACTCGGCATCCGCGGCGCTGACGTGGCGATGGGTGACCAGCCGGGCCGCCGAGGGTGGCCGGGGGTTGCTCAGCACCCCTTGCGACCGCCAGCGACCGACCAGGGTTTCGGCGGTCCACCCCAGTCCGGCCACGTCGACCACGAGGATGTTGGTCGGCACCGGCGGCTGGGCCACCGCGATCCCGGGGATGGCGGCCAGCCCCGCGGCCAGAAGCCGGGCGTTCCCGTGATCCTCGGCCAGCCGCTCGACCATCTGCTCCAGGGCCACGATCCCCGCCGCGGCGAGGATCCCGGCCTGGCGCATGGCCCCGCCGAGCCGCTTGCGCATCCGCACCGCGCGGTCGACAAAAGCACGGGTGCCGCACAGCAGCGAGCCGACCGGCGCGCTCAGTCCCTTGGACACGCAGAACATCACCGAATCGACGTGACGGGTGTACTCGCGCGGGTCGACGCCCAGGGCCACGGCGGCGTTGAAGATGCGGGCCCCGTCCAGGTGCAGGGCCAGCCCGTGCTCCCGGACGACGCGGGACAGGGCCGCCATCTGGGCCGGGGTCCAGGCCGAGCCGGACGCGTTGTTGTGGGTATTCTCCACGCAGACCAGGGCCGGACGCGGGAAGTGCAGGTTGGGACCCCGCAGGGCCGCCTCCAGCCGCTCGGGGGTAAGAACCCCGTGCTCGCCGCCGATCGGGCGAACGGCCAGGCCGGCGACGGTGGCGTAGTTGCCGCATTCCCAGTAGTAGACGTGGGACCGCTCCTCGACCAGGAGCTCCTCTCCCGGCCGGGTATGGACCAGCAGGGCGATGGTGTTCCCCATGGTGCCGCTGGGCACGAAGAGCGCCGCCTCCATCCCCATCCGCTCGGCCGCCATCTCCTGCAGCCGGTTGACCGTGGGGTCTTCGCCGTACACGTCGTCGCCCACCTCGGCACGGACCATGGCCTGGCGCATCGCCTCGGTCGGTCGGGTCACGGTGTCGCTGCGCAGATCGATGGTGCGGTCCCCCATGAGCTCTCCCTCCGCCGTGCCGCGGATTCGCTTGACGGGTGATCGGGAACGCCCTACCGTTTGGCCCGCCTTCACCCGCGACCGGCCGCGGACGTGCATGCGGCCCGGGAAACTAACGCGCCCGAGGAACCCTGTCTAATGGTCTTTCCGGTCCGCGGCACGACGCGCTAGCCACCGATGGACTCCGCCACCTGCATCCGGGAGCACCGCGACCGCCGCCTTGCCGTTCACTGCCGGGACTGCCTGGAGGGGATGTCCTCCCTGGTCGAGCCGGGCACGGTCGACGTGGTGGTCACCTCGCCGCCGTACAACCTCGGAACCCGGTACGGCCGGTACGACGACACCATCTCGCGGGCCGAGTACCTGGCCTGGATGGACCGCTGGGCCGCCGAGGTCAGCCGGGTGCTGCACGACCGGGGCTCCCTCTTCCTCAACCTCGGTGCCAAGCCCTCGGACCCCTGGGGTCCCTTCGAGGTTGTCCTCGCCCTGCGGCGCCACTTCGCCCTGCAGAACGTCATCCACTGGGTGAAGTCGATCTCGATCGCCCGCGACGACGCCGGCCGCTATCCCGGGATCACGCGGAACGTCTCGGTCGGCCACTACAAGCCGATCAACAGCCCCCGGTACCTCAACGACTGCCACGAGTACATCTTCCACCTGACCAAGGGCGGCGACGTCGAGCTGGACCGCCTGGCGATCGGGGTGGAATACCAGGACAAGTCCAACGTCGCTCGATGGGGCGCTGCCGCGGCCGACCGGCGCTGCCGGGGGAACACCTGGTTCGTCCCGTACCGGACCATCCGCAGCCGCGACCGCCAGCGACCCCATCCGGCCTCCTTCCCGGCCCGGATCCCCCGCATGTGCATCGAGCTGCACGGACTCTCCCGCACCCGGCTCGTCCTTGATCCGTTCCTCGGGATCGGCAACTCCGCGGTCGCCTGCGTCGAGCTGGGGACGGGGTTCGTCGGGTTCGAGATCGATCCCGAGTACTGGGCCGAGTCGACCCGAGTCCTGGATCGGGCCATCGCCACCGCGGCCGGGGTTGGTGACGACGCTCCCGGTGAGCCGGCGGGGAAGTAGGTCTCCTGTGAGCCGGATCACGGTCAAGTCGCCGTTCCGCCGTATATTGTAGTCCTGTTACCCAGCGCCCTTGGCGGCCCGGCAGGCGGAAACGGCCGGACGCGGCAGGCGCTTCACGCCCCGACAAGGAGGTTCCGATGACCTCGAGATCCGTATGGCCGGTCTGTCTGGCCCTGCTCCTGGCCGCCGCCCCGCTGACGGCCCAGCGCCCCGGCAATCCGAGGGGCACCACGCCCCCGGCACCCCCGAACGCGCCGCCGATCTCCCTGGTGCTGATCGCTCCGGACGGACGCGAGATCCCCCTGATCACCCCAGGCCAGAGCACCAGCGGCCCGCTCGACCTGCCCGCCGGGATCTATCAGCTCCGCATCGACCCGGCCGGGATCTCGCCGGTGCCGACCCCGAACGTCTTCTTCCTGTCCCTTGCCAACGCCACCAGCCTCGAGTTGCGCCGCGAGGCGCCGCCGATCCCACCCACCACCCCGCCGGGACCGCCACCGGGCGGTCCCCCGGCCGGCGCTAGCGGCCCGGTACTCCTCGACCTGAATCCGGCTCCGGGCGACCAGGGGCAGCGGGAGGTAGCCGCCGAGCCCGAGATGGGGATCGAGGTGCAGCTTAGCGGTATAGGATTGCCGCCGATCTACGGATTCAGCGCCGAGATCGAATTCGACCCGGCCCAGATCAGCATGGCAGGTGGAGGCTTCACCCCGTCGTCGTTCATCCCCGGACTGGTGCCTCTGGTCGACAGCAGCGAACCAGGGCGCGTCGAGGTGGGCGGCGCCAACTTCACCAAGGCCACGGCCAGCGGCAACGGCGACCTGGGCGTCCTGGCCTTCCAGACCGCGGCCGGATTCACCGGCCGCACGGAGATCAGGCTGACCGAGGTGAAGCTCCGCAAGGTGGACGGCACCGAGGTGGTCAACGCGAATCAGAAGATCACGGTGGTCGCGGCTGCCGGACCGCCCGGGCACGCCCGCAAGCCGACCGGTGGACCGGCGGCTCCGCCCCCCTCCGGCGAGGAGGCCGTGGCCCAGTTGCTCAGCACCAAGGCCTGTGCCGGCTGCGACCTGTCCGGGGCCCGATTGGCCACGCAGGACCTGACCGGGGCCGAGCTGAGCAAGGCCAAGCTGACCGGGGCCAACCTCTTCCGCGTCACCCTGGCCTCGGCCAAGCTGGTCGAGGCCTCGCTGGTCGACGCCAACCTACTGCAGGCCGACCTGACCGGCGCTGACCTGACCGGCGCCGACCTGACCAACGTCCGGATGAACGCCGCCAAGCTGATCGACGCCAACCTCACCGGCGCGGTCCTGGACGGCGCCAAGCTCAACGGCACCGACCTGAGCAACGCCACCTGGACCGACGGCCGGAAGTGCGCCTCGGGCTCGCTCGGCCGCTGTCGCTGAATCGAGACCGGTCCGTTACCTGCGGTCAACGAGCCCCGCGGAGCGTTAGCCTCCGCGGGGCTCGCGTATTACCGGATCGCGGTGCAGGCGGCGGCGAGCTCGGCCGAGGTCGAGGTATACCCGATGATGTGCTCGAAGTTCCGGAACATGATCGTGCGCAGCCAGCCGCCCTCGGGCAGGGACGGGTCGACCGTGTCCGGGTACTCCGCCGAGTGGGTGCAGTCCCGCAGCAGGACCACCCGGTAGTTGTGCTCCACCGCACCGGCCAGGGTCTGGTACAGACAGGCCCGCTGGCTGAACCCCACCGCCACCAGGTTGCGGACGTCGTAGCAGCGCAGGTGGTAGTCCACGTGGGTCTCGTGGAAGCCGGACCACTCCCGCTTGGGGAAGTCGGGCTCGTGGGTCAGGGGCTGAATGGACGAGGAGTAGTTGGGG
>JBAZUN010000322.1:0-7184 GCA_041661365.1 Candidatus Latescibacterota bacterium
AGCGCTACCCGGTGAACGTGCGCTACCCGCGCGAGCTGCGCGAGGACGTGGAGAAGCTGCGGCGGGTGCTCGTCGACACCCCGGGCGGCGCCCCCGTGCCGCTCGGCCAGCTACCGGAGATCCGCCTGACGCAGGGGCCGTCGATGCTCCGCGACGAGAACGGCTTCCTCTCGGGCTACGTCTACGTCTACCAGACGGGCCGCGACATCGGCCGCTACGTCGACGACGCCAAGCGGCGCGTCGAGGCGCAGGTCAAGCTTCCCGCGGGCTACGTCCTGCAGTGGAGCGGCCAGTACGAGAACATGATGCGGGTGCGGGAGCGCCTCAAGCTGGTGGTGCCCCTGACCCTGGTGCTCATCTTCGCCCTGCTCTACCTGAACACCCGCTCGAGCTTCAAGGCCGCGGTGGTCATGCTCGCCGTGCCGTTCTCGGCCGTGGGCGCCGTCTGGCTCCTCTGGGCGCTGGGGTACAACGTCTCGATCGCCGTCTGGGTCGGGATGATCGCGCTCATGGGTCTGGACGCCGAGACCGGAGTCTTCATGCTCCTCTTCCTGGATCTGTCCCACGACGAAGCCAAGACCCGCGGGCAACTCCAGACCTCCGGCGACCTGGTCGAGGCGATCATCCACGGCGCGGTCAAGCGCGTCCGTCCGAAGGCGATGACCGTCGCCGCCGCCTTCATCGGCCTGCTGCCGATCATGTGGTCGACCGGCACCGGCGCCGACCTGATGAAGCGCATCGCCGCCCCCATGGTCGGCGGTCTGGTGACCTCGTTCCTCATGGAGCTGCTGGTCTACCCGGCCATCTACTACCTCTGGCGTCGCCGCGAGGTAACCGAGGGACTGCCGACCCCGGCGGCGGCGGGTTGAGGGCCGGCTGCAGGTAGTCGGCACCGGTGCCTCTGCCGCTGTCCTCTAGATCCTGTGGCAGTGACCGGGGACTGGTGCGCCGGCCCGGGATACCCCTTGACAAAGCCTCCGCGGTCGCAACACTAACAAGGTCTGCAGCAGCCCCACCACTTCCGGTGAGGCGCGTTCTCCTGAAAGGGGGGACCATGATCAAACGGATAGCGTTCGCCGGGGGTGCTGTCGCGGTGGCGGCCCTGGTGGCGGGTATGGCCTCGGTGCACGCCGGGATCCAGCAACAAGCGGTGCAGGTGACCTCGCAGTATGTAAGTGCACCGCCGCAACTGGACGGCATCGCGGACGCGGTGTGGGACGCCGCCCCCGAGGCCTCCTTCGCGGTCGTTGGCGGCGCCAACACCGGCTCTATCCAGGTTTTGATGAAATCGGTCTACACGCTGGACAGAGTCTATTTCCTCTTCCGCTGGGACGACCCGACCGAGAGCTTCCGCCGCTTCCCCTGGGTTAAGCAGACCGACGGATCCTGGAAGCGCCTGACTGATGGTCCCAGCGGGGACGAAAACGTCTACTACGAGGACAAGCTGGCGGTGATCTGGAACATCGACAACTCGATCTCCGGGTTCAACCAGGCCGGCTGCATGATGGCCTGCCATGCGGGTGAGGCAGGCAAGCCCTTTGGCAACAAGTACACCAGCAACCCGGGCGAGAAGGGGGACATCTGGCACTGGAAGTCGGTGCGCACGGGCTCTGTCGGCTTCACCGACGATCAGTATCTCGACGATGCCCGTTGGAGCGCCACTGTGCCAGAGGCCGGCCGCCACTCTGACCCCAGCCTGGGCGGTGGGTACAAGGACAATAAAAACGAGGCCGGCACCGGCCCGGCCTACATGGCCCCGGGCGGGGCCAACCAGGGGTACTGGCTCGTCGACTCTGACAAGGTCCCGTTCGTCGACACCTTCCAGCCTGGTGATGAGATCGCCAGCATCCTGGTGGCGCCGCTTACCGGGGACCGCGCTGACCTGCCTTCAATGGCCCAGCACAGTGCCGGTGGATGGACCTTGGAGGTGAGTCGCACCTTGGTGACCGGCAGCGACAAGGACGTGCAGTTCGGTGACCCTGCTCAGCCCTATTACTTCGGGGTGGCGGTGTTCGACAACGCCCAGGTCCGTCACTCCTATCAGCTCGGGGTTTCCGAGCTGCGGTTCAGCCCCAGGTCCACGGCTGTGGCTCAGTCCAGTTGGGGTGTGGTCAAGCAGAGCGTCGCCAGGTAGCCCCGCTACGGGCTGTGCGAAGATCCGGCGGGCCGGTCGGTCGGGTCAACCGGCCGGCTCGTAGCACGAACTCCTTTACCCAGTGACACAGCAGCTAGCCAGTTCCTCGACGTCATCCAGGGACGCATGGTCGTCGCCAGGTTGATCCGCAGGGTCCACGTCGTCGTCGGGCTTGCCGCGGGGGCTTTGGTGCTGCTCTTCGCGGTCAGCGGACTGATGCTCAACCACCGCTGGGCGCTCTGGGAGTTCTGGTCCGAGCGCGTGGAGCGGGTCCAGCAGGTCCGCGTGGAGGTGCCCCGGGTCGGCTCGGAGCTCGAGCGAGCGCGGTCCGTGCTCTCCCAGATGAAGGTGCAGGGGGAAGTGACCTACCTGGTCCACGACTCCGACAGCGACACCCTGGAGATCAGGACGACCCGTCCCGGGCGGCTGGCTACGGTCAGGGTGCACAACGCCTCGGGAGAGGGCAGGCTGACGATCGTGGACCTCAATGGCTGGTCGCTGCTTCCTGGCCTCCACGTCCTCTCAGGGCTCCACAGCAACCTGGCGGAGAAGAAGAACTGGATCGGCACCGCCGTGTGGTCGGCGATGATGGACGCCACCGTGCTGGCCCTGGTCCTGCTCGTCGGCACCGGCCTGTACCTCTGGGCAGCAGCCCCGGCCGACCGTCGTGTCGGCATGCTTGCCCTCGCCTTCGGCACCGGGTCCGCTGCCGCCGTCCTCTGGGTCCTGTGCCAGTGACCAAGCGGAGCCGCTGCGGAGCAGACCCGCTCGGGGTGTCGCGGTCCGTTCCTGACCGCGGTGGCCCTGCCGTCCCTCAGCCGACTGATCTGGTCAGCCCCTGCTCCAGATCCGCCAGCAGGTCATCCGGGTGCTCCAGCCCCACGGACAGCCGCACCAGTTGGTCGCCGATACCGCGGGCCCGGCGCTCGGAAGCACCTAGCGCCGCGTGGGTCATCCGCGGCGGGTAGCAGACCAGGGATTCGACGCCCCCCAGGCTCTCGGCCAGGACGAAGACCTCGAGCTGGCCGACGAACCGCTCCACCGCCGCGAATCCCCCCTTCAGGTCAAAGCTGACCATGCCGCTGAACCCGGACATCTGGGCCGCGGCCAGCGCGTGCTGGGGATGACTGGGCAGGCCGGGGTAGTTGACCCGCTCGACGGCGGGGTGGTCCTCGAGGAACCGGGCCACGACCAGGGCATTGGCCGCGTGTTGGCGCATCCGCACGGCCAAGGTCTTGATCCCCCGCAGGAGCAGCCAGCAGTCCCACGGCCCGGGGACCGCACCGACCGCGTTCTGGTGGAACTTGGCCTGCTCGAACAGTTCGTCGTCGGCGATCACCGCGGCGCCACCGATCAGGTCGCTGTGGCCGCCCAGGTACTTGGTGGTGCTGTGGATCACGATCTGGGCGCCCAGCTCCAGCGGCCGCTGGAACCAGGGACTGGCAAAGGTATTGTCTACCGCCAGCCGCAGACCGTGCGTCCGGGACAGGGCGGCCAGCCGCCGCAGGTCGACGATCTTCAGCAGCGGGTTGGTCGGGGTCTCCACCCAGATCAGCCGGGTTTTCGGTGTGATCCGGTCGGCGAAGTCGTCCACCTGCGCTGGGTCGGCGTAGTCGATGGCGACCCCCCAGGGGCGGAAGACCCGCTCCAGCAGGCGATAGGTACCGCCGTACACGTCGGCTCCGGCCAGCACGTGATCGCCGGGTCGGAGCACGGACTGCAGGATCGCCGAGGTGGCCGCTGACCCGGAGGCGAAGGCCAGAGCCCGACCCCCTCCCTCAAGCGCCGCCAGGGACTCCTCCAGGGCCTGTCGGGTCGGATTGCCGGTGCGGGAATACTCGAAGCCGCGCGGCTGGCCGATGCCGTCCTGCTCGAAGGTGGAGGTCTGGTACACCGGCACGGTCACCGCGCCGGTGCGTGGGTCGCTGGCCTGGCCAGCGTGGATGGCCCGCGTCTCAAACCGCATGAGAATCCTCCTCCTTTCCCAGCCAGGCGTTGATCAGGTCAGCCCGACCGATAAAGTCGGTGGGCCGCCCTTCCCGGATCACCAGCAGGCCAGGGGTCCCGCTCATCAGGAGGCGGTACGCCTCGGCGGCGTCGGTCTCTTCGGCCAGGGCCGGCAGCGGTTTGCCCATGACCGCGGCGACCTCCTGGTTGCGCAGGTCCAGGCCGTCGTGCAGCACCTTCATCAGGGTGGATTCGTTCACGCTGCCCAGGTTCTCGTCGTCGTCGATCACCGGAACCTGGGAGATGCCGTGGCCCTGCATCAACTCCACGGCCCGCAGTACCTTGTCGCGGGGTCCGACCGCGATCAGCCCCGCGCCACCTCCTTTGCGCGCCGCGATCTGGCCGACCGTGGTGTGGCGGGCCGCCCGCCCTTCCCAGAAACCGTTCGCCTGCATCCAAGGGTCCGAGAAGATCCGCGACAGGTAGTTGCGCCCGGTGTCCGGCAGGATCACCACGATCGGTCTGGGTGCCGTCAGCCGTTGGGCATACTGAAGGGCGGCCGACAGGGCGGTGCCGGCTGACCCGCCGGCCAGGATCCCCTCTTCGCGGGCCAACCGTCGGGCCGTGTTGAACGACTCCCGGTCGCTGACCCGCACCATCTCGTCGACCACCTGCCGGTCGAAGGTCCGGGGGATGAAGTCCTCACCGATCCCCTCGACCCGATAAGCGTGGGGGGCGTCGCCGGAGAGGATCGAGCCTTCGGGATCAGCGCCGACCACCGTGACCCGCGGGTTCTTCTCCTTGAGGAACCGTCCCGCGCCGGAGATGGTGCCCCCCGTGCCCATGCCGGCCACCAGCACCTCCACCTGCCCCCCGGTGTCGGCCCAGATCTCGGGTCCCGTGGTCAGGTAGTGGATCAGCGGATTGTGCGGATTGGCGAACTGGTTCGGTCGGAAGGCTCCGGGGATCTCGCGCGCCAACCGCTCGGCCACGCCGTTGTAGCTCTCCGGGGAATCGGGCGGGACGTTTGTGGCCGTGATCACCACCTCCGCCCCATAGGCCTTGAGCAGCGCGATCTTGTCCTCGCTCATCTTGTCGGGGATGACCACGATCAGCCGGTACCCCTTGACCGCCGCCACCAAGGCCAGGCCCACGCCGGTGTTCCCCGCGGTGGCCTCGACGATGGTCCCCCCGGGCCGCAACAGCCCCTGGCGCTCCGCGGCTTCGACCATCGCCAGGCCGACCCGATCCTTGATGCTGCCGCCCGGGTTGAGCATCTCGGCCTTGACCAGGAGGGGGGAGGACAGCTCAGCGCCGATCCGGTTCAGCCGGATCAGGGGCGTGCCCCCGACGGCGCCGAGGACGGACGAGTACTGACTCACGGCAGCCCTCCTTCCTTCACGGACTTCGGCCGGTGTACCACCTCGATGGTCACCGGGGTGGGCTGGTTCAGGTTGTCCGAGACCGGGCAGCGAGACTCCACTACCTGGCGCCACTGAGCCAGCGCTTCGGGCGACGCGTCCGTGTCTACCCCCAGCTCCACCCGGATCCCCTTGAACCCGGCCCGATCGGTGGTCGGGACGTTGAGCAGCCGATCGGGGTTGACCTCCCCGGAGGCGTTGACGGTCAGGCCGCGCAGCGCGATCCCCTGCTCGCGGGCCACGAGGTGGGCGACGACGTTCAGGCACCCGGCCAGCGCCGCCAACAGGTACTCCACGGGGTTGGCGCCCTGGTCCTGGCCGCCCAGCTCCGGTGGTTCGTCGATGGTCATGGTGAACTGCCGGGTGGCCACCCGCACCCGGGCGGGGGACTCGGAGCTGGCCGAGACGGCGAACTGCAGGTCAGACATGGCTGGTCTCCTGGGTTGATGGGCGGAGCGGCCGAAGCACGGTTCCGCTCCGCCCTTCCTGGGTTCGGGGCGTTCAGACCTGGGCTTGCTGCAGGGCCTGGTCGATGTCCGCCTTGAGGTCATCTACGGCCTCCAGCCCGATGGAGAGCCGGATGTAGTCCTCGGTCACCCCGGTCTGGCGTTGCTCCTCCGGCGTCAGTTGCTGGTGGGTAGTCGAGGCCGGGTGGATGACCAGGCTCTTGGCGTCGCCGATGTTGGCCAGGTGCGACAACAGGCGGACCGAGTCGATGAATCGGCGGCCGGCTTCCCGTCCCCCCTTGATCCCGAAGCCGACCAGACCGCCAAAACCCTGCTTCAGATACCGCGCGGCGACGGCGTGGTTCGGGTCGTCCTCCAGACCAGGGTAGGTGACCCAGGCGACCCGGGGATGGGTCCGCAGCCAGCGCGCGATCGCCAGGGCGTTCTCCGAGTGTCGCTGCTGACGCAGGGGCAGGGTCTCCAGGCCCAGGAGGAACTGATGGGCGTTGAACGGACTGAGGGCAGCGCCGGTGTCCCGCAGGAGGGTGACCCGCACCTTGAGGATGAAGGCCACGTTCCCCAGTCCGGGTACGTTGCCCAGGGCCTCCCAGTAGACCAGCCCGTGGTAGCTGGGGTCCGGCTCGGTGAACTCGGGGAACTTGCCGGTGTTCCAGGCGAAGCGCCCCGAGTCGACGATCACCCCGCCGATCGAGGTGCCGTGCCCGCCGATGTACTTGGTGGCCGAGGTCGCGAGGATGTCGGCCCCGTGGTCAAGCGGTCGCACCAGACCCACCCCCACGGTGTTGTCGACCACCAACGGAATGCCGGCCTCGTGGGCGATGGTGGCCAGCGTCTCGAAGTCCGGCACGTCGAGTTTCGGGTTGCCGACCGTCTCCACGTACAGCGCCCTGGTCCTGGGAGTGATCGCGCGGCGAAAGGCCTCCGGATCGCGCGAGTCGACGAACCGGACCGTGCGGCCCAGCTTCGGCAGGGTGTAGTGGAAGAGTTGATAAGTGCCTCCGTACAGGTTGTTGGCCGAGACGATCTCGTCCCCCAACCGGGTGATCGCCAGCAGCGCATAGGTGATGGCCGACTGACCCGAGGCCACGGCCAGGGCGCCGCTGCCCCCCTCGATGGCGGCCATCCGTTGCTCGAAGACGTCGGTGGTCGGGTTCATCAGCCTCGTGTAGATGTTGCCGAACTCCTTCAGCGCAAAAAGATTGGCGGCGTGCTCCG
>JBAZUN010000323.1:0-7166 GCA_041661365.1 Candidatus Latescibacterota bacterium
ACCACCGACTACCAGGCGCGGCGGCTCAACATCCGCTTCAAGGGCGAAGGGGGAGGGGTCCAGTTCTGCCACACGGTGAACGACACCGGGTGCGCCATGGGCCGGATGCTGATCGCCGTCATCGAGAGCTACCAGCAGCAGGACGGGGCCGTGCTCGTGCCCGAGGTGCTTCGGCCGGTGGTCGGCCGCGACCTCCTGCGACCCGCCTCGTGAAGGAGAATCCATGACTGCACGGGTCATCGACGGGAAAGAGGTGGCGGCCGGGATGCGCGCCGAGATCCGCGAGGAGGTCACCCGGCTGAAGGCCGACCACGGCTTGATTCCCGGGTTGGCCGTGGTCCTGGTCGGCGACAACCCGGCCTCGATCTCCTACGTCAAGGGGAAGCGCCAGGCCTGCGACGAGAGCGGCATCCGTTCGCTCGAGCGGCGGTATCCGGCCACCTTGGGGAGCGACGAGCTGATCGGGGTCGTCGAGGAGCTGAACCGCGACGAGACGGTCCACGGCATCCTGGTCCAGTTGCCGCTCCCCGGCCAGGACGAGGCGCGGGTGTTGCAGGCGATCGCGCCGGACAAGGATGTCGACGGTCTGCATCCGGTGAACCTGGGTCGGCTGATGCGGCAGGAGGAGGGGTTCCTCCCCTGCACCCCTCACGGGGTCCAGCAGATGCTGGTGCGGAGCGGGATCGAGGTCGAGGGGCGCCACGTGGTGATCGTCGGTCGAAGCATCCTCGTCGGCCGGCCCCTGGCCAACATCCTGACTCAAAAAGCCCCCGGCGCCAACGCCACGGTGACCGTCTGTCACACCGGAACCCGGGACCTGGGCCGGTACACCCGGCAGGCCGAGATCCTGGTGGTTGCCGCCGGACGGCCGAACACGGTAACGGTGGAGATGGTCGCTGACGCCGCCGTGGTGATCGACGTGGGGGTGAACCGGGTCGAGGATCCGAGGAAGAAACAGGGATTCCGGCTGGTAGGGGACGTCGACTACGAGGCCGTGCGCGAGAAGGCCAGCGCCATCACCCCGGTCCCTGGCGGCGTCGGCCCGATGACCATCACCATGCTCCTCTACAACACCGTGTGGGCCGCCAAGCGGACCCACGGCATTGCCTAGTCGCGCAGCGCGGTGCGGGCCAGGCTCTGATGCTCGAGGTGCCCGTAGAGCTGGCTCAGCTTGCTGTGCACCTCGGTGAAGTGGACGTTGTCGCGCACCCCGCGCAGAAGCCGCCAGGTTACCGGCTCGACCGGCGTCAGGGGGACCTCCTCGGGATCATAGGCGAACCGTAACCCGAACTGCAGGGTCCGTCGCTCACCGTGGACCTGGTGGCGGACGATCTGCCCGAGGATCGGGATCGCGAAGGGCAGATCGGGCTGGAAGTTCTTGAGCTTCTCGGCGAAGTGAAGGCTCGGGTAGAAGGTCAGATGCACCAGGTGATGCCGGATCTGGTCGAACGCCGCCTCCCACACCCTGCCGCGGTAGCCGTCCTCCGAGCCGACCTGCGGCGGGCATCGCTCGCCCAGCAGTAAGGTCAGCAGCTCGGTGCTGCTCTCCAGGAGGGCACCGCCAACGCTGTATTCCACCAGCTCCACCTTCAGGCCCGCTTCCGGCTCCACCAGGCCCCGGGGACGGAGCACCTCGTTCCCGGTTCTCGCTTCCAGTACCTCGCACGGCAGGTAGTAGAAGCTGGCGTCGTGGCGAAACTGGGCCAGCACCCGGTCGCCCGGACGGAGGTTGTAGGGGTTGTCCTTGCGGAAATCCGCCTTGGCCGAGCGCTTGGTGTAGATCACCTCGCGTCGGATCTCCTGGTCGAGGCCCAGCACGTCCACGTATCCCAGCAGGTACGCGTCGTTGTGCTTCCGTCGGTATCCCTTGGCCTCGCTCTTCACGATCTTCGTCAGGTAGACGCGCCGCTCGTTCATGGGCCGGGACAGAAGCAGCTCCCGGAGTCGGTCGATGGCGGCCCGCGCCGTGACCGGCTCGCGACTTGAGGGCTCGTCGGGTGGCTGGAACCGCAGATCGGTCAGCTCGGCCGGGGGAGCGCCCTCGCTGGTGATCTCCTGCCGGGTGAGCCTGAGGAAGACGTCGAAGGTGACGTGGGTGGTCACCGGCTGCCGCGAGTCGCCGTAGTTCTTCACCGCGTACCGCAGGAACCCGCGCTTGTCTTCCTTCCGTATCCTCGAGGTCGGCAGCAGCTTGTACGCCGCGCGCACCTTGAAGTCGAGCAGCTCCACCACCTCGGGGAGGAGGCGGAATCGGCCGACCACGCGGCACTCAAGCCGGTAGGGAACCCGGCGATGCATGAACTGCAGGGCCACCAGCTCGTCGCGACCGCGGAAGCTCCCCTCGCTGGCCACCTTGAGATCCTCGGGCGTGGTGATGTAGAGGTGATTGACGTCGGTGTACAGACGCTGATCGCGCTGGAGCAGGAAGGCCTTGCCGAGGTTCTCGTCCACCTTCCGCCCGTTGCCGGTCTCTTCCAGGTAGACCAGCACCGAAGGGGGAGACAGCTCGGTCAACTGCTGAACCACCTGGTCCAGGTCGAGCTGCTTCTCCTGGCGCTGCTTCCGCGAGAATAGGTTCATCATACCTCCAATATAACACCCCCACACCCCGTTGAAGAAGTCGCTTTCTCTGGCTAGGCCATGAACTTCTACAGTGGGCTGACGGCTTTTGCCTCCCGCTCAACCTATGTCTGAAGGAACCGGCGTTGCCGCCGTTGTCGTCCCGGCTCTATCTTCTCCCGGTCGTCGACCCGCCGGTGAGTCGGGGGCAGGAGGCTTTGCAAGGGGGATTGACAGGGGGACTGATGCAGAAGGCGGAGATCGTGGTACCGGCCTCCAGCGCCAACCTGGGGCCAGGGTTTGACTGTCTGGGGTTGAGTCTCTCCCTTTATCATCGGCTGATGGTCACCGAGAGTCCAGGCGAGGGGTTCGAGGTGCGGGCCTCGGGCGAAGGGGCGGGACGGGTGCCGCTCGACGGCCGCAACTGGGTCTGCCGCGCCATGGACCGCGTCTTCGCCGAATCGGGATACAGCCCGGGGCGGCTGGTGGTGGAGTGCGCCTGCGAGATCCCGCTGGCCCGGGGGCTGGGCAGCAGCGCCGCGGCCCTGCTGGCCGGGACCGCGGCGGCCATGCTCCTGGCCGGAGAGAGCCTCGACCGGGATCGACTGCTCCAGCGGGGCGTGGTGGCCGAGGGACATCCGGACAACGTCGCTCCTTGTGTCCTGGGCGGGTTCACCGTGGCCGTGACCGACCACGACGCGGTGCACTGCCTGCGGCTCGAGCCTCCGGCCGGGTTGCGCGCCGTGGTGGCGATCCCCGATTTCTCCCTGCCGACCAGCCGGGCGCGGGCCGTTCTACCCGCCCGCGTCGAGCTGAGCGACGCCGCCGGGAACGCGGCCCGGGTCGGCCTGCTGACCGCGGCCATCGCTACCGGGCGGCTCGATCTGCTGGCCCCGGCCATGGTCGACGTCCTGCACGAGCCGTACCGCCGGGAGCTGGTGCCCGGCCTTGAGGAGGTCCGGGCCGCGGCCCTGGCCGGAGGCGCGCTGGGGGCCGCGTTGAGCGGGGCCGGGCCGGCCGTGCTGGCCCTGGTGACCGGGGATGGCAAGGCGGTGGGCCGGGCCATGGAAGAGGCCTGGCAGAGGCAGGGCGTGCGAGCCCGGGCCGTGACCCTGGAGATCGACCGCCAGGGGCTCCAGGGCCGGATCGAGCACGACTGACACGAAGGGATCGGGATGGATCTGTCCGCGCTGCGCGCTCGACTCCGCCTGCCGGGACCGGCCCTCGACATCCGTGGGCCGAGGTCCGGCCGATCTGACATCGGCTACGGGGTGCGGGCGCAGCGGAAGCCCACGCTGTTGACCACGCTTTTCGGCGCGTTGTGGTAGTGGTTGGAGCAGCGCAGGCTGGCGGCCTCACGGTGCCAGCACCCCCCGCGCAGGACCCGCTCGGAGCCCTTCTCCGGACCCCGGGGGTCGGTGTCGGGGCTCTTGGCGTAGTACCCGTCCTCGTACCAGTCGGCGCACCACTCCCAGACGTTCCCTGCCATGTCGACCAGCCCGTACCCGTTGGCCGGATAGGTGCCCACGGCGGTGGTCTTGCCGACGGCGTCCTCGTAGTTGGCCGCCTCGATCGCCAACTCCTGGCCCCACGGATACCGCTGGCCGCTGAGTCCGCCCCGGGCCGCCTTTTCCCACTCGGCCTCGGTCGGCAGGCGCTTCCCGCTCCACTCGCAGTAGACCATCGCGTCCAGCCAGGAGACCAGCACCACCGGGTGATCTTCGCACCCCTCGGGCGGATCGTTCTTGCTCCACTTGGTCCAAGGGCTCCCGCCCTTGGGGGGGTGGTGGCCGGTTTCGGCCACGAACCGCGCGTACTGGGCGTTGGTCACCGGGTGAAGGTCTAGGTAGAAGCCCGACACCGTGACCTGGTGCACCGGCTTCTCCGAGGGCCGGGCCACCTCGTCCTCCGATCCCATGAGGAACGGACCGGCAGGTATCCACACGGCGATCCCGTGGTCCCGTTCGTTGCGGATCGCCGGGGCGATCCCGTTGGGCAGTTCCACGCCCAGGTGGAGCAGTCGCTGCTCGTGGGCGGCAGACTCCCGGCCCAAGGCGTCGTCGGCACTCATCGGTGTTCTCCTGAGGAGAAAGTCTGAGAGGGATCCCGGCCACTGACTGCCGCGCGTCGCCAGCGCGGTCCTGTAGTCCAGTCAGCGGGGATAAGAACGTCGGGCCGGACTGACCGGTCTGTCAAGCAGGCGGACATCGGCGGCGGCGGCAGCCCGAACGGGGTTCTCCGACAGGCTCCTTGAGCCAGGTCAGGCGATTCGCGATATTTCCGGCCCCTGCCGGCGCCTGGCCGGCGCCGCTCGAGAGGAGGTAGGGTCTGCCCGCTGCCTGCTGGCCGGCGGGTGAGACCGCGCGACGCGGCGGTGATCACCGATGACGGGCGTCGCAGCTAGTCGAGGAATATCGAGGTGTCCATGGTGACCGAGCCCCTGATCGAGAGCGAAGAGGCCCTGCTGGCGCAGATGACGACCCCGACCGACGAGGTACGGGAGGCGGTGGGGCGGTTGGACGGGGAGGTGCTGATCCTCGGGGTGGGCGGCAAGATGGGGCCCTCCCTGGCCGAACTGCTCGTGCGGGCCGGGGCCCGGCGGGTCATCGGGGTGTCCCGGTTCTCGGACGAGACCCAGCGCCGGCGGCTCGAGGCCGTCGGGGTGCACACCATCGCGGCCGACCTGCTGGACGAGCTGGCCCTGGTCGACCTGCCCGAGGCGCCCTACGTCTACCTTCTCGCCGGGTTCAAGTTCGGGGCCACCGGGAACGAGTCCCTGACCTGGGCGATGAACACCTGGCTGCCGGGGCGGGTGCTGCAGCGGTTCCCGGAATCGAGGGTCGTGTACGTCAGCTCGGGGAACGTCTACGCCTATACCCCGGCTCCAGGGCCGGGTGCCGCCGAGGACGGGACCGTGGCGCCGGTCGGCGAATACGCCCAGTCCCGCCTGGGCGGCGAGCGGGTGGCCGGGCACTTCGCCCGAAGCCAGGGGACACCGCTGGCGATCGTGCGGCTCTTCTACGCCTCGGAGCTGCGCTACGGCATCATCCACGACCTGGCCTGGAAGGTCTTCCGCGGCGAGCCGGTCGACCTGAGCATGGGGTACGTGAACCAGATCTGGCAGGGAGACGCCAACGCCTGCCTGGCGCGGAGCTTCCCCTGGTGCGACTGTCCGCCGGAGGTGGTCAACCTCACCGGCCCCGAGGTGCTCAGCGTCCGGCGACTTGCCGAGGATCTGGGCCAAGTCCTGGGGCGACCGCCGGTGTTCGTCGGTCAGGAGGCGGAGACCGCGCTGCTGGGGAACGCCTCGCGGCTGCTGGCGCGTCTCGGTCCGCTGTCGGTACCCCCCGAGCAGATCGTCCGCTGGATGGCCCACTGGGTCCGGCTCGACGGCCGCAGCCTGGGCAAGCCCACGAAGTACGAGTCCCGCACCGGCAGGTTCTGAGCGGGGAGGATCCCATGCGCATCTTCGAGACCTACGCCTCGCTGCTCGAGGAGGTGGACCGGCTCGGCCGTCCCGCCCGGGTGCTGGGCGCGGCTCCAGACGGCTCGCCGCTGGTGGCCGTGCGCACCGGCGGGGATCGGCTCCCGGCCGTGCTGGTCACCGCCGGCAGCCACTCCACCGAGCACGCCGGGGTCGCCGCGGCCGTGGCCCTGATCGAGCGGTTGGAGACCGACCACCAGGTCTGGGTCGTGCCCTGCCGCGACCCGGTCGGTCTGGGCGGGTTCGCCCATGCCCTGGCCCTGGGGTTCGGGGTGGCCCCGGAGTTCACCGGGTACGACGAGTTGGAGGAGCTGCTGCGCGACGGCGGGGAGGTGGCCGTGGACGAGGAAGGGCTGCTGGTGGTCCTGGCCGGCGACTACGGGTACGCCAGTTGCCCGCCGTCGCCGGCCCGCCCGCATTCCCAGTGGACCGCGTACAACCGACTCCTCGCCCTCTCCCGCGAGCGGCCCGAGGTGCTGGCCCCGTTCCGCGGCCGGCGGCTCTACATGACCCCGGGGCAGCCCGGGGTGGAGGGGACCGGCGACTTCGGCCGGGCCTACACCCTGGTGGTCAGTCCCGAGGGCGAACTGCTCCACCTGAACCGCTTCCACGACACGGCCTGGGCGCCGACCGAGCCACGGGCCATCCGCCAACTGATGGCCGAGGTGCGGCCCGGGATCAGCTTCGACCTGCACGAGTCCGAGCTGATGGGTGACCACTTCTGGCTCTCGGCCCGGACCCAGGCCGTCCCGGAGGCGCAGGCCTGGGAGGAGCGGGCGGCCCGGGCCACCATCGCCGCGATCGCCGCCTCGGGGGCCGTCCTGGCCAGCGACGACGACGTGCTCGGTGGCGTGCCCCTCGAGCAGACCTGGTTCCGGCGCTCCGAGCCCGGGGTCTACTGGCTGGATGCCCAGGTGCGCGGCGAGGGACTGAACCTGATGGACTTTGCCTCGCGGCAATACGGTCTGGCCTTCGGCACCGAGATGGGGATGCACGGCCGGTTCGCGCACCGCGTCAACCTCGGGGTGCTCACGGTCCAGACCGCGGTCGCCGTGTTCGCGGAGCGGTACCGGTAGCCGCGGTCCGCGGCGGCGATCCACTCAGTCAAGGGAGGGCGAGCGTG
>JBAZUN010000324.1:0-7156 GCA_041661365.1 Candidatus Latescibacterota bacterium
GCCGAACTCGAGCACCGTGGCGGCGTCGAGCTGGCCGGCCTGGTACGCCCGTACCCGCTGCGCCAGTTGGCGCAGGTCGCAGCCGGCCTGCGTCAACAGGTTCTTCAGCTCGGTCGACCACGCCTCTGGGGCCGTGGCCACTACCAGGTCCCAGTCGATCTGGCCTCGGGCCCGCTCCTGGGCCACGCGCATGGGCTCGGCAGCCTCCGGTTCCACCGCCGCGCTGCCCTCCCCCGGCGCCGCCTGCGTGGCCTGGTACTGGCGGACCCGCTGCGCCAACTGGCGCAGGTTGTACCCCGCCTCCACCAACTGCGCCTTCAGCTCGGTCGACCACCTCTCGGGGGCCGTGCGGCGCACTACCCTCCAGTCGATGGCATCGATCGCGGCCGCGTTGGTGGCCAGCAGGATGCCCAGACCTCCCAGGACCGCTATCACCCGGCCAATTCCTCGGCGGCTCAGCACGGTGCGGTTCATCGCGGCGCCTCCTTGTCTCACATCGGGTTAGCTGCATCGCGCCCCGGCAAGATAGGGTATTCGGATCCGCCGGAGCAAGCGCCCCGCCAGAGCTTCGAGTCTTGGCGGATGTGCCAGCGCTCCCGCTTGCCGTCGTCGTCGAGATCCTCCTGCTCCTCCAGCGAAGCCTCGAACAGGCTCTCGGTCACCTGGATCCTGGGAGGCCAACGGTAGTAGACCAGGCCCGGCTCCCCGGTCACCAACTCCTCCCAACGGTCGCTGAACCGACCGTGCTCCCGGTAGTACCCCTTCTGGCTGTAGTAGATCTGGTAGAGAGCCCGCTGGGCTTCTTCCTCAGGGTGCAGGAGAAAGTCGTCCGTGCCTTCGCCGGCGACCTTCGTCGAGAACTGCACGTACCCCCACAGCTCAGGATAGTGCATGTTGAGGATGCCATGGGGTGACCAGACCCAGTTGTCCACCGGCGTGCCCGTCTTGGCCTGGTAGGTGGTGCCGACCTTCTCGATAGGGTGTTCCACCCTGGAGAAGTTCACCCGCCACTGGTCGCCGTGCTCCGGAGGGGTGGGACGGTGCGCACACTCCCGCAGGACCTTCCAGGGCAAGGCCAACTCCACCGACCAGCCGTCGTCGACATCCGCATTCTGGTTGATGGTCCCCCGCAGATGGACGGCAGTCCGTAGACCGGCGATGTCCCAGGCCGTCACGGCCGGAGAGATCGACCCGTCGCCGCTCAGGGGAGCGACCAGTCCCAGATCCCGGTACGGCTGGACCAGGAACAGATCCCACACGGTGTTGAAGGCGTTCATCTCCAGTTCGTAGTACTCGTGGGCATCCCCATCGGGATCGATGAACACCTCGAAGTCGTGATTGGCGAGGACCGGCACGTCCCGCTCGGTCACGGTCGCCCAGAGGTGCGGCTCTTCCATGTCTGCCGCGACGTAGAGATACTCATCGTCCCAGAGCATCCTTACCCTGGTCCGGAACCGGGGGCGGGGCTTCAGGTCGCCCTCGATGTCGACGAAGTAGGCCGTCCAGGGAGCCTGCTGCCACGACGGCTCGTCCAGCTTGCCGTCTATGACCAGCGCTTCGGCGGTCCTGTAGCAGATGTATCGTTCAGGCAGAACCCGGCTCTGTGGCCCGATGCCCAGTGCGTACGCCGTGCACGAAAGAGGGAGCGTCGTCATCGCCGGGAACCTCCACAGGTTTTCTCGTCGGCGGTCACCACGGTCGACCGCTGACGCCGTTGGCCTCGCATCTAGACCGTTTGGCTGCTCTAGCAGCCCGGTGAAAAAGGCGTAGTAGTCCTCGGGATCTGCACATGGGTGGCAGCGCGAGGCCGGAAATCTGGAGGCTGGGCGGACGGCCGCGAAAAGGTAAGGTGCGCCAACCAAGCCAGAACGAGTTGCTGGAGGCGGGCCAGAGCCGCAGAAAAAGCCGCCAGCAGGTCCCGCAGCCCCCGCGGCGTGCCCACCCCGAAGATCCGGCGCAGCACCAAGCCCAGATTGCGCGCCCCGGCGTGGATCAACAGCCGCTTGAGGATGTTGTCATGATGCCGCAGGTGCAGTCGCCGCATCCCACCGGTTTCCAGTTCATGGGCGAAGCTCCGTTCGTTGCGTTCAGCACGCAACCGGTGCAGGACCCGGCCATGATGGCCGCGCACTCGACGGCGATTGCCATACACCGCCGCTTGCGCCGCCTCATCCCCGTGCCAGTGGCGGCGACCGCGGTCCGGTTCCGCGACGTAGCTGCGAATCCCCACCCGCTCCAAACCCGCGACCGTGGCGGTACTGTGATACCCCTTGTCGGCCACCAGCTCCTGCAGCGGCTGCGCGTGCAACTGCGCGGCGGCCACCGGGTCGGTCGCTACCGCGAGCAGGTTCTCCTGGGCCGCCAGCACCGTGCCTTCCAGCGAGGTGGTGTCCCCCTGATCCGCCGGACACAGCTGCACCGCCACGATCGCCTCGGTCTCCAGGTCCACCGCCTGCTCCAGCTTGTGGGCCAGGTGCGTCCGTCCATCTTTCATCTTGGTGATCCGCGCATCCGGATCGTTGGGATGCTCCCAGTCCTGGTTCGACCCCTTCTTCGGTCGCTGCCGATCCAGCCGCGCCAGATCCTCCCGCGTCGGCGTGGCGATCCCCGAAGCCCGCGCCAGACCTTCCAGATACTCCCGATACTGGACCCCACTGTCGCGCCGCACGATGCTGCGCAGCGCCGCGTTGGCCTCCAGCGTGGTGGCGTCCACTCCCAGGGTCTTGCCGCGCAACAAACCCACCTTGGCCAGCACCGTCAGGATCCAGGCGAACACCTCCTGGTGCAACTCCAGCGGCAGCCGATGGCGAATGCGCGACAGGCTCGAATGGTCCGGCGTCGCCGCCGTCAGCGGATACCCGAGAAACTGCCGCAGGGTCAGCGAGTCGCTCACCCGCCAGTCGATCCCCCGCTCCGAATCCAGCCCTTCGAAGTAGCCGATCATCAGCATCCGGAAGTAGACTCCCGGCGGCACGCTGGGCCGTCCCTGGCGATCCGCATAATGCGGCGCACACAACCCTTCGACATACTCGTCGAAGCCGTGTTCCTTCAGCACTTCGTTCAGCTTCTGATAGAACGGATGTCCCGGCGCCGTCGGCAACGAGCGGCTGTCGATCCACAACTGCGCCTGCTGACTGCGTGCTCGCTTGCCCAAGGCCATTGGCTTGCCTCCTCCACTGCACCAAACCTAGAAAGGCTCGGTACCTGGAGGCAAGGAGAAAATCACTCGAGGACTACTTTTTCAACGGGCTGCTAGTCCACGCGGAACCGGCCGCGGGATACCGTGCGCGTCAGCGGATCGCGCACCTCGATCTCCCAGGTGCCGGGTACCTCGTTGAGGGCCAGCGGGGTCTGCCGCGCGTAGCGGCCGGCCCGGGTCGCCCGGCTGCCGCCGTACCGGGTGCGCACCTGGCCCGCCGCGTCCCGCACGGTGATCTCCACGGGGTGGCTTCCCGGTGCCGGCTGGCCGGCCTGATCCAGCACCTGCACCTGGTAACAGAGCGGCTCGCCGCGCCGGCAGGACGGGGCCGCCAGGGTCAGCGCGTGGCCCACGGGCTGCCGGGGGTACACGCCCAGGATGATCCCGCGCCGCTCGCCCAAGCGCAGGTGCAACCACCGGTGACCGTCCCTGGCCTCGACGGCCACGGGCTCCCCGCTGGCCATGTCCACGACGAAGCCGACCGACGACGGCGGGTCGAGGAGCTCCACCCGGGTCTCGTCGTCCCGGTCGTTGTGGTTGACCACGACGAGGAGGAAGCACCCCTCTCCCTCGAGGAGGTCTACCTCGAACTCGGGGTTGGCCGGGCGGGCGTGCGAGACCACACCGTGTTGCGCCAGGAAGTCCCAGATGGCGCCTTCGAGGGCTTGGCGCAGACGGTCGTCATGGGCCAGCACGGCCCCGGTGTAAGCCGCGTTCACCTCGGCGTTGAACAGCAGCGTGGCACCCCGGCCGACCTGGGCGGTGGTGGCGGCCAGATCGTCGCAGAGGGGCTCGAAGCGGGTGCCAAACAGGTCCGCCATCTCGTCCAGCGGCTGGCCGCGCTCGTCGCGGTCGGCGATCCCGTCGCCCAGCAGGAGCCCGCCGTCGTGCACGAAGCGCACGATCGCCTGGGCGGCCTGCCGTCCCAGGTAGCGGGTGCCCCACAGCGCCAGGGCCCGGTGGTGCTGCAGCCCGCCGGCGACTACCATGGGCTCGGGGATCAGGTCGGCCTCGCCGAAGGCGCGCAGCAGCAGCTCGAAGGCGTTGTACGGAGTGCCGGCGAACGGGAAGGAGTCGTCCAGGGGCGCCTCGTCCCACTTCACCGGGAAGTCGGCGGCTGGAGTGCCCGGCGGCAGGTCCTCCGCGTGCGTGTGGTGCCGCAGAGCCCAGTCGGTGGCGGGGAAGAGCATGGCCAGGCGCGCCGGCACCTTGTGTACCTGGGTGAGCACGGCGGCACAGCGGCCGACCTTGCGGAGCTCGGCCCCCAGGTCGTCCCAGCGCTCGCGGCGCGCCCCGTTGTTGCGGCCGAAGGTGAGGTTGTAGAAGGTCCGCACCAGCTTGGCGTCCTGGCCGATCGCGGTGTAGAGCAGCTCGCTGCTGGCGCGCACCGGCGGCACCCAGTGCGGCACGTTGCGGTCCGACAGGTCCAGCCAGTGGCCCATCGGTTTGCCGTGGTAGCGGGCCAGGGACCGGTGACCGGCGAAGTGGTAGCGCAGGTTCGGGCAGCGCAGCTCCAGGTGGCCGCGCCAGATCGGGTAGATATAGGGATAGACGTCCCAGTCAAACCGGTCGCAGTACGGAGTCCAGGCAAAGCCGTCGCGCCAGTAGTAGCTCGAGACGAAGGAGCCGAAGGTGAGCTGGCAGAAGGTGTGGTGCACGTCGAAACTCACGCCGCTGTCCTGCTTGAAACGGTAGACCCGGCGGAAGACCTCGGCCCAGTAGTCGCTGACGAACTGCAGCAGGTCCGTGCGCGCCGCCTCGGCACCGGGCCGGCAGCTCTCGTCCCAGTCGGGCATCGGGTACCCGTGGGCGGCGTGGAACCTGGCCAGGCAGCGTGGGCACCGGCAGATCATCGGGCCGGCGACGAGGGGCTCGTCGAGGATCTCCATCATGAACAGACGGGCGATCTTGCGCCCCTGCTCGAGCAGGGGCCCGGCCTGCGCGGCCAGGGCCCGGTCGAACTCGGGGGAATACACGCATACCTCCGGCGGCGCCGTGCGCGAGTAGGATGGGACCAGGTGCACGAACGGCACCACCAGACGCAACCCGCGCGCCTGGGCGTGGCGCTCGCCTTGCCGCCGCACCCGCTGGAGGTTGGTCAGGGGCTCTGAGTGGTCCGCGCCGCCCAGGCTCATGGCGGTGAAGCCGTGGGCCGCGGCGTCGTCCACCATGGCGGCCAGGTCTTCCGCGCTGACGCAGACGCCGTCGCCATCGGGCAGGGCCTCGGTGACGAAGGGGAAGTAGTGCTCGTTGTCCGGGGGGTCCACCACCTCGAAGGTGCGGACGCAGGTCCGCAGGATCCGCCCCCCGTCTGCCTCCGCCAGGCTGGCCCGGAGGGTGTAGGTGCCCGAACAGAGCAGGCCCACGGTCCAGCGCAACGGCTCGGCTGCGGGCGGCAGTTGGTCCCAGGTATGGAGCACGGCGCCGTGGGGGTCGAGCACCTGGGCACCGAACGCCAGACCGGAGCGCTGGCCGCGCCGGTCGGTCAGGGACCAGGCCATCACCAGCTCCATCCCGGGTGCCAGCGCCTCCACGCCGGCCTGCGGCTCGAGCACCAGGTCGATCTCGGGCCGCACGGCCACGGCGACCCCTCGGAAGGCCAGCGCCGCTCCGCCGGCATCGCGTCCCTCCAGGGTCAGCAGCACCGTGGCGGGCAGGTCGGGCGTCGACGGTACCTCCAGGTCGACCACCGCCACGCCGCTCGGGGCCACTGCCACCGATGCGGCAGCCAGGGTCTGCCCGTTGGCGCGCAGGGCCGCGGCCATGGTAGCCACTCCTCCCGGGGCGCAGCGGGCCTCGAGCCGCACCGTCTCCCCCGGGGAGACCGCCTCCGGGACAGCGACGGCGTCGAAGAGGAGGCGCGCCTCCGCACCGGTGAGCCAGAGGGCCGCCTGGCGGATCAGGTCGGGGTAGGAGCGGTCGGCAAAGAAGGAGCCCTCGACCGCGACACTGCATAATGGGTAGGTGTTGAGGTACAGGGTGCGGCCGCACCCACGCTCCCCGGCCACCAGCAGTGGCTGCCCGTTGACCTCGAGGAGCACCTGAGCCCCGGCCTTGGGCGTGACCGCATGAACCCTCTGGACCCTGCCGGTGAAGGGCGGCAAGCCGTGCGTGACCGGGTGGGCCGGGCCGGCGCGGGCCGGCGCCTCCACCACCACGTCCTCGGCGAAGCCGACCTCCACCGGCAGCGCCGCGGCCAGCGGCTCGTAGGTACCCACGCGCCCGCTGCCGGACACCGTGCCCCCGGTGGTCAGCAGGCCGCCTCCGTGCTCGACGAAGGCCACGATGTCGCGCATCTCCTTGGGGGTCAGCACTTCAGGGTCGATGCCGGCCAACACCAGCAGATCGTAGGCCTCGAGGCCGTGCCACCCCTGCATCTGGCCGTCCAGGCGCCCGGGCAGCGGGTAGGTCAGCGGGAACTGGGTGCTGCGGAAGAGGCTGGTGCGGACCCGGACGTCGGCGCGCGGCTGGTCCAGCAGGGCCTCGGCGATCCGGTAATAGCCGTTGTTGGCGGGACGGACGAAGAAGACGTTCAGCATGGAGACTCCTCGCGCCAACTGTCCCACTCGACGTCCCAGGTCTCGTCGAAGTGGTCGGCCACCTTGGTCGACTCGCGCACGTAGACGAAGGGTAGCCGGTCCGACAACAGGCGCTGGACGTCGGGATGCTGCGGTGGGCCGTAGAGGTACTCCTCGGTCCGCGGCGTGCATTGCAGCCAGCGGCCGTAGAACCCGTCCAGGCTGTAGAGCCCTTCCTGCACGTAGAGAACCCCGAAAAGGTCCTGGTAGGTGGGGTTGCCGGCGCCGTCCCGCTGCGTCATCCGGGCTCCGGGCAGCTCTGGCGGGAACTCCTCCGGGCGGCGCTGCAGCTCGCTCGCTCGCACGATCTCGGGATCGCGATGCAGCTCGAGGGCCGAGGCCAGCGAGCCGTCGTCGAGCCGGAAGGAGCGATGGAGAT
>JBAZUN010000325.1:0-7096 GCA_041661365.1 Candidatus Latescibacterota bacterium
AGATGATCGTGGACCGTCTGGGACGCGTCTGGTGGGGTGGCCATCAGGCGAAGGTCCATTGCTGGGACGGCCGAGCCCTGCGCGCCATCGAGGTGGGTGGTAACGAGGGGATTACTCGGGTACCCTACGAGGATTCGCACGGCCGGCTGTGGGTGGGCTTGGGCGAAGGGGGGCTGGTGCGCGTCGAGGACGGCCGGGCCGGAGAACCTCTGGCGGCGCAGGCAGTGTTCGTCAACGTCCTCACCGAGGACCGGGACGGTCGGCTGTGGATCGGCTCGCACGGGCAGGCCCAAGCCCTGGGATGGTTCGATGGCGAGCAGTTCCACCCGGTAATCGTGGACGGTCAGGACAGTTGTTACGTGCACGCACTCCGGACCGCTCGTGACGGCACGGTCTGGGCCGGCACCGGGACCGGCCTGTTAGCCCTCCGAGATGGCGCCTGGCGCCGCCTCACCACCGCGGACGGCCTCTCCGAGAACGCCGTTCTGGCCCTAGCCCAGGACGCCCAAGACCGTCTGTGGGTGGGGACCGGGGGCGGTGGCGCGCTGTGCTACGACGGCGAGACGGTTCAGGTGTTCCGACTGGGCGACGGTGCCGCCGTCAACATCGTCGAGGCGGTTCTGGTGGACAGCCGAGGGCAGGTGTGGTTCGGGACCCGGGCCGGGCTGGTGGCGTACCGGCCGGGCGTCGTGCCGCCGGGGATCGCCATCCGCCAGGTGATCGCCGGCCAGGTGTACCGCGCTCCCTGGCACGTCACCTGCCCCGAGACCGTGGGTGAGATCCGCATCGCTTTTCAGGGCATCGGGTTCCGGACCGGGCCGGGCCAGATGCGCTACAGCCACCGCCTGCTGGGATCCGCCCAAGCCACGTGGTCCGCGTTCACTGCGGCGCACGAGGTCAGCTACACCGGATTGCCCGCGGGCGAGTATCGTTTCGAGGTCAGAGCCAAGGACCGGGACGGCCTTTGCTCACCGGCCGCGGTCTTGCCTTTGGTCATCACCCCGGATCCCCGGGCTGACAAGATCGAGGCGCTTCAGGTCGCGCTCCGGTCGCCCGATCAGCCGCTCATCGGCCAGAGTCCAGCGATGGTGCAACTGCTGGGGCAATTGAGCCGAGTTGCCGCTACCGAGATGACCGTGCTGATCCTAGGCGAGACAGGCACCGGCAAGGGCCTGGCCACGCGGCTAATCCACGAACGGAGCCGGTGCCGGACAGGACCGTTCCTCCACGTCAACTGCGGCGCGCTGCCCGATGGGATCATCACCAGCGAGCTGTTTGGACACGAGAAAGGGGCCTTCACCGGCGCCGTGGTACGCAAGCTCGGTCGCTTCGAGCTGGCCTCTGGCGGGACCCTGTTCCTCGATGAGATCGGTGACCTGCCGCTGGAATCGCAGCGGGTGCTGCTCCAGGTGCTCGAAGGAGGAAGCCTGCAGCGGGTCGGGGGGCAGGCGACCATCAGGGTGGATGTCCGGGTCGTGGCCGCTACCAACCGCGATCTGCAAGGTGCCAGCCGGGAGGGGATATTCCGCGAGGATTTGTTCTACCGACTGAGCGGCTTCGTGCTTCGTATGCCCCCGCTACGCCAGCGCCCCGAAGACCTTCCCCTCCTGCTGGCCTACTTTACCGAACGGTTCTGCCACCACCTCGGCCGACCGGTGCCAACGGTACATCCCGTGGCCTTGGACCGACTCCAGCGGTACCACTGGCCGGGGAACATCCGGGAGCTAGAGCACCTAGTGCAGCGCGCGGTGCTGCTTTGCCGGGATGGGGTCATAAGGCCCGAAGACTTGGCGCTGGACGGTAGCCCTGGGCCCTTGTCCACCGAGGCTGGGGCGTGGCTGACGCTGGACGCTTACGAGGAATGGTCTGACCAGCACCAGCGGGAGTACCTCCGTCAGGTTCTGGAGGCCTGCAGGTGGGTCATCTACGGAGACCAGGGCGCGGCCCGCTTGTTGGGGACGCACCCGGAGCGATTGCGGGCGAGGCTGCACAAGCTCGGACTCAACCGACCGGCTTGAGGCTGACCTGCGCCAAGTCTGACCATTGACCAGCAGATCCCAACATCCCGGTGGCCGTACGCCGTCGTTCTCCAGCCGAGGAGACCTTCGGTGAGCTGCCCATCCACGGCCTGAGTTCATGGACGGCATCGTGTCCATGACACGACCACCGTGGAGACTGCACGGATGGAGGGCAACCCCTTCTGCGCCAATCATTTCATGTTCTCTGTTCAGAGCGACGTCGTGTAAACGACACGAATGAACCAAGGCTCTGTCCCCGACGTGGCGGACCGGAAGACTAGGCAACGTCAAGTGCGCCAGGGGGTTGCCGAGGACCGCTGGACGACGGCCTGGATTGGCATGGTCCGTGCTATAGCCACGGGTAGATCGGGATAGCGATGACCTGGACCGGTACACCAGACAGTAGGGCCGCGTCGTCGACGGATCGACGACGCCTGAGTCGGCACCGCAGGCTCGATGGGGATATGGACAGCCCCGTTGTGCCCGAGGGCCTGCATCTCCCCGCGGATGGCAGGAACGCCAAGGGGTCGGCACGCCGTTTCCTTGGGTGGTGCGCCGCCATCTGGATCGGCATGGCAGGAACGTCGCAGGCGCAGACCGACGCCGGGGACCGCTTGGTTCTCGGACCCGACGACTTCCGGGGTTGGACGTTCCCGCAAGGCTTGGTGTCCATCACCTCCGACGGTGTCCACGTCCAGCCGTTCGCCGAGCGCTATAACGCCGTGGCCAGCGCCCAGGAGTTCCCCCCGGATAGCATCGGCCACCACGGTGGCACCCTGGTCCGGGCCGGATCAGACGCAGCCGAGGCGCGGCTGGTGGCCGACCAACGGCTCGACACCTGGTGGCGGCCTGACCCCAACGACCCGGTGGAGACCTGGTGGATCGAGCTGGATCTGGGCCGGGCGGTGGTAGCTGACCGGGTGCGGCTGATCTTCCCCGACGCGGCGGGTACCCGCCCCTTCACCTACTTCGCGGTATACGTCAGTCCCGGGTTTCCCACCAACTACCAAGGCAACCTGTCGTTCACCCGCATCAACCAGCCCGGGGAGCTCAACACCCAGCACGTCGTAGAGCTGGCTCTGTCCACCCACGACCCGGGGCAAGCCGAGGGGGAGTGGGTGGCTCACGGCGATACCCTGGGTTACCAGTTGGTCCGGTTCGTCCGGGTCGAAGCCCTGGCCCGGCCCGCCGGCGCCGCCTTGGCCGAGATCGAGGTGGAGACGGCGGGGTACAACGTCGCCGGTATGCTGGCCACCCGGCAGCGACTGGAGGCCGGTCTGGGTTCATGGAGTGGCGGCACCCGGGCGGCAACGAGGTGCGGAAGCACCGACGCCGTGATCAACCCCAGCCTGGCGGACGGGTGGTGGAACTGCGGCTTCTCGGGGACCGACTGGCGCAGCCGGTCCGCCTGGCTGGTGGTCGACCTGGGGAGCGTGTTCCGCATCAACCGGCTCCTGTGGATCCCCCTGGGCTATGGCAATCTGTTCCAGTATCGGTATCAGGGGACGCAGGGGTGCCAGATATACGACGGCGCGGAGTTCCTTACCTCGACCGGGACGCCCGACCCCAGCGCCGACGCTGAGGTCGAAGGGCCGTTCCGCTACGACCTCCTGTCCAGCCTCAGGAGCATATGGCCCGTACGGACCTACTTCGACCTTCGCTTCGCGCCGCGGTCGATGCGGTACCTCCTCTGGCGCATGCGCGAGGGAGGGTGCGCGATTCTGCAACTGTGGGCCTTCCAGGCCCCGGGGTACCCGGCTCAGGTCGACCTGGAATCGTCGGATATCGAGGTGGGTCAGGGAACCAGCCTGGGCACGGTCGAGTGGGACGCCGACCTACACGGAGGTGGTGCGCTACCTGCTGGCCAACGGTACCGAGGTGACGCGCGAAGGCTGGGAGGCGACCAAACCGATGCGCCGAGGCCCGATCGTCAAAAGCCTCGTGCGCGACGCCACCTGGAGCAGTTGGAGCGAGCCGCATCGGTCCTCTGGTCAGGCCTTCCTCTCGCCGACGCCCAGACGGTGGCTGCGCCTCAGGATGCACCTGATCAGCGACGATCCCGCCTCCTTCCCCGTGCTGCGCCGTCTCAGCTTCACCCGGAGCAAGCCCCTCATCACCCAGGGCGTGATCGGAGGAATCTGGCCGGCCGAAGCCGGACTCGACTCCATGCAGGCCTTCGTGTACACCCTGACCCCCGGTGCGTCCACCGTGGGGGATCCCGGGTACGACCGGATCAGGCTCGAGCTTCCCTGGCGCGTGCATGAGGCGGTATTGGACTCCGTGGCGGTCGGCGGACGCCTCGTTGCCGGCGTGCTCCGGTTCGAGGACGGGGCCCTGGTCGTCGACCTGCCCGAGGTGATCCGCACCGCGCGGGTGCAGTTGGGCTTCCACACCCGTCTGTTCCGCGATCCGACCTACTTCAAGGTTGCCGTGTTGAATTCCGGATACCCGGACCGGGTCCAGCAGGTGGTACCGGCCCGACCGTGGTCGGATATCGTCTTCGTCCCCGAGATCCCGGCGCGTCGCTCCCTCCTGCGAAGCATCACCCATACGGAGGTTTTCAGCCCGAACGGTGACGGGGTGAACGACGAGTACCACCTGCAGTTGATCGTGGTGAAGACGCCGGCCGTACCCCGGGTGTCGATCTACCGTCTGGACGGTAGCCCCGTGGCCGAACTGGCGAACGCGGAGGTATCCGGGGCGCAGATGCGCTACACCTGGCCCGGCACCGATGCAGGCGGGGCGTTGGTACCACCGGGGACCTACCTCGTTGGCATCACCGTCGAGGCCGAGGCAGGCGACCAAACGACCACCAGGGTCGTCAGCGTGGCCTACTAGACCTGCCCGTAGAAGTCCACCTCAGCCCCAAGGCGCCCAGACCGTAGGTGATTCGACCGGTACCGACATCCCTGACAGGAGACAACTGCGATGGGAACCTTGATTCAAACCAGACGAGTCACCGGCATCGTCTTGACCTGGCTGCTGGCCGGGAGCCTGTCGGACGGGGCCGCGGCAGATTCCGGCACGGCGTTCGTCGACGTCACCAGAGAGGTGGGCGTGAACCTGATCGCCACCCGCGGCACGACCTTCGGCGACTACGACAACGACGGCTGGCCCGACCTGCTGGCCACCGAGAATCTCTACGGCGGCGCGGGTACGGCGGTGGCCCTGCTCGGGAACCAGGGGAACGGCGTGCTGCGCGACGACGCGGCGGCGCTGCCCGCCGGGATCGGGGAACGCCTCAAGGGCGGCGGTTGCATCTTCGGGGACTACGACAACGACGGTGACCTGGACGCCTTCATCCCGGTCGGCGCCTTCAAGTCCAAGGAGGCCGGACGGAACCTGCTCCTCCGCAACGATCGCGGCCGGTTCGTCGACGTGGCGGTGCAGGCCGGCCTCACGGATGAGGTGCCGACCGACAACGCCGTCTGGTTCGACTACGACCGGGACGGGAACCTGGATCTCTACGTCGGCAACATGGCCTGCGACCCGCCCGAGTGCGCCCAGGAATTGCGCAATGCCCTGTACCGCAACCACGGCGACGGCACCTTCACCGACCGCACGGCCGAGACCGGGCTGCTGCACTCCTGGACCCTGGAGACCGGGTGCATGCCCAACGGTAGCAACGGCGGCCTCCTCGCGGCGGACTTCAGCGACGACGGCTGGCCGGATCTGTACGTCTCCATGTACGGCGGCGCCAATCTCCTCTTCCTCAGCCAGGGAGACGGGCGGTTTGTCGTCTCCACCTCGGCGGCCATCGGCGACCGAGGGCGCAACTGGGGCGCCGCGGTCGGGGACGTGGACAACGACGGCGACCTGGACTTGGTGCAGACCTCGCGCGCCGGGGGACCTGGGGCCCAGTCGCAGTTGCTGGTGAACCAAGGCGGTGGGGTCTTCGTGGACGGGACCTACGCGGCAGGGCTGGCGGCGCTGACGGCCCAGGACGTCCTGGGGTGTGCTCTCGGCGATATCGACAACGACGGCGACCTGGACCTGCTGACCGGTGACAAGCACTTCCTCTTCGTCAACGACGGTCACGGTGTCTTCACCTCGGCTACCGGCGGCTCCGGCATCGCCGAGGTCTGGCTGGGGCTCTCGCTGGGGGACTACGACCTGGACGGCGACCTGGACGCCTGGTACGGCAGCGCCGGGGAGGGCGGTCAGCTCTATCGCAACGAGACCTCGGGGAACCACTGGCTGATCGTCGAGCTGGTGGGGGTGCGCAGCAACCGCACCGGGATCGGTGCCCGGGTGATCGTCACCACGCACCAGCGCCGCCAGACCAGGGAGGTGTCGGGCGGCATGGGGTATTGCCAGCACGAGCCGGTGGCGCATTTCGGCCTGGGCCAGGACCAGATGGTGGACGAGCTGGAGATCCGCTGGCCGTCGGGGCAGGTCGTGCCATTGCTGACGGTTCCCGGCAACCAGCGTATCCGCGTCATCGAGGGGAGCGGCCGTTGGGAGACGGTGACCGCGGCGGCGTGGGAGGTGGCACCTCAAGCGACGCCGATCCCGGCAGAGGGCGCCACGGTGCGGGTCTACGGTATCCTGCGGTCGGCCCGGTTCAGCGAAGCCGCGGTTATCACCCGGGTCACCGCCGATCTCAGCGCCTTGGGTGGTCCCGCGGAGGTGGCACTGACCTCCCGGAGCCACGGCCGGTACCGGCTCGACACCACCTTCGTCGCGGCCACGCCGGCCCAGGTGCCGTCGGTGGTGGCCACCGTCGAGCAGAGCACGCCCCTGGGGCCGCACTGGGCGCGGGTGGGGTACGCGCAGAACCCGCCGCTGACGCCACCGGTGCAGCTCGTGTCAGACCAGACCGCTGACGTGTTGTTGTTCAACGACGGTGAAGGAGACACCCAATACGATGGTGACATTGGATCGAACTTCTCCGCGAGTACTTCAGACACCATGCGCGTCGTTTACGACTATCCTGACGCACCGGTATTTCGCGGTGCCTACTCGGCTTCATTTACGGTGGCACCGGAGGCAACTGCCGACTGGTTTGTGTGGTTCTATTACGGGGGTTCTGGGTGCGCGCGATTCAACCAGTTCCCCGGAGTACGCTACCTGCATCT
>JBAZUN010000326.1:0-2363 GCA_041661365.1 Candidatus Latescibacterota bacterium
TCCTACCGTGCTAGATTCGCGGAAGGATGCGGATGCTCAGCGATCACGGTTACCACCATGAGGTTCGGACTGAGCACTTATGACCGACGCACAGCAGATCCTGGAGCGGCTCCAGCAACTCAAACCCGTGGCGATGCAGCGCTATCGGGTCCGCAATCTGGCCCTGTTTGGTTCGATCGCTCGCGGCACCAGTTCAGCACAGAGCGACGTGGATATCCTCGCCGACTTCGAGGAGACCGCAGACCTACTCGACCTGGTCGGCTTGGGTAACTTCCTGGAAGATGAACTGGCCAGGAAGGTCGATGTGGTACCCCGACGTGCCCTCAGGCCTGAACTGCGCGACCAGGTGCTTGCGGAGTCAGTGGCGCTGTGAGAGGCCCCCACGCTATTCCTGAACGATATCATCGCGGCCGCTGAGAGCGTTGAGCGGTTCGTCTCCGGGACGACAGAGACCGAATTCCGCGCTGACGACAAGACCGTCAGTGCCGTCTGCCGCAAGCGCGAGATCATCGGCGAAGCCAGCAAGATCATCTCCACGGAATGGATCAGCAGCCACCCGGAAGTGCCGTGGCGCGACATGGCCGGCATGCGCGACAGACTGATCCACGCGTACTTCGGCATTGACCACGGACTGGTGTGGCGGGCGATCAAGGAGCGCCTGCCGCAGATCCTGCTTCAGGTGAGGGAGATACTGGCCGCCCATGGTCACCATTCGCGCGGATCGGCCTGCACGTAGCACCCTTCATCACCAAGCTCGAAGGCACCGGGATCGGCTTGAGCCTGTGCCGCCAGATCATGCGGCTGCACCGCGGCTCGATCACCGTGCGCTCGCAGCCGGAGCGCGAGACCGTGTTCACGCTGAGGTTTTGAGGGATCGGCCTCAGCCCGGCTTCCAGCCGATCACCAGGGACTGCTCGTGGTCGAGCGGCCGGGTTTCGGTGCGGCCCAAACCGACCTGGACCATCAGCGCGGCGATCTCCCCGGCCGTGCGCTGGATACCGTAGGTCCCCGACATCAGGCCAAACGACTGAAACACGGCCAGCAGCGAGCCGTCTCTGGCCTCGTTGAGCAGGTACTCTTGCACCAGCACCGGACTGCCGGCGGGCAGAGCCTCACGGCAGCGGGTCAGGATCGTCAGGCAGCGGGCATCGTCCCAGTCGTGGATGACGTGGGACATGAAGAAGACGTCCACCTCGGCCGGATAGGGATCGATGAAGAAATCGGCCGCGTAGAAGCGGACCCGGTCGGCCGCGCCGCTCTGAGCAATGGCAGCCTCGGCCGTGCTCCGGCTATACGGCAGATCCACGACGATCCCCTGCAGGTGCGGGCACTTGCCGGTCAAGCCGACCAGCACCCCGCCGGTGGCGGCTCCCAGGTCGGCGACGCAGCGGTACGGGCCGAAGTCGAAGGCCTGCGCCAGGGCCTCGCCCCAGAGGATCCGCCAGCCGTGCCGGCTCGGTGCAAAGGCCGTGGCATCGGGCGGTACCGCATGCGGGTCAGCCAGCCAGAGCGGCATGTCCTCGCGCTCGGGCTCGCCGGTCTGGAAGGCGCGCCGGGTCAGCTCGTAGTCCCGGTCCGCGGGGATGCGCGGCTCGGTCCGCGCCCGTCCACCGGCCAGCACGAATTCCCGCATGATCTCGTACAGGAAGTACCGGTCCTGCTCCTGGCCGATGATCCCCAGCCAGGCGTTGGCCCACAACAGCACGCGTGCCGGTCGCCCCTGCAGGCCAGTGCGAGCACACAGCTCCGCCAGGGTCAGCGGCCCGTCGCGCAGGGCCTCGTACAGCCCCAACTCCTCGGACAGGGCCCAGGCCCGTCGAGCGCGGTCCACGTGGTGCATCTTGTAGAAGACGTACGGGTCGGGGGCCGAGCCGGGCTGGCCGTCGAGCATGGGAAGACCTCCTCGGTAGCCTATGGGGGTTCTGCCGTCCTCGCTCGTCTGGTATATTCGGCTAACGCAGTATGGGTTGCCAAGTCCACTCGGTTGCCCTGACGCAGTGTCTAGTGCCCGCGGCCTTCCGACAGCGCGGGTTCACTCAAGCGATTGGAGCGAGCGCAGCCATGAACCTCCAAGAGCGCATCCGTATAGATCCTGCCATCCGCGGCGGCAAGCCGTGCATCGCCGGCACCCGGATCACGGTCTACGACATCCTCGAGTACCTGGCCGGGGGCATGTCCGAAGACCAGCTCCTCGCGGACTTCCCGGCTCTCAGCCGGGACGATCTCCGCGCCGTGCTGCAGTTCGCTGCCGCGCGCGAACGTCGCCTAGCAGCCCGTTGAAAAAGCCCATTCGGGCTGCGGCCGGTCCTGGCAGCCGCTGACGGCGTTCCGCTCGGTCGCCGCATCTCCCCTCGATGCGGCTT
>JBAZUN010000326.1:2373-7054 GCA_041661365.1 Candidatus Latescibacterota bacterium
CCCGGCTCTCAGCCGGGACGATCTCCGCGCCGTGCTGCAGTTCGCTGCCGCGCGCGAACGTCGCCTAGCCTCCTCGGCCGTATGAAGCTGCTGTTCGACGAGAACCTTAGCCGTCGGCTGGTCCCCCTTGTGGCTGCGGCGTTCCCGGACAGTAGCCATCCAGACCTGTTGGGCATGCGCGGCACTACCGATGACGAGCTGTGGGAGTACGCCCGTCGAGGTGGCTTCACCATCGTCTCGAAGGACAGCGATCTGCGCCAGCGTGCCTTCCTGTACGGCCCTCCTCCCAAGATCGTCTGGGTATCTATCGGGAATGCCGGCACGGAGTCGGTGGCCGAACTCCTGCGCTCCGAGACAGAACGGATCAGAGCATTCGGTGCCATTGCTGATGCAGGCCTGCTCGTACTGATGCCACCGTCCATCCTGTAAGCCGAACACCGCACCACGCGACGCGCCTGGGCCCTGCTGCCTGCCCGCTCCCGGAGTTGAGTTCCGCGCTTCAGGTGCACAAGCGAGCCCACCGTCCTCCTGCGTCCCCCCTACCTCACTCGTACCGCAACGCCTCCACCGGATTGGCCAGGGCCGCGCGGAGGGTGTGGCTGGCCACGGTCAGGAGGGCCACGACCAGCACGGCCCCGCCGGCGAGGAGGAACAGGCCCGGACCCAGCGGCACCCGGTAGGCATACCCGGAGAGCCACTGGCTCGCGGCCCAGTACGCGGCAGGCCAGGCCAGCAGATTCCCCAACAGGACCAGCCGCGCCAGGTCGCTCGAGAGGAGCAGGACCAGGCTCTGCGGGGTGGCGCCGAGGGCCTTGCGGATGCCGACCTCGCGGGTGCGCTGCCCCACGGCCAGGATCACCAGACTCAGCAGCCCCAGCGCCGCGACGCCCAGGGCGCAGGCCGCGGCCAGGGTGAGACCGAGGCCTATGGTCTCCTCCACCCCGAACCGGTCGGCGATCATCTGGTCGAGGGCGCCCAGCTCGAGTGTGCGGCCGGGGAAGACGGCTTCCCAGGCACGGAGGAGGTCCGCACGCCCTTGGACCGCCTCACCGGGGGCAACGCGCGCCAACAGATGGTAGTAGTCCTTGGCACCGACCGCGGGTCCTTTGGCTGCCGCGGCGGCAGGCCCGACCAGGCGCAGCAGGCAGGGGCGTGGGCTGACGTGCACGTTGCCCTGGTCGAAGTCGGCGACCACCCCGATGACCTGCATTGGGCCGTTGCGCCGGATCCCCTCCAGTTGGGCACCGAGCGGCTCCGGGCCGATGGCCTGCGCCATCGCCTGGTTGACGATGACCGCCTCGGTGGCGTCGGTGCCGATGGCCGGGTCGAAGTCGCGGCCTGCCACCAGGCGCAGCTTCACCGTCTCGATGAACCCGCGACTGACCCAGTAGCAGGCCACGGGGACAGGGTCCGGACCGCGGCGCCACGATACGGCTTCACCCTCGAACGAAGGCCCCGGCGAGGCCGCGGCCAACGACAGCACGGGCCCGCCCGGCGCGAGGTGCTGCCGCAGGGCCTCCAGGCCGTCGTCGTCGAGACGACCGCGGAGGTAGTACCCCATGAGGAGACCAGAGGGCTCGTACCCCATGGAACGCTGCCGAAGGTGGGCGACTTGGGCCGGCACCACCAGCGCGATCACCAAGAGGAAGGTGGAAACGGCGAACTGGAGCAGGATGGTGGCGCGGCTGAGCCAGCTCCGGCCGCCGATCCGGTGTTGGGCGGCCAGGGCCCGCACCGGTGCGAACCGGGAAACCACCAGGGCAGGATAGGCGCCGGCCAGGACGCCCACGACGCCGGCCAGGAGTACGGCCAGGGCCAGCAGGCGCGGGGCGAGCGGGTTGAATCCGAGCAGGTACCGGGCGGCGCCGCTGAGGTGCTGGTGGAAAACCTCGGCAGCGGCCAGACCCAGCACCATCGACAGGGTGGTGACCACCACGGACTCGGTGAGGAACTGGCGTCCAAGCTGCCCGCGGCCGGCGCCCACGGTCTGGCGGATGCCGACCTCGGCCGCCCGGGTGGTGGCCCGCGCCACCGCCAGGTTGACGAAGTTGCCGCAGGCGATGAACAGCACCAGTCCCGACAGGGCCAGCAGGCCGTACCCCGTAAGGCGCAACTGGTCGCCGTGACCCGGCAGGCCGAAAACGCCGCTGGTCCACAGGACTTCGCGCAAGGGAACCAGGTGCGCGGTCACGCGGCCGTACCACGTCGCCGACAAGCGGTCCAACTGCTTCGCGACCGCACCAGGATCGGCGGCGCGGTCCAGTCTGAGGTAGGTGACGGACGTACCGCGGTTGCGCAGCCGCTCGTTCCCCACGCGCGAAGCGAGCATGCCGAACTCGAGGACCGTCGCGCCGCGAGCCGGTCCCAGGACGCCGGTTACGGTGAAGGTCAGGCGCTCGGCCGGCTCGTCCAGCTCTGCCGACGGGCTGCCGGGCCGTGGGGGAGGTGCTCCGTCGGCCATCGGCCGGTACCCGGTGAACTCCAGATCGAGGGGCTGGCCGAGCGGATCAGCGTCGCCAAAGTACCGATGCGCGACCTCCTGCGTGAGCACCACCGAACGAGGGTCGGCCAACGCCCGCGAAGCATCGCCCCGCGCCAGGGGGAAGGTGAAGGTTTCGAAGAACCCCGGATCGACGACCAGCAGGCCGGCCGACGTGCGCTCGTCGCCGGCGACCACGGTGGGGTGGTGCTTCGTGGTCTTGACGGTCGCCTCGACTCCCGGCACGCCGCCGCGAAGGGCACCCTCCAGTCGGTAGTCCAGGGCCGCGCTCCGCTGTGCCACCTCGCCCCACCGGGACTCGGTCCACACCGCGTGGATGCGGTCGGCGTTGGCGTGAAAGCCGTCGCATTGCCACCAGTAGTCGACGAACCCCAGGGACAGCAGGAACCCAGCCAGTCCGACGGCCAGGCCGGCGATGGTCAGGGCCGACTCGAGCCGGTGACGGCCGAGCAGGCGGAAGGTCAGCTTGAGGTGTTGCCAGAGCATGGTGACTCCCTATTCCTGCCGCAGGCTATCCAGCGGATTGGCTCGCGCCGCGCGCAGGGTGTGGTACCCGGACACCAGCCAGGTCAGCAACAGAGCGATGGCCGCGCCGGCAAGGTAGCTCAGGGGGTCCAGCCCCAGGCGGCTGCCTGGGCACTGGTGGAGCAGCAGCTCCGAGAGGAGCCGGGCCAGGGGCCAGGCAAAGACCAGGGCCACGAGGATCAGCCGGGAGAACTGGGCGCTGAGCAGCCAGGCGATGCCGCCGGTGCTGGCCCCGAACACCTTGCGCACGCCCACCTCCCGGGTTCTCCTGACCACGGCGAAGGAGGCCAGGCCGAAGATCCCCAAGCCTGAGATGAAGAGCAGGAACCCGGCCAGCCACTGCATGATCGGAACGTAGAAGGTGTACCTCGTCAGGTTCTGGGCCAGTTGGTCCTGGAGGAACTCGCCGGTGAAGGGCACCTCCGGAGCCAGCCGGTTCCAGGTCTGGCGCAGGGCGGCGAGGACGGCCGGCACGTCGGCTGGATGAAGCCTCACGAGCATGGTCTCGAGGCGATCCTCCTGACGCAGGACGATCACCACGGGTCGCCGGATCTCGGTCACGATCTCGGTCTGGAAGTCCTCCACCACCCCCACCACCCGCAGCGGCTCTGCCGCCTCCGACTCCAGCACGGCGCCTAGCGCCGGGCCGTCCAGGGCCTGCGCCAACTGGCGGCTGATCAAGGCCACACCGCTGCCCGCCTGGGCGTCCCGGGGCAGATCCTCTCCTTCGAGCAGCCGGATCCCCATGGTCTGCAGGAAACCAGGGTCCGCAGCCACCTGTACCGCCTCGATCACCCGCTCGCCCTGGCGGAATCGCATGGGTGGGTGCCCGATGGGGTAATCGTCGGCCGTGGTCACGGCCAGCACCCCTGGGCAGGACAGAGCCGCCTCACGCAAACGCTCCACGAAGCGCTGCACCTGCCGCGGGCTCTCAGACATTCGCCGCATCCATTCCACCGGCAGGCACAGGATCGGGCTGGGATCGTACCCCAGATCGACCTTGCGCCAGTGCGACTGCTGGCGGGTCACCAGCAGGGCCGTGGTCAAGAAGGTCACGGCGACGACGAACTGCACCACCACCAGACGGCGGCCAGGACTCCGGGGCCCCAGCCGCAGCCGCTGCCGCAGGATGGCGGCCGGTTCCAGCCGCGACTGGACCAGCGCCGGATACGCGCCGGCCGCCAGGCCGGCGAGGGTGCCGATCCCCAGCAAGGCGAGCACGGTCCCGGGTGTGCAGTCCACGTCGAGCCGGAGCACGAAGTCCCCGGGGAAGGTCAGCAGGCGGTTCAGCCCGGGCAGGACCTGCTCGGTCAAGGCCACGGCCAGTGCCACCGCGGCGTAGCTCAACAGCAGCGTCTCCACCAAAACCTGCCCGGCGACCTGGCCGCGAGCCGCGCCGATCACCTTGCGCACGCCGATCTCCCGCGCCCGGGCCAGGGACATCCCCGCGGCGAGACTAGCGAAGTTGAAGCAGGCCACCAACAGTACCAATGCCGCCAGAGTGCAGAAGACGGCGAGCGGCAGGATACCGCTGTCCCCGACCTTGGGGTGCATGTGTTTCTCGATCAGAGGGATGAGCACCATCCGCTGATCGGGCAGGTGCTGGCTCACCCAGGCCTCCCCCGCACTGGCCGCCTCGCGATGATCGATCTCCAG
>JBAZUN010000327.1:0-7036 GCA_041661365.1 Candidatus Latescibacterota bacterium
AAAGGAACTGTTTTTACGTTGCGTTTATGATAAATGAAAAAGCCCGAAAACAATGTTTTCAGGCTTATTTTTTAGGGGCGGAGAGACAGGGACTATTACCCCCGCTCTAAATCTTTCGATTTTAGCGAAAAAACAAAGCATTTTAAGTTACGTTACCGAAAAGTTACCAAATTTCATTTTTAAGGTGAAATTAATACACAACAAAACCCACCCCGAGCGACAATTTGAAAAAAGATGAAAGATTTATTGGTCCAGACCTTGACTTCTGGACTCTTAAATCCGATATTATGTTATGGGGAAATTAAAACTGCAACTCGACAACCGACAACAACCTTAACAGGTTTATTAACTTCTAAACAAAGGTACTATTTATGGAAAAACAATTTTCAACAATTGATTTTTATGCGGCAGCTGCGCTCGTGGCAGAAAATTATGAGCTTGTCGATTATTACAGACTAGGTGGTTTCACAACCTTTCTGTTCAACGAAACACCCGACCTTAATAATTATATCAAAAATACTACTCAGAAAAAGCTCTTATCGAACCTACAAAATTCGGGAGAGCTATTAAAAATTTGAAATCGCTTATTCACAGCATTTCATTATCAACTTCTAAACCGGTAAACAACAATGCATTCAATAATAACAAAGGCACAAAATGATACTTTAGTATATTCAACAAATCCCGCCGTCACTCCGGAGATGACAAAACATGAAGGTGCAACGCAAACGAGGGGGTGGCAAAAAAAGACAATTCTTTGGAACGAAGAAGCTTTAACAAACATGGTAAGAAGTGAAGCTTATTGTCAGTCTGTCTTCATTAATGAAGAAAAAGTTAAAAACAGCGTAACTGATATGCACTTCTTTGCAGTAGATTTTGATAAAGGAGAGACAACTTTTGAAAAGTATAAAAGCGATAAACTTTCAACATTCGAGTTTACTGCTTTTATGCACACAACTGTCAACCATCAGAAAGAACTTAAGGAAATTGTAGATGGTGAAGAAGTTATCTATCCACCGAGAGACAAGTTCAGAGTTATCATTCCCTTGTCTGGATCAATAACAAATTCACAAGCCGAGTCTTTGAAAAGTTCTGGTCTTATACAGACCCTCTTTTCCATGAATGTTGATGATATCGATATGAGTTTCATTGACAGTAATAGATACTTCAAACAAAATCCAGATGCCAAAGTTTACTTTCATAAAAAAGAAGACCTCTTAAACACGGATTATCTTTTAGAGAACATTGAACAGAAAAAGAAAGTGAGCCGCGGACCATCCAAGAAAACAAAATTTGGCAACAACGATATTTTAAGAAAACACGATCTGACAGAAATTAAGGTTGCTGACGTAAAACAGAAAGAAAGAATCTTCTGCCCATTCTGTGACGTAACTAAACGAACTCATCCCAATGATACTAATGCTTTCATTGATGTTAATCCAGCGGGAACAAAATACATCTTCTGCTCAAGTGAACAGAAGACTTACTGGCAAGAAGCTTCTGATGTTGATTTAGAAAAATGTAAGCTCTTCTGGAACGCTTCCTTAGGCTGTCCTTCAATGGTTGGGTATGAGTCCATGTCGAAAACCGATGACAGTGTTTATTATGTTTTTAAGAACGACGGTGATTTCAAGAACTACTGCTGTCAAAACCAAATCAACCCCTCGATCAAAGACTATCTCCCAAGAAGGGAAATTATTTTTAATCCAGGATTACCTTCGGGATTGACCGAAAAGTATTACAATCTCTTCGTAGAGACAAAATATATGAAGAAAGATTATTCGACTCTTCCGAGGGTCGGTTTGGTTGGGTTGGTTGGTTTGCTGAGCAACCGCACTCCGCTAATCGCAGAACTTTTACTAAATATTTTCGGTGAAGAGGAGTACGTCGAGAGATTCCTAAACTGGATTGCTTTTTTACTTAAAGAAAGAGGAAAGGCAGATACAGCATGGATGATCACTTCGGAGGAAGAAGGAGTTGGTAAAGACCTTATGTTCAACAGGATCCTAAAACCTTTGTTCGGTGAAAAGCAGAGCCAGCTAGTAAATGGAAAAAGGATTGCCAAGGATTTTAATAATCAAGATATGAACTGTTTTCTCCGCGGATATAACGAAGTCTTTTCGTCTGGAGATAAAACTGGAAACATTTCGAGAAAAGAATGGCTAAAGGATGCGATCACTTCACGAAAACAAACCATTGAATATAAATGTAAGGACACTTTTGAAGCAGATAACTTTATGAATTTCATATTGTTCTCCAACAACGAGAGTCCAATCCTTCTTAATGATAAAGATAGAAGATTCAATGTTATAATAAATCTAAAAGCAAAAAAAGTTAGGGCTTTAAGTTTTTTTAGAGGGCAGAAGTTTCTGGAAGATGATCTTGCAAAAGAACTTGCTGATTTTGCAGAAATCATTTTCACGATAGACTATGATGTTGACCTTGCAAACACGCCATTGGATTCAGAGGCAAAGCAAAACCTAGTAGCAATGTCGAGTAATCCGTATGACGATTTTGTTAAAGCGATAAAGTCTGGGGATGCAGATTATTTTCTGTTTGATGAGATTTTCAAACCCGATTTCTCTGAGACATTACTTGATAAGAATGCAAAATCGAGGGAAGCATTAGATGCTGAAAAGATGGTAACCAAGCAGAGTACCATTCCAGCCAAGTATATGAACAGAGTTGTTAAATATCATTTCGGATTGGAGACATATAAAAAGTCACTGGATAAACTGAAATCCAAAGGGTTAGCTAATAACGCTCTCAGATTATCCAAGGATGAGGTGATTAAAGCGTATCTGTAACTTTGTAACTTATTTGTAACCTGCTTGTAACCTGTTAAACCCTTATTTTACAAGCATGTAACCTTGTAACCTCTATTATTGATAGTTTATAAAAAAAGAATACATGATAGAGATTAGAGGTTATAGCTATCGTAGCGATGTAAAAAAGTCTGGGAGTAATATTTACGGGTTACAAGGTTACAGGTTACAAATTGAGGTTATGAAGTAAAAACGAAGAATTACAGGTTACAGAGAGGTTACAAGAAGTTACAGAATCGGGGCGTGTAAGTTGTGCCGGGTGTACAAGGGAAAAATAGGATACACAACCAATCTACCCCCGGTGACTCTGGCGTAGGATAAACAACCAACCTACCCTCTTTTGAATTATTAAAAAATTCTCGCATTATTGTACATGAAACATTTATTTATCTTATCCATTACTCTTCTTTTTATTGCTGGATGTGCTGGCACTAAGCAAATCAATAAAGAGGGTCAGTTCACTTCTGCACAAACTGAATTGATTATGACAGCTGATTCCTCAGCTCCGATGCGTGTACTGAGTGTTTACAATAAACAAGATTCTCTCTTGCTTCGAAGTAAGTCAGTAGATGTTATCCCCGATTCAAATGATATTATACTTAACAATCTTATAAGAAGAATGTATACGACAGTTAACGATAGTCTCACTGAGGGAGTTGGTATTGCCGCCCCACAAGTTGGAATACTAAAAAATATTATCTGGGTACAGCGGTATGATAAAACTGGTTATCCTTTCGAAGTATACCTTAATCCAAAAATCAAACAGTATACAAAAAAGAAATTAAACTGGGTTGAGGGATGTCTTTCTGTGCCAGGCAGAAGAGATACGACGACGACTCGATCTTATGCAATTCTTCTAGATTATATGAAACCCGATAACTCTCATCAACTTGAAATGATCGAAGGGTTCACGGCTATTATTTTACAGCATGAAATAGATCATCTGAATGGAATTATTTATTTGGATAGAGTTAAATAGGGCGTGTAGATACGCACAAATACTTTCGTAGTATGATACTTTTCACTCAAGACCCAGCTCTCGCTGTTTAACAAATTCGCCAAATTCTTTATCGGAACCAAGAATATGTGTGATTGTCCAATCTTTCAAAAAATCCATTGTCTTTAGTGAGAGCACTATGCTTCCTTTACTCAATTCCAACTGGAGGTCTTTTACTTTATCAACAAAATAATCATGTTCTTCAAGATGTTCCGCGGCTTTTGGATATGCATGTTGAGCAAATAATTCCTTTTCATAAGAGAAGTGATATACAGTATAATCAGAAAGCTTATCTAATGTCTCACTAATAGTAGATTGAAGCAGACCGTGACGTTGTGCATCGTAGAGATCATTGATAATACTAATGAGTATTTTATGTTGATCATCAATTAGTTTGAAACCGATGTTATAATTATCATTCCATTTGAAATGTGCCATTTTATTCTCCAGTTGATGTTCAAAATTAACTAAATATTGTTCCTCTTAAAAGATTTTTTATTTGTTCATACAAGCAAAGCAAACCACTTGACTCGACCGATTAATTAGCTTATACTATATCATGGGGAAATGAATCATCAGTACACAACCAACATGGCCCAACATAAACTTGAACGGAGGAATTAATGACGCAGATGGCAAAACAAAACAAACTGCGATAAGAATAATATGCGCGGAAGACCGTAATGAATCTGGTAATGGACAATTACGGAAAGTCTATGGATATGAATCGATCACGGGAACCAATTAATATAAAAATAGGTGTACGCAGCGTACAGCCCGTACGCCACTTTTAAGGGGAATAAATATGAAACACAACTATCCGAAAAACCGAAAACAACGAAATGTGAGTTATTCAAAGTCTTACAAACTGGTTCAACAAATTGGGGAAGAGAAGCTTAGAGATTTATTTAGTAAGGCGGGGATGTACACCGTTTCCAAGTGGCTTGCCGAACTTGGATATGAAGCGACACCTTATGTCGTTAGGCACGCAAGAAAAAGATATAAACTTGGGGATAGAATAAATGAAAAAGAAAATCTTTAAGCCAAAACCGCTTAGTAAAGCTGAACAAGTTTACTTACAAACGCTCGCTAAGCGTCCAGCGAAGACACCATTTAATGAGCTCGTCAGCAAGGTGAATAAAATAGCTATCAAGGGGGAAGAGAAATGATAAGATATTCTGGAGGCGACGGCACATGCAAAAGCAATACGATTAAAATCACTGGTGCAAGAATAAATGTTGAGGGGGTTGATGCAGAGTATGCTCTCATTAGAAGTGTCTTCCAGATACTTCATAAAAAGTGGGAACTGCTTTTCCAAGAACTCATCTCCGACGACAAGCACAGTTATGATAGGCTTGTTTTGAAGGACGAAGATGGAAACGTTGGTGAGATTTGGTTCGACATTATGGACTTCTTTGGTAAGTGGTAAATAAAAAGCCGATCGTTACGGTCGGCTTTTCTGCAAGGCAAACTTTTCACGGGCTGAAAATATAGATGGTACCCGGCCTAACAGTAACGCCTGATCAAAAAGTCTCGATTTGATTCCCAGCAGAAAAGCTAAAATAAAATTTTTATTTAGGATTTTTTACTTACTTATCTAAAGCCGCCAGTGTTGCTGACGGCTCTTGAAAATTTTTAGCACTTTAGTTGAGCCGCCCTTGTCAGAACGGCTCCTAAATATTTCTCTATTTCATCAAAAGTAGTTTCTTAACAGATCTAAACTTTTCTGTATTCAATTCATAAAAATAAAGCCCGGACGCTATGTTGCCAGCATTCCATTCTACAGTATGATATCCAGCTTCTTTTTCTTCATTCACCAGATTCGCTATCCGTTGCCCGAGTTGATTGTAAATCGTTAGCCTTACTACAGCCTTTTCCGGTACTGAGTATCGTATCGTAGTAGTAGGGTTAAACGGATTCGGATAATTGCCAAATAGTTTGAACTCTGTTGGAATAATATTCTCTTCAGCAACGCCAAACTTCAGAAGGGATTGATCCGCATTTTTTAAATTGGGTACCGCACTCAGCGCATGAGTCCAGGCATTGCGATAGTGTTCTATACCGCTGTCAAATTTACCTTCTGACACATCACTATTCCCCTTTGATATTTCTTCGTTGGCTTTGCTAATTTTCTTCATGTCCCCACCGGCTTCAGTCACGTCTTTCACAGCAATCTGTGCAAGTTCATGCTCGGATGCAACAATTCGGTCTATGAAATCATTCAGAAGAGCATCTGTAATTGTACTCTTATCATCCTTCACCAAATTTCGTAGGATGTTAACAGCGTCTTTTCCTTTATTGAAAACTTCCTCACCGTGTTTTGTCAGCAGATGTACATCGTCTTTCCAGAATTCAGAATTAATCGACGCGGTCACATACTCGATTACTTCATCAAGTTTATTCAAATCTTTGTTATCTGTCACACTACCACGCAACTCAGTAATATCTGTCAACACATTTCGCATCGTTCCCTTTGGTGTCCGTTGACACACACTGGTTTGACCTGCTTCAAGCGTGAACGTCTCACCATTTACGGTAAGCAATATGTTAGTAGTAGATGAAGATGCCGTTGCAATTATGATCCCATTTTCCTCAGTAGAGAAAGTGATAGCATTACCTGCGCCAATTTCAGCGCTCATTCTTAGATCACCTTCGGCAATTCTTGTTATTATTCGCCCCGTAATTACGTTAAGGGTTGCGGAGCCACTGGTGAGAACATATTCAGCAGGAGTGTTGGCAAGGATTTCATTGGTTACAATTGGAGAACATGTACCAACAACAGTAGCAGGGAACGTTCCAGTCCCGGCAATTATATGAATACCATTTGAATTTGGTTCTTTATATAATTTCCAGGTTCTGCCTCCACGATCAATTATTGTACCTGTAGTCGTACCACCTACTGCAATATTGGAAAAGTCATTTGAAAAGGCACCGGGTTGTGTATCTATATTATCAGCTATTCCGTCCTTGTCATTATCGATGAAAAAAGGAATTGCAGCGGTTATACCCATATATCCATAGACGTTAGATACTTTTGCACTCAACAGATTTTGCTCAATATTTATTATGTGATTATCTCCTTCAAGATTCTCAGATATATGAGAAGTATTCGAAACAAAATTAATTACATACACGTATTCTATGTGGCGGCGTGAATAAGCATGAAAAACAAAAGTGTTGGAATATATTTTATCTCCAGCAACTTCATCGCCGT
>JBAZUN010000328.1:0-7008 GCA_041661365.1 Candidatus Latescibacterota bacterium
GACGGTCTGATCGCCGGGACGCGATTCCGCGGTTCCTTGCCCCCGCGAAGCCGTCCGCTTCCCCCTGCCGGGTGGGTACTGCAGTTGCCCGCGGCCGTTCAAGGCATACCCCGCCTCCAGGAGTACTGGAGTCACCGGGCTGACGGCGATGGGATACCCGTTCCAGTTGTCAAAGGCGACGCGCTGCTCCCGGCCCATGGGATCGCGCCGCAAGGCTTCGAAGCAGCGGCGCAGCGGTTCGCGCTCCAGGGCCACCAGTTGCCGGCTCTCGTGGATCAGCACCTGCCCGGCCTGCACGATGTACCGCCAGCAGGTGTTGCCGCCCTTCTGCGAGCGGGGGAAGAGTTCGCCGTCCTGGCGCAGGATTTCCAGGCTGGAGGTGTAGAGATTGGCCGGGTCCCGACTCGACAGCACGATCAGCGGTTCGTCGGGCAAGTAGCCGAGCGGGCTGCCTTCGGGTCGACGACCGCGGCACTCGCGCAGCAGCTCGATCGCCTCGGGCAGACCGTACTGCTCGCCGGGATGGGGCTCGATGAAGTACCCGCGCTGCACCCGGCCCAGCAGCTCCAGGCGCTTCAGCTCGGGAAGCAGGTCGGCCCACGACGGCGCCGCCACCTCGGTGTCCAGGATCTGCCGCGTGAGCACACCCCACCGGGCCAGCAACTGCTGCGCCCAGGACCGCACCACCTCCTCGCGGGGCGGCGGTCCGGAGTCGGCGACCAAGCGCTCGGTGACCGACCAGCGGCCGAGACGCGGATCCAGGCCGCGCTGGCGCAGCCGGTCGACGACCTTGCGGGTGGTCATATTCCAGCCCAGCGTTCCGTATTCCCAATGGACGATGTTGCGCGGGGTAGTGGCCAGGTCGTAACAGGCGGAGACGGTGGCCCGAAAGTCGGCGCGGCGCAACCCTTCAAAGGTGTCGCAGGTCAGCTCGCCGCACCAGGCCAGGTGCCAGACGGCGCGCTCCACCACGTCGGCCTCCAGGCCGGTCTCCCGCACCACGTCGTCGAAGAAGGCGGTCCGGGCCTGCCGGAGGTGGTCGCGCACGGCGATGATGGAGTCGCGGATGTCCACGTCGGCACTGGCCGCCCCGTCGAGCTCCACGGACTGCCCGGCGGCCAGCCAGGGCAGGTCGCGGCGCAGGCAGAAGGTGAGCATGACGCGATGGATGCGACTGGGGTGCAGGCGCCGCCAGGTCACCTCTCCGGAGGAGAACAACCGGTCGAGCATCTCCGGTTGATAGTCGGCGACGCGCCCGGCGAGCACCTCGGGTTCGAGCACGCCCTGGATGATCTCGTACCCCTGGAGCTGGGCGATCACCTGGCGCAGGCCGTCCAGGCCGCTGAGCCGGGTGGCGGGATGGAGGTGCTGCCAGCGCACGGTGAAGTCGACCACCTCCGGGGGCGAGCAGGCGGCCAGCTCGCGCTTGAGGAGGCCCATCGTCTGGCGGTGGATCTCCGTCAGGTTGGTCCGCTCTACCCATTGCGGGCGTGGCTTGTCCCCCCGATACACCCCCTGGGCCACGCTGCCTTCGGCCACCAGCTCGTCCAACAGGTGCTGCAGTTGCCCCACCGGGAAGCCGGTGTGATTGGCCAGCTCGTACGCGGTCACCGGCCCGCGTCGTCGCAGGTACCGCTCGGCGATGGCCCGGCGCGCCTCGGCCGGCGGCGTCGGGCGGCGCCAACGGGCCGGGATCACCGCGGCCGCGGACGCCGTCTCCACCCGCGTCAGGCGCCCTTCCTCGAGCACGGGGAGATGCACCTCGGCCCGACCGCCGGTACGCGGCGGCCGGATGGCATCGTAGTACTGGCGCCACCGATCGGCGCTCACCAGGCGCAGGGGGTTCTGCTCGCAGTCGGGCAGGTTGACGGCCACCACGCGGTGGTCGCGCAACAGGGGCGCCAGCTTCCCCGCCGGGTCGTCGGTGACGATCCGCTCCACGGCCTCGATGGTGGCGGGCAGGTCGCCCAGCTCGTGGATCGCCTGGGCCAGCTCGTCGCTGGAGCGGGCCCGGGTGGTCTCGGACTCGTGCAGCAGGCGCCGCTCCAGGCGGTCGATGGCGCGCACGTCGAGGAGTTGGGCCAGCTCCTCGGCGCTGAGCACCTCCTGAAGAACCTGCCGGTGCAGGCGCAGCAGGTGGGCGCGGCGGTCGCGTCCCATCTGGTGGTCGTCGCGGTACAGGTCGCGCACCAGCAGGGCGTGCACGAAGGGGGACGGCACCTTGACCTCGACGAAGGTCAGGGTCACGGCGCCGGCCTCGATCCGCTCCAGCAGTCCGTGCAGACCGGCGACGTCCATCTGGTCGTGGAGGAGCAGGCGGCGGACCTCGCGGAAGACGGGGTAGTCGGCGTGCGACCGCGCCGCCTCGCCCAGCTCCTCGGCGCGGAAGTTCTGCAGCCAGACCGGCACCCGGCGGCCCTTGTACCCCCGCGGGATCTGCAGGGCACAGACCGCGGCGTTGCGGAAGACGGCCCCCTCGCCCACCGAGGACTCGGCGCTCTGCCGGGCCAGCGACTCCAGATCGGGCGCGCGCACCAGACCCAGCAGCTCCGCGGCGTCGAATGGCCGCGGCCGACCGCCGGATTCGTCCCGCAGGGAGAGGACCACCAGGTCGTTGGAGGTGGTGGACGACCATTTCTGCCCCAGACGCTCCCGGGCGGCCACCACCAGGGTCTGCGCCCAGGTGTCGTTGAGGCGCTGACCCAGGGGACAATGAAGGATGAGGTTGGCCCGACCCAGCTCGTCGGTCCAGGTCTCCACCAGCAGACGCTCGTGGTCGGGCACGTGGCCCACGGCGAGGCGCTGCTCGCGCACGTACTCGATCATGGCCGAGGCCGCCGAGGCCGAGACGCGGTACTGGCGCTGCAGGTCGCCGGGGAGGGCCCCGTCGTCCAGCCGCTCGGCGATGGTGCGACGCAGCCAGCCGACGCGGATGCCGACCTCGGGGGTGCGCTGCTCGGCCGGACCCTGCCACCAGGGGACCGTGGGGGTGGCCGCCGGGGCCTCTGCCACCAGCAGGCGGTTGCGCTGCTTGCCGGTGACCCGCCAGGCGGAGTTCCCCAGGGCGAAGACGTCGTCGATACGCAGGCAGTCGTCGACGAACTCGGACTGCACCCGGCCGATGCGTTTCCCGGTGCGGGCGATGACCACGTCGTACTCGCTGGTCTCGGCGATGGTGCCGACGCACATGGCGGTGATGTGCCCGGTGGAGCGGGCCGGCGACAGACGGCCGCTGGCGCGGTCCCACAGCGCCAGGATCGGCGGCGCGTCCTTGAGGCGGAACTCCGGCTCGCCGGCGAGCATGGCCACCACCGCCTCGAACTCCTCCCGCGTCAACTCGGCGTAGGGATCGGCGCGTCGCGCCAGGGCGAACAGCTCATCGGCCTGCCAGTCGCCCGAGGCCAGGGCGCCGGCGATCTGCTGGGCCAGCACGTCCAGGCAACCACGCGGTACCTGCACCGCGTCGATCTCCCCCTCGGTCATCGCCCGGCAAACGGCCGCGGCCTCGAACAGCTCGTCGCGGTCGAAGGTCAGCACGCGCCCCTTGCTGGTGGCGTCGAGCAGATGCCCGGCACGGCCGATGCGCTGCAAGCCGGTGGCCACCGATTTGGGCGATTCGAGCTGGTAGACCAGGTCGACCGAGCCGATGTCGATCCCCAGCTCCAGGGTGCCGGTGGCCACCAGGGCCTCGAGCTTGCCGGACTTGAGCGCGTCCTCGGCTTCCAGCCGGGTCTCGCGCGACATGCTCCCGTGGTGTACGCCGATGCGCGACTCCCCCTCCCCGGCCAGCTCCCGCAGGCGCAGCCAGGTCCGCTCGGCCTTGTACCGGCTGTTGCAGAAGATCAGGGTGGTGCGATGCCGGCCGGTCTCTTCGCGCAGGCGTTCATATGCGGCATTCCAGAGGGCGGTGTTGGTCGCTTCGAGGAAGTCGGGCAGGGGCGTGTCGACGAGCACGTCCATCCTCTTGCGCCGGCCGGCGTCGAGGACGCGGCAGGGGCGTGGCTGACCGTCGTCGTCGCGACCGACCAGGAAGCGCGCCACCTCCTCCAGGGGGCTGATCGTCGCCGAACAACCGATCCGCTGCAGCGGCCGGCCGACGTGGGCCTGCAGCCGCTCCAGGCTCAGGCTCAGGTGCACACCGCGCTTGTTGCCGCACAGCGCGTGCACCTCGTCGACGATCACCGTGCGGATCGATTCGAGGGCCGGCGCCAAACGACGGCTGCCGAGCATGAGGTAGAGCGATTCGGGGGTGGTGATGAGGATGTGCGGCGGCCGGCGCACCATGGCCTGGCGCTCCGACTGGGGGGTATCACCCGAGCGTACGGCGATGCGCAGCTCCGGCAGATGGCCGCGTGCCTCGCGGCGGATCCCTGCCAGCGGCACCAGGAGGTTCTTCTGGATGTCGTTTCCCAGGGCCTTGAGCGGCGTCACGTAGAGCACCTGCACGCCCTGACCCAAGGTGTCTTCGCGCGCCCGGCGCAGCAGTTCGTCGATCGCGCCCAGGAAGGCGGCCAGGGTCTTCCCCGAGCCGGTGGGCGCCAGCAGCAGGACGCTGTGGCCTTGGCGGATGACCGGCCAGGCCTTGGCCTGGGCCGGCGAGGGAGCCGCGAAGGTCCGCGAGAACCAGCGACGCACCGGCGGCAGGAAGTCGTCCAGCACGGCGGCGGGGCTACGTCGGGGACTCATCGCGACGGCGGTGCCGTAGACCTCATGGCCCGACCTCAGTAGTTGGTGAAGGCTCCGTCCGGCCGGTGGAAGTGCGGCGGCTCGGTCATCAGCGGCGGGTGCTCCCGGGCCGCCTCGCGGTTGAAGCGGACCCCCAGGCCGGGACCCTCGGGGAGGGTCAGCCGGATCCCGTCGAGCCGGAAGGCGCACTCGAAGACCTCGGGCAGGATCTCGGCCGGAGGAAAGATGACCTCTTGAGGGCCGGCGTGGCCGCAGGCCAGGTCGAGGTGCAGGCAGGCCGCGGTGCAGACCGGTCCCAGGGGGTTGTGCAGCAGCAGGCGCTGGTGATGGGTCTCGGCCCACCCGGCGATCTTGCGGGCCTCGGTCAGCCCGGCGGCGTTGCACAGGTCGATCCGCAGGTAGTCCACCAGGTCCTCCTCGATCACCTGGCGGAACTCCCACTTGTTGGCCCACTGCTCCCCCGCGGCCAGGGGGACCGTGGTCTGCCGGCGGAGCTGCCGGTACCCCTCGGGGTATTCGGAGCGAAGCGGGTCCTCGACGGCGAAGATCCCCAGCGGGGCCAGCTCGGTGCACAGGCGCATGGCCTCGGGCAGATCGAGCCGGGTGTGGCAGTCGACCATCAGCTCGAGCCGGTCGCCGACCGCGGCGCGCACCGCGCGCAGTTGGGCGATCAACCGTTCCACCGCGCGCCCGGGCTCCATCAGCAGACCGCTGGCATGGGGACCGGTGCGGTAGTAGCGATGTCCGTTGGCCTGCATCCGCACGGCCAGCTCGGCCGCCGCGTCCACGTCCCCGCCGTCCACGGCCGGCAGCAGATCCCCCACCGGCCGGGCTTCCGGGCCGGCCAGGTACCCCGGGGGCAGGAAGCACTCCACCCAGTCGCGGCAGCGGCCGCCGAGGAGCTCGTAGACCGGCACGCCCAGGGCCTGGGCCTTGAGATCCCACAGGGCGATGTCGATCCCGGCGATGGCCGACCCGATCAGCTTGTCGGCCGGGTAGAAGCCGCCGCGGAACAGCCGCTGCCAGAGGTGCTCGACGCGGAACGGGTCCTCGCCTACCAACCACTCGCGCAGGTGGCGCACGACCCCGGCGATCCCGTGCCAGCGTCGCTGCAGCCCGGCCTCGCCGATCCCGGTCAGCCCCGCGTCGGTCTGCACCAGGATCGGCACCAGGGTCCGGCCCGGCGCCTGCACCGGGATGCACTCCACCTCGGTGATCCTCATGGTCCTGCCTTTCTCGCGCCGGCGAGAGGAGGGCGCACGCCGATCTCGTAGACCCTGGGGTTGACCAGGTACCTCGGCCGCTCGCCGCGCAGCACGGCTACCGCGTCGTCGATGGCCGCGGCCACCACCTCGTGGACCGACTCGACCACTCGGTTCCCCAGGTGCGGCGTGCCGATCACCCCGGGCAGGCCGATCAGCGGCGAATCCGGGCCGTGGTCCAGGATGGTGTCCAGTCCGGCTCCGGCGAGGCCACCGCCGGTGAGGGCCTCGACCAGGGCCGGTTCGTCGACCAGCCCTCCCCGCGCGGTGTTGACGAGGTAGGCCGTCGGCTTCATCCACGCCAGCTCCCGAGCCCCGAGCAGACCGCGGTTCTCCGCGGTCAAGCGCAGATGCAGCGAGACGAAGTCGCTCTGCCGCAGCAACTCCTCGAGGGAGACCCGCGTCACCGCGTGGTGGGCCGCGAACTCGGCGTCCCAGAAGCCGTCCAGCTCCCACGCCAGCACCCGCATGCCGAAGCCGGCGGCCCGCCTGGCCACGGCCTTGCCGATCTGCCCCAGCCCGATGATCCCCAGCACCCGACCGAAGACGGCCCGGCCCATGGTCCGATCCCCGACGCGGTCGGCGAGGATCCGCTGATGCCGGCCCGGGATGTCCCGCGCCAGCGACAACATCAGACCGAAGGCCAGGTCGGCCACCGCCTCGCTGCCGGCCGGGGTCGGGGCGTTGGTGACGACGATCCCGGCCCTGGTCGCCGCCTGCAAGTCGACCGACTCGTACCCGCTGGCCGCCAGGGCGACCACCCGGAGGTCAGGGGCAACGCCGAACAACCGGCCGTCCAGTCCGGCGCTGGGGCCGAAGACCACCGCGGCCGATCTCCCCAGGTCGAGCACCTGCTCCAGGCTGAGGGGAGCGCCGGGAGCGGCCTCGGCGGGAATCACCTCGACCCCGGCTGCGGTCAACCGGGAGAGGTGGGTCGCCAGCACCTCCCTGAAGGTGCCGTTGCTGACCAGGGCCCGTATCGGCTCCATCACCTGTTCCTGCCATCTGTCTGTATTCGTCTGCCCGTGCCTGAGAACCATACGGACGGCTCCCGATCCAC
>JBAZUN010000329.1:0-5035 GCA_041661365.1 Candidatus Latescibacterota bacterium
TGGGAACGGCTCGAGGTCGCCTCCACCGAGTTGACCAATGCCCTCTCCGGGGTCAACCGGGTGGTCTACCTGCTGGGGCCTGACCAACTGCCCGCGCTCCGGGCCAGGGGCGGGTACCTGATCCGCGAGCGGCTCGACCTGCTGCGGCAGGCCGACGCCATCGCCATGGAAGGGCTCGAGCGGCACGACCTGATGGCTGCGGTCACCCAGATGCCGACCGTGCTCCTGCCGATCTCCTCCGACGGCGCGCGCGAGTGCCTGGTGCTGCGGCCGATGTGCACCGACGACTTCATGACCGCCCGGTTCGCCCGTCTACCTGAGGCGTACCTGAACGACGTGGTGGCCCGGCTGCTGGCCCTGGACCGGATCGAGGCGGTCTTCTACGACGTCACCCACAAGCCGCCGGCCACGGTGGAGTGGGAGTGAACGGCACGGGGCGCGGACGAGCCTGCTCCGCGTCGCGTAACCCGCGCTACTCTCCCGCCTTCTTGCCGGCCACGTCCGGGGTGGCCGGGTCGATGCAGACCCCCGTCGGCCGCGTCCCCCGCGGCCGGATCGGCATCCGGCTGTACGAGGTGTAGGCGACGTCGAGGTTGGGGGTATCGACGCGCCGGTGTCCCTCGTACCGCGAGTTCATCACCGCGTCGATGACCCCCGTGGCCAGCAGGGTGCGGGCCGGGGGATAGGGGGCCTGGCCGGTCTTGAGGAACTCCTGGACGTTGCGGCAGAGGTACCCGAAGTGGGCGTACGGCCCGCCCTCCTGCAGGTGGAACTCGGTGCCGTGCACCTTCCCCGCCACCCGGCCGGCGTAGGCGAACTGCTTGACGTACCCGTCCAGCATCAGGGTGGCGGTGCGCAGGCCGTCGTGGTACTCGACCAGGAAGACCGCCGGGTTCTTGGCGTGGTCCTCCATCCGGCCGGCCGGCTTGTCGGCGATCGGGGCGCAGGCCGCCTCGGCCAACTCAGCGGACCAGCGGCCCTCGTCCCTGGCCTGCCAGACCGCATCCCCCTCCAGACACTGCACCGAGACCACCCCGGTCTCCCCGCCCCGGCGCCGCTCGACCATGCACTGCAAGGTCTCCAAGGCGTGGTATCCGTACGCCTCGATCCCGCCGTACCCGACCGACAGCGCCTCCTCGACCGGGGTCTCCAGCTCGTACTCGACCCAGGGGTTGCGCCAGGACAGGGGCAGGCTCGAGCCGGCCATCAGGGGGATGCGCAACTGCCGCGCCCGCTCCCACATCCACCGGGCGTCGCGGAAGTCGTAGGCAAAGTGCTTGTCGTTGTAGACCGGCACCGACCGGCCGCTCTCGGCTAAAACCCCGGCGATCTGCTCGAAGAAGTAGCGACGGGGATACATGTGCCGGCCCCGCTCGTTCCAGGGGTAGTCGCCGTGCTCGCCGATCAGCAGGACCGCGTCCACGCCCAGCTCCTTGCCGCCGGCGTGCAGGGCCCGCCGGATGCTGGGGTAGATCGGCACCCCGTGGGCCTGGGCCAGCCCGACCCCGATGTCGTTCTCCAGCACGTGGTCGAGGTAGATCGCCACCAGGTCGACCTCGGGGGGGAAGAATCCCTCGTCGGTCGACATCCCCTTCAGGAACTTGGTGACGATGACGTCCGCGTGGGAGCGCGGATGGTAGATCGTGATGATGGCGGCGACGCGCAGCCGGTTGCTCATCTGCCTTCTCCTCCTGGGTGTGGAACGGTCCGGATCGGTGGTGTCGCGCGCCTGCGCGGCCCGCGCCCGACGCGGTCAGTCGACCAGATAATAGCTCTTCTTGCCGCGCCGCAGGATATGGTACCGGCCGTGGAGTCCGTCCTGCCTGCGGACCACCCGCTCCAGGTCGGCGCAGCGCTCGCCGTTCAGGTAGACGGCGCCGCTCTGGACGTCCTGCCGCGCCTGCCGCTTGGACGGGGAGGCGCCGCTGGCGACCAGCAGGTCGATCAGGGAGCTCTCGGTCCCCTCGAGCCGACAGGTCGGCACGTCGTGGAACCCCTCGCGGATCTCCTCCTCGGTCAGGTCGCGGAAATCGCCGTAGAACAGGGCCCGCGAGATCCGCTCGGCGCGGCGAGTGGCCTCGGCGCCGTGCACCAGGGTGGTCACCTCGTCGGCCAAGGTCCGTTGGGCCTCGCGCTGGTCGGGCCGCGAGCGGACGGCCTCGTCCAGGTCGAGGATCGCGGCCCGGTCCAGGAAGGTGTAGAAGCGAAGGTACTCGCCCACCTTCTGGTCCTCGGCGTTGACCCAGAACTGATAGAACTGGTAGGGCGTGGTCTTGGCCGCGTCGAGCCACACGGCCCCGCCTTCGCTCTTGCCGAACTTGGCCCCGTCGGCCTTGGTCACCAGCGGGCAGGTCAGGCCGAAGGCGCGGCGGCCGGTGGCCCGGCGGATCAGGTCGACGCCCGCGGTGATGTTCCCCCACTGGTCCGAGCCGCCGGTCTGCAGCTCGCAGCCGTAGGCCTCGTTCAACTGCAGGAAGTCGTAGGACTGCAGGATCATGTAGCTGAACTCGGTATAGGAGATGCCGGTCTCCAGCCGCGCGGCCACCGAGTCCTTGGCCAGCATGTAGGGAACCGGGAAGTGTTTGCCCACGTTGCGCAGCAGCTCGATCGCCCGGACCTGGCCCAGCCAGTCGTAGTTGTCCACGAGCCGCGCGGGGTTGGCGCCGCCGGTGAAATCGAGGTACGGCTCGAGCTGCCGCTTGAATAGCTCTACCCACCCGCGGACCACCTCCTCCGGGTTGAGGGAGCGTTCGTCGCGCTTTCCTCCCGGGTCGCCGATCAGGCCGGTGCCGCCGCCGATCAGGGCGATGGCCCGATGCCCGGCGAGCTGGAAGCGGCGGAGGAGGAGGATGGTGACCAGGTTCCCCACGGTCATGCTGTCCGAGGTCGGGTCGAAACCGTTGTAGAGCGTGATCGGTCCGCTGGCCAGCCGTTCGGCCAGACCGTCGCGGTCGGTGACCTGGTAGGTCAGGCCGCGGAACTCCAGATCGTCCAGGATGTTCATGTGCACGCCTTTCATCGGTTTCGGGTTACGTCGCTCTCGGCAGCCGCCTAGACTCCCCGTCCTATCCGGCACCCTTCGCGAGCCATCCTCAGGGACACCCCCGCATCTGGTTGCCGATCCGCCGATCGGCCCGCCCTGCTCGGCTGCAACGAAAAAGCCCCTGATGCGATCATCAGGGGCTGCAGACACGGGACCAGGCGCGCCGACCCGTCACCCCCCTGATTGCTGAGGGTAATACCGGTATCGGCAAGCGGGAACGACGGTCCGCATGACAGGATTCCAGCATGAAGGGGACATGGGACAACGCCGATCAATATAGGCCCGGCTGCGGGAGATTGTCAAACCCCGGTCCGGAAAATCGTGCCGAAAGGGGGCTGGTGTCCGGAAGGAGAAACCCGTGATCGGGTCGCTTGGGAAGGCTGACCGGGGAGGCAGAGACGGCACGCCTTTTGCCGCCGTTCCGCTGGTAGGTCCATGCCTGCACCACGAGTCACGGGTTTCCCGGAGCCGTGCGCACCAGGGAGAACGACGGTGGTGTACTTCTCCGACATCCAGACCACCGGGGTCTACCGCAACGAGGCGACTCAGTGCTACGAGGCTTGGTTCGTCGAGCCGGGCTCGGGGAACCGGCTGCTCGTGGCAACCTGCAGCGTCTGTGTCGCCGAGGAGCAGGTGCGCTGGTGGGAGCACCAGGTCTGGGACCACTGGCTCCCCCAGGCCGGATTCGAGCGGCCCATGAGCCGCGTGGCTTGAGCCGCGGCCGGCAACCATCCCTGGATCAGGTCCAATCCGCTGACGTAACCAGAGGTACGTAACCATCGGGGGTTCCGCGGGCGTCCATCCCCCTCTTCCCCAGGAACTCGACAGCGGCTATCTTCTGTCCGTGCGCGCGGTCACCCTCCCAGGCGTCGGCCGTGCCGGTTCATCCCCGCTGCCGGGCGATTAGCTCAGTTGGTCAGAGCGCCTGCCTTACAAGCAGGAGGTCGCTGGTTCGAGCCCAGCATCGCCCACCATCTTCCAGGCGCGTGAGCTACATATGGCTTACGCTCTATTTTACTGCAATCCAACAGATTTATCGATCACTCCGCGCCGACTTAGCTCAGGAGGCCCATCATGGTCCGAATGCTCGGGTGTTCCATGTTGCTGCTTGCGCTGGTCTGCATGGGTTGTGGTGGGGCCAAAGCGACCGATCCATCGGTCGGCACCCGCCCGGTGGCAGTTGCCTCGGCTGAGTCGGTCACCGTCGAGCCGGGACAGCAGGTGACCCTTCGTGGCGGTGCCAGCACCGATCCTGGCGGAGGAGCTATGGTATTCCACTGGGGTCAAGCCTCCAGCAACCCGTCCCCCGTGGAGTTCTCGGCCAACGACTCATCCGGCGCCTCTACGGTCCGTGTAACGCTCCAGGCTCCTGGCAGGTATCTCTTTGTGCTGACGGTCGAGAACGAGCTGGCGATGCTGAGCCTGCCGGATTCCGTGGTGGTTACGGTCAGGCCGCCGAACCGCGCCCCTACTGCGAACGCGGGGAGCGATCAGACGGTACAGACAGGGGCGACGGTGCAACTGGATGGGAGCGGCAGCAGCGATCCCGACCACGATGCGCTGACCTACCGATGGACGGCCCCGCCGCAGCTCACGCTGGGCGACGTAGCGGCGGTGCGACCGCACTTCATCCCCAGCGTCGACGGGACGTACATCATCACCTTGGTGGTCAGCGACGGGCAGTCGTCCAGCGCCCCAGACCAGGTCGTCGTGGTGATCGAAGGCAGTGGCTTCGCTGATCCTACCTTTACCCAGGTCCAACGGCAGGTGCTCACCCCCTCGTGCGCCCTGTCCGGCTGTCACGCCGACGCTGACCACCCTATCCTCAGCGCTGGCCAGGCCTACGGCAACTTGGTGGGGGTGGCCAGCAGTGTAGGCCTTATTCTGGTGACGCCCGGCGACCCCGATCGGAGCTACCTCTACATCAAGGTCACCGGCGGCCCGGGGATGGTGGGGAGTCGTATGCCCCGTGGCCGAGGAGCGTTGAGCGAC
>JBAZUN010000329.1:5045-7000 GCA_041661365.1 Candidatus Latescibacterota bacterium
CCAATCTGGCTGTGGTGCGGGGCTGGATCGCCCGGGGAGCCCCGAATGACTGAGCCCCGTAGGTTGTCCGGCAGGTCGGGGCTGTTCGTCCCCAAGTCAGCTCGGTAGAGCCCGCTCTCTCCCCCCGAAGCGGAGAGTCGATCCTATCCGTGTGCACAGGGACACCGTCGGTGTGGGAGTAGCCCGGCAGCGGCCTGCTCCCTTTGTCCAGCACCGCGGCGAGGTCCACATTCGGGTCGTAGACGACTTGGTCGGGAATCCACCGATGCCTCAGTCGATGGCGTTGATGAGCTGCCGGTAGTAGCGGTAGTGCTCGAACGGTACATCCTCGGGGATGTTGTGGTCGCAGCCAGGGACGTACCCCCCTTCACGGACCACGCCCGCGACGCGCCCGACCATCTCCGCGATCTCCCGCTTGCCGCCGGCGGCGAGCACCCGCTTGTCGATCCCACCGAACATCCGCAGCGATCTGCCGAACCGAGCCCTGAGTCTGGCGACGTCCATGCCGGCCGCCACCTCCATCGGCAGGATGGCGTCGATCCCCATGTCGAGCCAGATGGGGATGAGCTCCTCGACGTTGCCGTCGCTGTCGAGGACCAGCACGGTCTCTTCCTCAGAAGCGTACCTGCGGATGAGCTCGATCATCCGTTCGTAGTGAGGAACGAATATCCGCCGGTATACGCGCGGATCGATCAGACTACCGGTCTTGTACGCCATGTCCTCCCAGAACTCGATCCAGTCGGGTCGTACCCCCTGCAGCATCTTCTCCAGGATCCTCGTCTGGTACTCGGCCATGTCCGCGGCGCACTCCTCCACGAAGGCGGGATCGTCGTGGAGCAGGAGGGCGATGTTCTCGATCCCGATCCAGTTGCGCAGCAGCCCGAAGAGGGTCACGTACGCCGCGCGCAGCGGGTAGGTCCGGGTCTGCCAGTCGACCAGTCGGTCGCCGAAGAAGTAGTCGAACCGGGTCGCCGAATCAGGATCGAGACGCTCCTGGCGGAATCTCCGCCAGCTTGCCCGGTCGGTCACCGGGAACGACAGATACCTGGGCATGGCCGGAAAACTGCTGCCGGCGCCGGCTTCCTTCTTCTTCTCCTTGGTGACCCCGTCGGTGTCCTGGTAGACCGTGTGCTCTACGGTTTCCTCGATGACCCTGGACTCGAAGGGGGGGTTGTGCCAGAAGTTCACCCCGGCGTGCTCGAGGCGATCGTACTGGCCGGCATGCGCCACCTCGGCCCGGCTGCGCAGCCCTTCCTTGAGCCACCGGTCGACGGTGGCCGCATAGGGACCCATCTCCCAGGACCAGGGACGATCGACCGACCTGTACCGCATGGTTGCGTGGAATCGCTCTCTCGAATTCATGTGGCGATCTCTGTCTTGGTTGTGCGTCGGTCGCGGTGCCGGGCGATGAGCGCCGCTCCGCCAGGGTAGTCCACCTACGGCCCCACCTTCGTGGTGGAGAAGACGGCCTTACCGAAGTAGGCCGAGTGGTGGAAGGAGGCTCGCTCCGCGTGGCTGTCCGACCACATGCTGAACTGGCCCTCGTAGCCCTGCGTGCGGTTCAGGTTCAGGCGCCAGAGGTCGCCGTCCCGCGGCGGGATCTGTCCCCCGAGGTGGCGGAAGTTCCCGAAGGGGATGGCCGCCTCGAGGACCCAGCCGCGGTCGCGGTCCGAGTGGTCGTTGAGGGTGCCGTCGAGCGTAGTCTTGATCTGCACCCCCTCGCTCTGCCACTCGAAGCAGGTCTTGTCCGTGCGCTTGACCCCCGCGTCGTGGGCCAGGTAGTCGAGGAAGGTGCCCCTGGCGTTCATCTCGTAGCCGAAGTAGGCGTTCAGGTTCCCCGGGTTCGGGGTGGCGAAGATCTCCACCGCGTCCTCTTCCCACACCGGTCCGTCGTGCTGCGTCACCTTGGCGTCGAGGTAGGGATCCACGCACTCGTAGAGGAGGTAGAGGTGGTC
>JBAZUN010000330.1:0-6998 GCA_041661365.1 Candidatus Latescibacterota bacterium
CCCATCCGCGCGTCCGCGTTTTGGATCCCGCCCACCCGGCCGACGTGACACTGGCGGACACCGGGGCCGGCATCGGCGACGGCGATCTGCGAAACCTGCTCCAGTGGGCCGACCTGGTGCTGGTGCCCTTCCTGCTTTCCCCAACCGACATGCGGGCAACCGGCTCGACCGTCCGGGGGTTGCTGGCCCACGGCAAGGTCCGGCTGCTCTTCTCCGGGGTGGACCCGAGGACTTCCGTGTTCCGCGACCGGCAGACTTACGCCGATCTGCTCGGGGTGCGTGCCCTATCTGCGTTCCTGCCTGTCCGCCACTGCTACCGGCTTGCCCTGGTGGATGGCTACTCCGCTCTCTCTCCCAAGGCCCGCGAAGAGCTGGGCCAGTTGGCCGACGAAATAACCCGCGAGGTGTGACATGGCGAAGGGCTCGATTGCCGCGCTGATGGAACAGGATCAGCAAGTAAACAAAGCAACAGTGCAGACAAACAGACAAACATACCACGTGCCGGACGACGCGCACCGGGCCTTGAAGATCCTGGCAGCCGAGCAGGGAACTACAGTGTCGGCCCTGGCCGTGGAGGCGATCCGCGAGCTACTGAAGAAGCACGGCAAGTAACCGAGGGGACGGACATGGCGACGGTCGCATATCTCAGGGTCAGCACCGACGAACAGGCGCAGAGCGGCCTCGGGCTGGAGGCGCAGCTTGACGCGATCCGGCGGGCCGCGGGAGAGCCGGCGGCGGTCTACCGGGATGAGGGGTTCAGCGGCGGCGATCCTAAGCGGCCGGCCCTCTTGGACGCCCTGGAGAGCCTGAAGACCGGGGACGTGCTGGTGGTGGCGAAGCGGGACCGGCTGGCCCGGGACTCCTTCCTCGCGGCCTGGATCGAGAAGGAAGCGAAGCGGCGGCGGGCGCGGATCGTTTCGGCGGCTGGCGAGGGGACGGACTCCGACAATCCCGGAGACGTGCTGATGCGGCGCATGGTCGATGCCTTCGCGGAGTATGAGCGGGCCATGATCGGGGCGCGGACGGCGGCGGCCCTGAAGGCGAAGCGACGGCGCGGCGAGAAGACCGGCGGCGACGTGCCGTTCGGCCATCAGTTGGCGGCCGACGGGCGGACCCTGGTGGAAGACCCGGACGAACAGACGGTGATCGGGCTGGTGCGCGAGCTGCGGGCCGAGGGCCTGAGCCTGCGGCAGATCGGGGCCGAATTGGAGCGGCGCGGGTTTCTCACCAAGAGCGGCAAGGCCAAATGGAATCCGAATCGGGTATGGGTGCTGCTCAAGACGGCGGCGTAAGGGCGGCTGGCGTTAGGCAACGAACGAAGCCTAACGGCAGGCCGTCCGTGGCGGCCCTCCTGGACGCCCTGGAGGCGGCGACCCGGCGGGTGGACCCTCGGCGTCTGGCTCGATACCTGAAGGGCAAGGAGAGGTAGGGGCAGCAAGGACCAGGCGGGCGACGCTCCCGGCCTGCCCCTGATGCGGCAGGAGAAAGGAACCCGAGATGACCCGGCTACTCGGTGTCGCCCTGGTGCTGCTGTGGGGTGTCACGGTGGAGGCAGAAACCACCACGGTTCAGGTTGGCGGCCTCTCCATCGCAGTACCGGCGCCCGTTGGGTTCTACGAGGTGAGCAGCATCTCCCCGCCGACGTGGAAGCTGGCACTCGGCGCGACCCCGCCCGCCAGCCGACTGCTCGCCGTTTTCGTGGATGAGAGTGATTTGGGTAGGGTGGTGAAGGGCGAACCTGGGGTGATGGCCAGTTACATGTTCCTCCAGGTGCCTCGTGAGACGGAGATGGAGGACCTCTCTGCCGCAGAATTCCGGCAGGTCGACATGGCCGTTGAGCAGCAGCAGGCGGAGGTGTTGGCACAGGCCAAGGCCAAGTACGGTCCACTCATCGATCGCGTAGCCGGAGCGGCCGGTGAGTATTTCCGGGTGTCCGTTGGGTAAAAGGTAGGTGACGTGGTGTCAGTGGGTAAGTTCATGACCGACGACAACGCAGCCGGATACGCCATGGTAGCCAAGTACCGAATGCTGCTGGCTGAGCTGCCCACAGAATTCGTTGTGGCCAGTGGCTTCTCGCTGGTACGAGTCAGACAGCGCCTGCTCTTCGCGTATGTGTTCCGCAGGTACCAGGACCCGCAGGACATAGCGTGGGTGCGCGAGACGTCACGCACTTGGGCAAGAGCGATCGTGTCCGCCAACCAAGCGACCGACCCGGCGCCCCCTCCGGCCTCCGGCCGGCTCCCTGGCATGGCTGGCCGCCTGGGGAGGATTGCCAGCAAAGGGCTGACAGGAGCGATGGTGGGGGCTGTGCTTGCCGTGGTAGGTACACTGGCGGTCCTGGGTGCAAGGCGGCGTCGGCGTGGCCAGGAAGGACCCAAAGCGGTTCCCGTCCCTGAGCCTGACTGGCTGGTGGTGCCCAAGAAGAAACCGCTGCTCGTCAAGGTTGGCAGGATATCACTCGCGGTCATCTTGCTGGCTACTGTTGTCCCTGCAGTTGTTGTCTGCTTCTCGCTGGCCCCCAATGTACTCCTCGGCTACACCCGTACTAGTGCGGTGACCAATCTGGCGATTGTTGGTGGTGCAGTGGCGGGCGCCGGTCTCATTGTGCTGATCTTGATGGGCAGGCGCTTCCCGAATCCTATCTCTGTTGCTCTTGATCGGCTCGGGTGGACGCCGACGATTGTCCGCGAACTACGCCGCTTCGGCGGCATTCTTTTGTGCGTAGCCATGGCGGTGGGGATTCTCTTTGCCGTTGCCTACCTCATCAAGCTGATCTTGGGGTAAGCCGGATCGGGAATTACGGGCGAGCGGTCCCCCGAGGGAACGGAAGGCGGGCGGGAACAGAGCGGTAGCGTATCGCGGAGGTATCGTGCCGCACGGTAGGACGCGGAGAGGGCGGCCCTGGTGGCTGTTCTCCCGGGTTCGTTTCGGGGGGCATGCCTTCGGGTCGGCGGCATCCTCGCGCGTGGCGCTAAACGCATCAACGGGAGGCGAGCGCATGACTGAGGGGACGCCGGTGGAGCCAATCGTCTTGGAGAAGAACTCGGCCGAGCGCTTCACCCTGGGCGCGGAGCATTTCAACGGCCGGCAGGTGGTCAACCTCCGGGTCCAGTGGCGCGGTGAGGACGGCGAGTGGAACCCAAGCAAGAAGGGCCTGACGTTCAGCATCGAGCGATGGCCGGGGTTCCTGGCGGCGCTGCGCGACCTGGACGCGCGGATGCGGGCCGCGGGCCTGCTCGACACCGAGGCGCCGACGGCATGACTCCCCGGCAAGAGCGGTTCGCCCTGGAATACCTGGTTGATCTGAACGCGGCTGCTGCTGCCCGGCGGGCGGGCTACTCGCCCAGGTGGGCGCGGCAGATCGGTAGCCGGTTGCTGAAGAAACCCGGCGTCCAGGCGGTGATAGCGGCGGCTCAAGTCAAGGTGCAGGATGATACCGGGGTGCGGCTGGCCGAGGTGGTGAAGCGGCTTAACCAGGTTGTTGCATGTCGCCTCAAAGACCTGGGCACCGTGGAGCCCAACGGGCGGTTCGTTCTCGATTGGCCCCGGATCTACAAGAGCGGCCGGATGCCCCTGCTGAAGCGGGTGAACCAGAAGGCACACCTTGGCCTCAGCGGTAATTTCCTCCAGACCGAGGTGGAGCTACCCGACCAGGTGCGGGCCGCCGAACTGCTGCTGGCGCACCTGGGTGGCTTCTCACCGAGAGCGGCCGAGCAGACGCGGGCGGTGCGGCTGGTGTCGGCTACCCGACTGCGGGCGACCCTGGGCGAGCTGTGGGGCTGGCACAACGCCGGCCTGGACAAGTGGCGAGAGATGGACCGTCTGCGGGCCGCTGACCGCGCAGCGGCGGGGGCGCAATGACTACCCGGCCGCGGCGGGCACGGGCGCCCGACAGGCGCGGGGAAACTCGGGATCAGTGGCTTAAGCGGATGATCGCGGTAGTGCGGACGAACCCGAGCGATCTGCTGGAGATCCACGCGGACGGCACGGCGACGCTCAATCTCGGGCAGGCCACCCCCGAGCAGCTATGCGCCATCAAACGGTACCGGGCCAAGGTGCAGATGGTGGGCGACGGCCCGCCAGTAATCGCCTTGGACGTGGCTTTTATGGACCGGCTCAAAGCGTGGGTGGAAGTGGGCAAGGCAATGGGCTACTACGCGCCCGCGAAGGTGGCGCAGACCAATGCGGCAGGGCGGGACGTGGACCCCGAGGCGGCCCGCGAGAAGCTGAATCGCCGGCTGACGGCGGTACTGGATCGACTCACCAGCAAGCCCGCACCGGCGAGGGTTTCCGGGTCTTAGAGCGATGGCTTGCCGACTCCCGGCTGCTGTTCCTACGGCGCAACGGGGATAAACGGCCGCTGGTGGTCCTTTAGTGGGGGACGATCGTGTCCCTGGCCGGCGGTGCTGAGCCCGTGCCTTATCAAGAGTATTGCGCGGCGAGCGCCGATCCCGACGAAAACGAACCCCTCTGACGGAGTCGCTTTATATTGGCCTAGGGCGACAGCAGTTTTTTTTGGGAGTGCCGTGACAAATGATAGGTCGCCGTTTATCTTTCGGCGCCCCAAATAGGATGGGCAGATCGAGCTGGTACTCGATCTGCCCAAGACACAAGGAGCGCGATCCCTGGAAGGTACGCCGCTCTTTGCGCCCATAACGATGCAACCGGTGGGCCGGCTTGTCAAGCCCTGGCCTGCCATTCACAGGCCCCTCTTCGGTGCGCCAGGGACACCGATGGGGGGCCTTCGCATTTGCTGCTAGGAGCTAAAAAGCACCTACCGGCAGCAATGGCTCGGGAGGCCAACGTGGTGACTTCTGTAGCTGGCGCTTGGTGGGTTGGCCTACGCGACCTGGTTGGGACTGGCGATGGTAGCGTACGTCGCTGGCCCGACCGCTCGCTTCAGCCCGGAAGACAAGGGGGTGGCTTCCAGGGGCAGTAGCGCTGCGCATCCTCTCGCCGGCCATCAGGCCGCGAAGGGCAACGCTGGATAGGGTTCCTGCTCTCGTCCCCCGGCAATTGCGGGAATCCTTCCAGCCCCATCTATCTGTCCGGGGGCAGTATGGGTGATATAGGGATGGACCCTAACCGGGTGCGGGAGTTGCTGGCCCAGGGTACCGAACAACGCAATATGCGGGTGAGCGCGCGAAGGCAGGCTGCGGCGGCTGACAGAGACCGGAAGCCCACAAAAACGCCAGGGGTATTCCTGGAGAAAGATCTCGGGCTATCCCGCGCCTATAGGGATCTGACTTGCGCGGCGAGGGATGTGCTTTTCCTACTAATGCTCCAAAGGCGATATGAGAAGCGCAAGGATAAGGGTCCTCGCCGCTGCACCAACGGTTCCTCGCTGATGCTGCTCTACCGAGAAATAGAGGCTAAGCTGACCATTAGCGCACAAACGGTAGCACGAGCCTGGGATCAGCTGATTTCCCATGGCTTCGTGCGGACGGTCAAGTCCAGCTCGGGGCTGCATAAGGAGTGCAACGTGTACGCTTTAATCGAGGACTGGCGAGAATGGTGCGGTGAGCCGATGGCCACCCGACAAAAGCGCCGCACCGGACTCGGCTTCAAGCCCCGCGCACAATGCCGGACAACTAACACCGATGTTAGTTGTCCAACTAACAGGAATGTTAGTTGTGGGCCGGGGACAACTAACATTGATGATAGCTGTACACCCATAAATGGACACTCCACAACTAACGCGCATGTTAGCGTTCTTCATGTGGTACCATCCAGGCCATCGTCGACGGGTGGTGCGCACCGGGCTGAGAAAAGGAAGTGCGCGTGTACCCAGTAACTGAACCCGCCCCAGCAAACGGGGTGTCCACCTACCTCGCAAGTCTCCCCTCAGACGCGATAATATCCGAGCGTGGTCTCGCCGAGGCTTTTAATCGCCACGTTGTATCGGTGCGGCGCGCGGTCGCCCGTGGCGAGCTTCCGCCGCCCGTCCCGCTGTTTGGACAGCGAGTATGGACGGTCGAAGCGCTCCGCGCGTATCTTGGCGTTCGGCAGGCAGAGGCAGCGGCCGCCGCCGAGATGGTAGCGCGCAAGGTTGCGGAGCTACGACCGTAGGAAACTGCTGAACGGAGTGCAAGAGATGGCAGGTGTGAGGAAGAAGCCCAACCGGGCCGGCAATTTCCAGGGATGGTACGTAAGCGATGGGTCGGGCCGACTCCGCTTCTTTACGGGCACCCGCAACCGAGCCGAAACGCTGGCAATCGCTCGACGTCTGGAGGATGAGCACCGGCAGGTACGCTTGGGGTACCGGCCTGCCCGCACCAGTTCGCAAAGACATGCTAGCCGCGACTTCTGGGAAGTGAGTGAGGAGCATTTCGCCTGGGGCGAGTCTCAGGGCGGTCGGGGCGGCAGGCCATGGGCATACGACCATGCCAGGACTCGCCGCAGTCGCCTGGCCTGGTGGCGGGATACTCTCGGGCTGCGCACCCTGGCCGATCTGCCCGACGTACTGCCACGGGCGGAGAAGGCACTGCGATCGCTAGGCGCCGAGGGATGGACTGGCCGTACTCTGTTCGCCCGGGCCGAGGCCCTTCACGCCTTCTGCAACTGGTGCGTCCAGCGGGGTTACCTGGCCGAAGACCCACTGCGGGCCTTGGCGCCCTTCGATATCACCCCCCGGACAATCCGCCGGGCACTTCGTCCAGAGGAGATCCGCGCCGTCCTGGAGGCTGCCGCGCCGCACCATCGGCTCCTGCTGGAGACAGCCTTCCTTACCGGGCTACGGGTGCACGAGCTGCGCTCGCTGGAGGTCGAGGACTTGGACGGAGAAAGGGGAGGGGTACGGCTGCATGCCGAATGGACGAAAAACCGGAAGGCCGGGTTCCAGCCCGTGCCGCGGGCTCTCCTAGAGCGGCTGCGGGAGTTCGCGGCTTCAGGTGCACCGAAGCAGCTTTATGCCCGGTTCGGCACGAAGAAGGTGCCCGCGCACCCGCTCCTGTTTGTGCCTTCGCATCCGGCCCGTGCTTTGGACGAGGCGCTTAGAA
>JBAZUN010000331.1:0-6995 GCA_041661365.1 Candidatus Latescibacterota bacterium
GCGATCTTGTCGGCCGGGATCCCCTCCGGCGGCTTGGACCAGAGGGCGTGGACCGTCATGCTCCCCAGGGACAGGCGGTCGCCGGCGGCGATCACCACGGTGCAGCCGGCCGGGAAGCCGGCGTCCCGCAGACGGCGGACGCTCTCGACCGGTCCGACGTACCGGGCCTCGGGGTAGGCCGCGCGGAGCCGCGCCAGCGACTCGACGCAGGTGTGGTCGCCGTGGTCGTGGGTCAGCAGCACGAAGTCGGTCCGCAGGCTGGCCTCGTGCAGCGGTGGCCGGGGATGGAGAAAGTTGTCCGGCGGGCGCTCGTGGGGGAAGTAGGGATCGAGCTGCAGGATGGTGCCGCTGGAATCCTTGAGCGCGTAGCTGTTCTGGCCGAACCAGTGGATCCCGATCGCGCCGTCGGGTATGGGCAGGTCTTCGAATGGGTGCATGGCTTCCCTCGGTGTCTCCTGGCGTTGACCGCGGCAGTCCCGCGTCTTCTTCCGGGGGGATGCCTGCCGCGGGATCCGGCGGTCAGCGAAAGAGGGGACCCCGTTGCCGGGACCCCCTCTCCGCTTGTCTATCTGCTCAGGTCGACCTACTCAGAACCCCACCTGGAAGGTCAAGGTATTCAGCGGGTCGAAATGGTCGACCGTGGTGTAGGCGTAGTCCACGCGGACGTCCTGGAAGGCGCCGCCCAACCCGAACTTCAAGCCGACCCCGAAGCTGGTGCCGTAGAGGTAGCTGTCGTCGTCGGCCTGGGCCGCGTAGTCGAACCCGCCGCGCAGGGCCAGCAGGTCGCGGTAGATGTACTCCGCGCCCAGCTTGTACTGGTCGTAGTCGTAGTTGTGGTGCTGGAACATGGAGTGGAGGTTGAGCCGTCCCATCTCGTTCATGGAGTACCGGTATCCCAGTCCGACCTCGAAGAGGGACGGCAGGTCGGCCGAGCTGGCCTCGACGTTGTAGAAGGCGGTCGGCCGGCTCAGGTCCTGCAGGGTCCCGCGGTTGAGCAGGCCCGGACCGCTGTACTGCATCCGCTGGCCGATGTGCTTCACGGTCACGCCGAAGTCCAGTCCCTCGACGTTGCCGAGGTTGAGGTACTGCAGGCCGGCGCTGAAGGACACGGCGGTGGCGTCCACGCGGTCCATGGTGTTGGAGATGTAGTGCAGGGTCGTCCCCAGGGCGATCCGGTCGGTCAGGTTCCGGGCGTAGGTCAGGCCCAGGGTGAACATGGTCGGCGAGAAGGTGCCGCCGGTGCCGTCGGGCTGGCGCTCGGTGGTGATCGGGATGTCGCCCACGTCCAGGCTCTTCAGGCTCAACGCCAGCGATCCCAACCGGGGGAACCGGCCGCTGACCGCCAGGTAGTTCACGTCGATCCCCGCCAGGTAGTCCATGGTGGAGAACATGGCGTTGGCCCCGCTCTTGGCGCGGGCCAGACCGGCCGGGTTCCAGTGGAGCGCCTCCAGTCCGGAGGTGTTGGCGATGGACGAGCCTCCCAGGGCCATGTCGCGCGCGCCCACCGGGATCAGCAGCTCAGGCGCCGCCGCGGTTCCGGCCCGGTTGCGGCCGCCAGCCTCGGCGCTGCCCGCACCCCAGATCAGGCTCAGCGCGACCAGCATCGGCATCGCGTTCTTGGTCATCCGCTTCATCTCTCAGGTCTCCCGTTGGTAAGAATTCCTCTGAGCCGAATTTCGGGGCTCGGGATCAGAAGTTCTCCAGGAACTGCTGCTCCTGCACGATCGCCAGCTTGAGCACCCGGCTCTTGTTCAGATCCGGGAGATCGACGTGGGCGATGTACAGGCCGCTCGCGACCGGGAGGGCGTTGTGGTTGTTCAGATCCCAGCGGAGGAATTGCTCGGGATCATCCTTCTCCAGCTTGCGCACCAGGACCCCACCCAGGTCGTAGATACGGATGACCGCCTTGGGCGGCAGATGGCTGAAGGTGACGAACTTCTGATACGGGCTGGTTTCGGCCTCGTTCACCGCGTAGTACGGGTTCGGGAAGACGTTGATCAGCTTGACGTCGGCCGCGGCCAGGGAATCGGCGGCCTCAGCCCCCGGCACGGTGAAGGTGAACTGGTCCGCCCCCGAGTTGACGTGGTTGGCCACCATCAGGAAGGAGTCCCCGTCCTGCGGGAAGCGGGCCTCCTGGCGACGGGCCGCGAAGACGATCCACATCAGGGGCGTCGGCTCACCCGAGGGGTCAACCTTCAGCTCGTCGCGCGCGGCGGTGGAATCCTCGGTGTAGGGCAGGTCCCAGACGAACAGCCACTCGCGCGGGCCGCCCCCGGCAATGTTGCTCGCCGTGCCGTTGAAGGCTGGACCGTAGGCGCCGTTGACCAGGCCGCCGGGTTGGTTGTTCTCGAGGAAGCCGACCTCGAGCCGCCGGGGCGGATTGCTCTCCATGTCCCAGGCAGAAAGACAGATCGGCGAGCGATCCTGGTAGGCGTACCCGCCGGCCACGTTGACGATGTACTTGCTCCAATCGTAGGGTGCCTTGGTCGTCGTCTGGTCGGCCGGAGCTGGAGCCGCTGCTCCCGATCCGCGCAGGTAGCGATAGGCATACGAAACGTTGACGTTGGTCAGGTCGACCGGCTTGGACTGGTTCTCGCCCTCGTCGGTGACCACCGTGGTGAAGCGGATCTCCACGGTCTTCAGGGCCGACGGTGGCACCGTGGTGGTGGTGAACCACTGGTTGTTGACGTCGCCGGTGATGGCTCCGGGAACGCCGAACTCGGGACCGAACCCCTCGGTGCCCCAGTCGGCGTTGGCCCAGGTCCACCGGCGCGTCGCGCTCTTCTCCGCCCCATCGTTGGCGGTATTCGCAAACGCCAAGTAGTCACCGATGTTGATGACTCCGTCTCCATTGCTGTCCGCCGCGTCTGCCGAGGTGCGCCAGACGTCGTAAGGTACGGAGGCTGCACACCAATCCTTCATCCCCAACGGCGGGCCAGAGACCTTGACCTCGAACCCTTCCGCGCCGACGTACACCCCGTTCCCCTCCTGGTCGGCCTGGCCGGTCAACATGGTCCGGTTGGTCGTGGTGTTGGCCAGGCTCCAGGTGGTGGCGCCGTCCTCGTCGGTGGCGAAGCTGACCCTGTAGGTCGCTCCCGTGGTCCGGGTCGGGTCCACGACCACCGCGGTCACGCCGCCGTCGCTGCCGCCGGCCGGATGCTCGGCCGGGATCGCCTGCGCGGCCTCGGTCAGATACCGGGTCCCGGGCGGCGGGGCCTGGGGCACGCAGACCTGCATCTGCAGCGGGCTCTCCAGCGCGGTCACGGCCGCGCCTTCGACGGTATTGCGGTTGTACGCGGTCACCGCGAAATAGTACTGCTGACCGTTGACCAGCGGCCCGCCTTTGATCAGGTCTTGGGTGACCTTGACGTACCGCCTCACCCCGGCGTCGGTGCCGATCTGCAGGGGTACGGAGAGGATGACCCCGGACTTCTCGTCGAGGCTGATCCCCTGGATCGTCGCGACCCCGTTCTCCAGGTCATAGGTGGCCACCTTGGTCGCCTGGGCGAGCGAAGCCTCGGCCGAGGCGAGCTGGTACAGGTTGTACCCCTCGAAGGCAAAGTCCCCGGCGTCGGCCTCGGTGGCGGCGATGCCGTCGGCGTCCCAGCCCCAGTCCAGGAGGATGGCACCGTCCAGCTCGGCGACCCGCACCTTGGGCGTGACCGGCGGCTTGGGCACCTCGAAGAGGCTGTTGTACGCGTCCTGCACGAACTGGTCGTTGAACTTCAGCTTGCTGATCGAGCGGAGCCGGTCGGTGCTGATCCCGGCCAGGACCGCGACCACCACCTCCTGGGTGTCGCCCAGGGCCATGGAGAAGGGACCGGTGGCCAGCACGATCCGGCGGTCGCCCGGGGGCAGGGGTACGCCGTCGTTCCACCCCGTGGCGCGAACGGGATCGCCGTCCATGGTGAATTTGGTCACCTCGCCGGTCAGCGGATTGGTGAACGGCGTCGGGTTGTCCACATCGGGCTGGGGCTCGTACCCGCGCAGCAGGTTGTACCACTCCAGGGTGCCGATGTATTCGTTGAGCTCCGGGTCGTCGATGGAGGAACCGGCGGCGAAGTAGACGAAGGCGGTCATCGGCAGGTTCTTGTACCCCGCACGCCGTTGGAAGTTGAAGATGGCCTGCGAGGTTTCGTCGAGAACCGGATTGCCGTTCTCGTCGACCTGGACGGCGCCGGTCTCGTCCTTCAGGTAGACCGGGATCATGGGCCCCTGGAGGAAGTCGTACCCGGCGGCCGGGGGCGCCAGGTTGAAGGCCTGGTACTTGGCATCGCGGTCGGTGGAGTTGTACACGTACCCCAGGCTCAGGCCGACGTCGCATCCGGCGAAGTCGTCCCCCGCGTCGCCCAGGTCCGGGTCGGACCACTGGGCGAAGTACATGTCTTCGATCTTGGCGTCGGCCGGGGTATCGGCCGTGCCCTTGTAGATCACGGTGAGCTTCTTGAAGATGGCGTCGCCCAGGGCGTCGGTGCGGGCGTACCCCCACATCAGCACCTGGCACTCGATGCCGATCGGCAGGGCCCCGTACAGGGCCTGGCTGGCGCCCACGTCCAGGTCGTTGATGACGAACCAGGCGACCTGGTCGGCGGTGGCCACCCCGGGCTCGTCGACGGTCGGGTCGTACGCGCCGTTCCCGTCCTTGTCGTAGTACGGGGCACCCCAGGCGGCCGGCCACTCGTTCCAGTCCTTCTGGTACTGGGCGCGCAGCTCCGCCACCTCGCCGTCGGTCACCTCGCTGAGCCCCTTGTCCAGGTACTCGGCGGTCTCCAGCCGCAGGTCAGCGGTTTGCCAGTCGCGACGGACCCGGTAGATCCGCACGCGGGGATCGTTCTGGTCGTCGGCCACGCCCTGGCTGATGATCCGGCCCGGGACGCATCCCTGGGCATAGGTCGAGCCGCCGACGCGCAGGATCTGCTCCTTGCCGTCCATCACCTTGCCGCCCCAAACCAGGCCGTCGCGGTAGATGGCGTAGTCGGTGGAGCGGGGGAAGGACAGGCCCGAGTTGTCGGTGTACGGATTCCCGGCCGTGTACCCGTCCCGCTTGAACCACATCGACATGTTGTTGATGTTGATCAGCGCCTTGTCGCCGAAGGCGATGTCCTGGGCGATCTTGGCCGTCCTGGCGCGGAAGGTCCGGGGCCCGCTGGCCTCGGACGGCGCGGCGAGCAGACCCACCGCCAGGAGGACGACCGGGAGCAGCAATGCGAGCTTCTTCATGATCGGTTTCCTCGTCTGAGTTGGATTCCGGTTTCCTGCCTGAGCCTGGCTCGGCCTACATGGAGAACTTCAGCCCGAAGCGGATCTGGCGCGGCTCGCCGAACAGGTCGCCGCCCTGGTCGTACCAGTAGTGCTGCCGGTTCTCCAGGTTGATCGCCTCGTAGAGCTGCACGTAGGTCTCCCCGCCGCTGGCGGCCACGATCTGGCTGCTCAGGTCCGGGTTGGTCAGGAAGCCGTCGTCCTCGGCATTGCCGGTGCGGTCGTAAACGTTGATGACGTTTTTCCGGTTGAGGAGGTTCTGCACGTACATGTAGACGCCGGCCTCGGTGCCCATGAAGGTGAAGCTCTTGTCGAGGCGCAGGTCCAGCTCGAAGGTCCAGGGGGTCTTGGAGCTGTTGATGCTCTCCAGCGGTTTCCGGCTGCGGGGGTCGTCGTCGGCCAGGATGCCGCCCTCGTCCGGCCCCCGCTGGGCGATGGAGCCGGTGGACAGGGTGTAGTTGTGACCGCTGGTGAACCGGAGTAGCAGGTTGGCGCCGGCGTTTTTCAGAACCGGGCCGCCCTCGTTGGCGCCGAAGCGGTAGTCGACGTACATGTTGCCGCGGTGGGTCTCGTTGTAGTCGAGCGGCGAGATGACCGTAGGCAGGTTGGTGGCGTTCTCCACCCCGGAGATCGCCTCGTTCTCAGAGGAGCCGGTGCCCCGGGCGTCGGACAGGGTGTAGTTCAGCTCGGTCCGAAGCCGGTTGACCCGCCGCAGCTTGACGACGAACTCCAGCCCCTTGGTGGTGGCGAAGTCGCCGTTCTGATAATAGCTGTACGCCCCGACGTCCACCGCGGCCGGGCTGAGATCGGCCTTGATGATCTGCAACTGGCCCTTCACGTCCCGGTAGAACCCGGTGACGTCGAAGGAGGCGAAGTCGGTGAACTGCTGCTCGAAGCCGATCTCGTACTGGGTCGTCCGGATCGGCTTGATGTCGAAGGCGGTGGGGAAGCGGATGTAGTTCTGCCCGCCCAGCTCGATGGCCAGCAGGGCCCCGCCGGTGAACATGTCGCGCATCGCCGGCATCTGGGAGAAGCGGCCGTACTGGGCGTGGAAGACCGTCATGTCGGAGACCGGGAAGGAGAAGCCCAGCCGCGGGCTCAGCTCGTTGAACTTCCGGGTCCTCTTCATGTAGGTGCCGGTGCTGTCCTCGATGACCATGGTGAAGTTGGTGGCGTCCCTCTTGGGGGTGCCCGGGTCGACGAATCGCCAACTGTCGGCGTAGAAGTATTCGTACCGCAGACCCGCGTTGATGATGAGGTCCTTGTATTCGATTTTGTCCTGGAGATAGGCCGATCCGAGCACCGGGAACCTCGGCTCCTGCAGCTTGTCGCTCGAGCTGTCGACCTCGCGGCCGAACTCGTCGTACCCGAAGAAGTCGGCCGAGCTGTTGACCCGCATCAGGGTCTGCAGGTCCTTCGTGCTGCCGTCCCCGTCCTCCAGGGTGGCGGCCTTCTTCAGCAGCTCGTCCAGGATCTGGTCCTGACTGATCTCGCTGTTGTAGTACCGCTGGTAGACCGCGTCCAGCTCGGGATAGGTGTACTTGATCGCCGAGCGGATCGAGCTGAGGGCGACCGAGAAGCGGCGCGAGGTCCACTTCTGGTAGTCGAACCCGGCCTTGAGCTGGTGCGCGTCGGTCTGCTTGGTGACGCTCCCGGCCAGCCCCCAGTAGCTGTCCTTGTCAAAGGTGTACCAGCTCACCCGGTCGCCGCCGTCCACGTGCTAGGTCGGGGTGCCG
>JBAZUN010000332.1:0-6990 GCA_041661365.1 Candidatus Latescibacterota bacterium
CCGGATGTCCAGGCGCACCGAGGCGTAGAACGGCAGGGCCCGGCCGCCGGTGGTGGTCTCCGGGTTGCCGAACATCACGCCGATCTTCATCCGCAGTTGATTGAGGAAGACCAGGCAGGTGTGGGAGCGGTTGATCGCCCCGGCCAGCTTGCGCAGGGCCTGCGACATCAATCGGGCATGCAGTCCGACGTGGGAATCCCCCATCTCGCCGTCCAGCTCGGCCTGCGGCACCAGGGCCGCCACCGAGTCGACGACGATGATGTCGAAGGCGCCGCTGCGCACCAGGGTCTCGACGATCTCCAGGGCCTGCTCGCCGCTGTCCGGCTGCGAAACGATGAGGTTATCGATGTCGACCCCGATGCGGCGGGCGAAGCCGGCGTCGAGGGCGTGCTCGGCGTCGATGAAGGCCGCGGCGGCGCCCCGTCTCTGGGCTTCGCGGATGGCGTGCAGGGAGAGCAGGGTCTTGCCGGCCCCCTCGGGGCCGAAGATCTCGACGATGCGGCCCTTGGGCAGTCCGGCGATCCCCAGGGCCGCGTCCAGGGCAAGGGAGCCGGTGGAGATGGCTTCTACCTGCACCGCGGCCCCCTGCTCGCCCAGCCGCATGATCGACCCCTTGCCGTACTGCTTCTCGATCTGGGCCATCGCCAGGTCCAGGGCCTTCTGCCGGTCCTGGTTGTCGCCCTTGCTCTGTCCGTTCGACTTGGCCATGATCACCTTCCGCTTAAGAGCGCGCGGTTCTCAGGCGGCCCCGGTCCAGTGCAGACCGGCGCGCAGCAGCAGGTTCCCCAGGATCCCGGCCGCCACGTCGTCGGCCATGATCCCCCACCCTCCGGGCAACCGCTCGAGCTGCCGCACCGGTGGCGGTTTGACGATGTCCAGCACCCGGAACAGCAGGAAGCCGGCGACCGCCGTGACCGCGCCGTGGGGGAGCAGGGCCACGGTGCATAGGTAGCCGGCCGCCTCGTCGACCACCACCGGGCCGGGGTCCTTCCCCCACTCCGCCTCGAGACCGCTTGCCGCGGCGATCCCCACGGCGATGACCGCGAGGAGAAGCACGGCCCACCCCACCGGTCCGAGGGCCTGGCCGAAAAGGTAGTACCCGACCGCGGCCACGGCGCTGCCGGCGGTTCCCGGCGCCACCGGCACGTACCCGGCCCACCCGAGGGTGGCCACCGCTTTCTTCACCGCGAGGAAGCGGGCATCCACGGGCAGCCGGCTCAGGATTCCTTGCAGGAGAAGCTGGCCCGAAAGAGGTAGTGCAACCCCGACAGCACGGTCAGCAGCAGCACGGCCGCCATCAGGCCGTTAGCCAGAAACTGCAGCCGGGTTTCGTCCAGGAAGAAGTTCTCGTCGCCGCCGAACCGGAGCAGGGCCTCGCGGAGACCGATGATGAAGAGGAGGAAGACCACGGTGAAGAGCTGCACCGCGGTCTTCCACTTGGCCAGCCTGGAGGTGACCATCGGGCGGCCGCGCCACAGCCCGTACACGCGCAGGCCGGTGATCCACACGTCGCGGACCACGATCGGGATGACCAGCCAGAGATCGACCATCCGGTTGAAGGCAAAGGCCACCAGGGCCGAGGTCACCAGGATCTTGTCGGCGAGGGGATCGAGGAAGCGGCCGAAGGCGGTGACCTGGTTGCCGGCCCGCGCCAGCCTGCCGTCGTAGAAGTCGGTCAGCGAGGCGGCGCCGAAGACCAGGAAGGCCAGCACCTTGCCGTACCAGGTTTCGGCGAACAGCATCACCAGGAAGAGCGGCGTCAGGGCGATCCGCAGGACGGTGAGGAAGTTCGGCAGGTTGACGATCGCGTGCCCGCTCATCGGAGTCGCCCCACTCGGTCTACGGTTCACAGGGCCTGACGCCCATCCAGGGCGTGGACCAGGGTCACCCGATCGGCCAGGTCCAGGTCGGCCCCGACCGGCAGCCCCCGCGCCAGGCGGGTCACCCGCGTCGAGCCGGACAGCAGCCGGGCCAGGTATTCGGCGGTGGCGTCTCCCTCGGCGCTGGCGTTCAGGGCCAGGATGACCTCCTGGACCTCGTGCCGCGCCACCCGCTCCACCAGCTCGCTGATCCGCAGGTCCTCGGGCCGGACCCCGTCCAGCGGCGAGAGCACCCCACCCAGCACGTGGTACAGGCCGCGGAGAAGCTGATTGCTCTCGAGGACAAGGACCGCGCCGGCGTCCTCGACCACGCAGATCACCTTTCGGTCTCGCCCCGGGTTGGCGCAAACCTCGCACAGGCCCTTGTCCCGCTCGGCGAGGTTGAAGCACTCCGCGCACGGTACGATGGCGTCCTTGGCGGCCAGCAAGGCGGTCGCCAGGGCCTCGGCCTCCTCGCGCGGCTGGCGGAGAACGTGAAACGCCAGGCGCTGGGCCGTCTTGCGCCCGATCCCGGGAAGGCGGGCAAAGGCGGTGATGAGGTCTTCCAGCGGTCCCGGTCCCATGATCCTCAGACCAGCTCGCCGTCGAAGGTGTCGAGCGCCGCCCGGACGGCCGAATCCGCCTCGGGAGGGGTCTCCTCGCGACGCGGGGCCGTCCTTTCCTGCACGACGCAGTCGATCCGCAGGGAGCGGCCCCAACGCTCGGCGAAAACCTGCTCCACTGCCTCGCGCTTCCTCAGAAGCTGGCTCATCGTGAAGCGGCCCTCCTCGCCGAAGGCCAGCCGCAGAACCGCGCCGTCCACGGCCACCGGCCGGGCCTGCCCCAGGTAGCTGGCCAGGGGCGGCTGGGTGGCGCTCAGGTCGCGGACCAGTTGGTCCCAATCTCCGGTCACGGTGGCAAGGGTGACCTCGCCCGTCGCGGCATTGGCCGCCGGGGCGACAGCAGGCTCTGGCGCGGCGCGGCGCGGCGGATTCTCCCGGGCCGGATCGACTGTCGGCCCTGGGGCAGGCGGTCGGGCCGGCCGAGGGGGGCTCGGTTCGGTCGGCCGCGCCGCGGCCTGGCCCCCGCTCTGACCCTCGAGGGCGCGCAGCCGCTCCAGGATCTCGCCGATCTGCACGGCCCGGCCCATGAGGGACAGCCGGACCAGGGCCAGCTCCACGCGGAACCGCGGCTGCAGGGAACGCCGCACCTCACCCTGCAGCTCCAGCAGGGACTGAAGCACCCGCAGCAGATCCTCGACGGTAAAGGCCTCCGCGGCCTGCTGGTACCGGGGCACCTCGCTCTCGGCCACGTCGAGACCGGTCGCGGCTCCCTGCACCCGCAGGAAGAACAACCGGCGGCAGTGCTCGACCAGCCCCCGGAGGAACTCCTCGACGTCGGCGCCGGAGTCGACCACCCGGGCCACCAGGTCCAGGACCCGCCGTGGCTCGGCCGCGGCCAGGGCCTCGGTCGCCTCGAAGTAGATCCCGCCGTCGACCAGCCCGAGGACCTGCTGCACCGAGGCCACCGTGAGCCGCTGCGGATCCAGCGACAGGACCTGGTCGAACAGGCTCTCGGCGTCCCGCAGGGCCCCCTCGGCACGGGCCGCCAGCAGGAACAGGGCCTCCTCGTCGGCGGCCACCCCCTCGGCCTCGGCGATGGTGCGCAGATGGGCGGCGATCTCGGGAGCCGGGATCCGCCGGAAGTTGAAGCGCTGGCACCGGGAGAGGATGGTTTCGGGAACCTCCTGCACCTCGGTGGTGGCGAAGACGAAGACCACGTGCGGCGGCGGCTCTTCCAGGGTCTTCAACAGGGCGTTGAAGGCCGAGGTGGAGAGCATGTGGACCTCGTCGATGATGTAGATCTTGTACTGCCCCTCGGTGGGAACGTAGCGCACCACCTCGCGCAGCTCCCGCACGTCGTCGACGCTGTTGTTGGAAGCGCCGTCGATCTCCAGCACGTTCATGTTGGTGCCCTCGGCGATGCTGCGACAGGACGGACACTCGTCGCAGGGATCGGCGCCGATGCGGTTGGCGCAGTTGAGGGCCTTGGCGAGGATGCGGGCGGTGGTGGTCTTGCCGCAGCCGCGCGGTCCGCAGAACAGGTAGCAATGGGCAATCCGGCCCGCGGTCACGGCGCGCTGCAGGGTGGTGGTGATGTGGTCCTGAGCCACCACCTGGTCGAACCGGCGGGGACGCCACTTGCGGGCGGTAACCAGATACGGCATCGGCAAGGTATCCCAGGTGCGCGGGCCAGGACAGCAGGGGAGGCGCGGCGGAACGGCCCTGACGCGGGTCGTTCAGGTTGGGAGCCTGCCGGAGCACCCGGTCCGGAGAGCCGAGTCCCAGCACCCCCGGCACCCGGTGACCAAGTTATGGTCCCGGATGCCGATCCACCACCAGGGGCTCCGACAGGCCGCCCGGAGAAGAAGGTCGTGCACCCACCTTCGATCCTGGCTCCCGGTCCTCCCGGCACCAGGCAGCTCCAGCCGGACTCCTCTGCGGCACACGCCGGGACTTTCCTACCGCTGCTACCTTCCGGTCCTGGCGGGGTTCAGAAGCCCTGCGTTGCGCAGAATCCGACCTTCAACACTGCCTGCCGTCGTTCGGCCCGGAAACACGAGGACCTCTAGATGGGAATTCGACCCCGCTATAGCGGATTGCGGGTACAGGGCACCGCTAACTCCCCATCTAGCACGACCTCAATGCCAAGGCTCGGGTCAACCGCTGATGCGTGACCGGAATGGACAAGAAATGGTGGAGCAGATGGGGATCGAACCCACGACCTCCAGACTGCGAACCTGGCGCTCTCCCAACTGAGCTACTGCCCCACCTCTTCGGTCACGGCCTTCGGCCGTTGCGGCAACACCCGTCCTACCGATCGGCACCCCGGGACGGCGGCGGCCCTGCCGCTCCGACGGCGCCGCAAGACATGGCGGAGAGAGGGGGATTCGAACCCCCGGTAGGGTCTCCCCTACACACGATTTCCAGTCGTGTGCCTTCGACCACTCGGCCACCTCTCCCCCGAAACGACCGACGTATGAGTGGCGGAGAGGGGGGGATTCGAACCCCCGGTGACCGATTGGCCACAACGGTTTTCGAGACCGTCCCGTTCAACCACTCCGGCACCTCTCCGAACCTACGATGCGGCCCTCACGGCCGCGAAGAATCCGCGCAGCAACTCGGCCGATTCGCGCTCCAGGACCCCGCCGGACAGCTCGCACCAGTGGTTGAGCCGCTGATCCTGGACAACGTTCCGCAGGGACCCGCAGGCGCCACCCTTGGGATCGCGGGCGGCGAAGACCACCCGGACGAGGCGCGCCAGCACGATGGCCCCGCCGCACATGGCGCAGGGCTCGAGGCTGGCATAGAGCGTGCACTCGGGCAGCCGCCAGGAACCGACCGCGGCCGCGGCCCGGCGGATGGCCAGCAGCTCGGCATGGGCCGTGGGGTCCTGCAGGGCCTGGGTCTCGTTGCGACCGCGGGCCAGGACCTGTCCCCCCGCCACCACCACCGCACCGACCGGAACCTCGCCCCGCCGTCCGGCCTCGCGGGCCTCGATCAGCGCTTCCTGCATCCACTGGACGTCGTCCGGAACAGGCGCGTCGACCATCTCCAGGGGCTCGGTGCGGGACCCTTGGCACATGGCGCCAAGGCGTGTAAATATAGCGGGCTCCGGCGATCAGATCAAGGAGGACCGCCCCTCAGAACTGGCGCTCGTAGTGCTCCTTGGGGAGCAGGGGGGAGTCGCGGCGGACGAAGTAGCTGTCGCGGCCGGGCTCCCTCCGGCGGTCCAGCGGATCGCGCCCCAGCAGCCGCATGGCCAGGCCGATGACGGTGAACAGGGTGTAGAAGACCAGGCCGAGGAGGAGACGGGTGTTCACCCATCCCAACACCCGGGCCAGGTACATCCAGGCCAGATACAAAGGCCGAAGGACCACCGGGGCGATCAGCCCCAGGCAGAGGATCAGGCCGGCGGCCCCGGCCAGCCACTGCATCCCCTGGCCGTTCCCCTCGTGCCAGGCCCACAGCCCGATGAGGACCAGGGCCCCGGCCATCACCCGGGCGAACTGCCTGACGCTCTGCCGATCGACCGGCGGCCGGGCCCAGAACCCGTCCTTGCCTGGTCCAGCTTCAGTCAAGCCCGAACTCCTCGCGCCAGTTCTTCTCCTCCTGCCACGCCGGCTGGTCCGCCTTGGCCAGCAGATACTCTCCCAGCACCAAGTAGTCCATCTCCGTGCGCATGAAGCAGCGGTACGCGTCCTCCGGGGTGCAGACGATCGGCTCCCCCCGCACGTTGAACGAGGTGTTGACCACCAGCGGGCACCCGGTCAGCTCACCGAAGGCATGGATGACCTCCCAGTACCGCGGGTTGTCCCCCCGGTCGACGGTCTGGACCCGGGCCGAGTAGTCGACGTGGGTCACCGCCGGGACGTCCGACCGCGGGACGTTGAGCCTGTCGATCCCGAAGAGCCCTTCCTGCTCGGCGGTCATCGGGATCTGCCGCTCAATCCGCACCGGCGCCACCAGCAGCATGTAGGGCGACTCGGCCTCGAGGTCGAAGTACTCTCCGGCCCGCTCCCGCAGGACGCTGGGTGCGAACGGCCGGAAGCTCTCGCGGAACTTGATCTTGAGGTTCATCACCGACTGGGTCCGGGGCGAGCGCGGATCGCCCAGGATCGAGCGCGACCCCAGGGCCCGCGGCCCGAACTCCATCCTCCCCTGGAACCAGCCGACCACCTTCTCCTGGGCCAGCAGCCCGGCGACCCGCGCCGGCAGCTCCGCGGCCTCCAGGCGGCTCGCCACCGCCCCCTGGCGCTCGAGGAAGACCCGGATCTCGTCCTCGCCGAAGGCCGGCCCCAGCAGCGCGGCCTGCATCCCGTCCCGTTGCCCGTCCACCTGCCGGGGTTGGTCCAGATAGCGGTGCCACAGGGACAGGGCTACCCCGACCGCACCGCCGGCGTCTCCGGCCGCGGGCTGGATCCACAGCCGCTTGAACGGTCCCTCGCGGAGGATGCGGCCGTTCCCCACGCAGTTCAGGGCCACCCCGCCGGCCAGGCAGAGGCTCTCCATCCCGGTCTGGCGATGGACGGTCCGCGCCAGCCGCAGCATCACCTCCTCGGTGACCACCT
>JBAZUN010000333.1:0-6967 GCA_041661365.1 Candidatus Latescibacterota bacterium
GGAGGGTCAGGAGATCGCGGCCCGGCACTTCTATCGCCCGCGGCTGGCCTCGGTGGCCGCTCGTTACGCCGACCGGTTCGCCCAGGTCAGGCTGTTCACCATCGACGAGGTCTTCGGCGGCTGGCAGCAGGCCCAGGCCAGGCACTTCGCCGACGGCGGGACCTTCGACCAGCTCTACCAGCCGGGTCGGTGAACCCCCGCGGGGGCGGCGGCCCGTGGTGGCCGTTGCCCCGCCTCGACCGCGCCCAGCCGCGTCCCTGGCCCCGGCGCCCGATGGGAAGGTGCAGCCCGATGAATACCTCGACCAGGAGCCCCGGCGTGCTGCCCGGCTTCGGCCCCACCCTGGGCGTGACCGTGCTCTACCTGAGCCTGGTCGTGCTCCTGCCCCTGGCCGCGCTCTTCCTCAAGGCCAGCACCCTGAGTTGGGCGCAACTCTGGCAGGTGGTCACCGAGCCGCGGGTGGTGGCCTCGTACCGGCTGACCTTCGGCGCCGCGCTCGCGGCCGCCGCCGCCAACGCGATCCTCGGCCTGCTGGTGGCCTGGGTGCTGGTCCGCTACCCCTTCCCGGGCCGTCGTCTGGTCGACGCCCTCGTCGACCTGCCCTTCGCCTTGCCCACGGCCGTGGCCGGCATCACCCTCACCACCCTCTATGCGGGCAAGGGCTGGCTCGGCCGGTGGCTGGAGCCGCTGGGGGTGAAGGTCGCCTTCACGCCGCTGGGCGTTACCTTGGCGCTCACCTTCATCGGCCTGCCGTTCGTCGTGCGCACCGTGCAGCCGGTGCTGCAGGACCTGGCCGCCGAGGTGGAGGAGGCTGCGGCCGCGCTCGGGGCCAGCCGCGGCCAGACCTTCCGCTGGGTCATCCTCCCCGAGCTCTGGCCCGCCCTGCTCACGGGGTTCTCCCTGGCCTTCGCCCGCGCCCTGGGCGAGTACGGCTCGGTGGTCTTCATCTCGGGCAACATGCCGATGCACACCGAGATCACCACGCTGCTGATCGTCACCCGCCTGGAGCAGTACGACTACGCCGGCGCCACGGCCATCGCCGTGGCCATGCTGCTGGCCTCGCTCGTGCTCCTGCTGGCCATCAACCTGGTGCAGCGCTGGCACCAGCGCCGCCACGCCGGCGCGGGGGGGCCGTGAACGCGCCGCGTCCGGCCGGGGCAGCGGCGGTGACCGAGCCGGCTTGGTTGCGTCGGCTCCTCATCGGCGCGGCCCTGGCCTTCCTCGGGCTGTTCCTCGTCATCCCCCTGGTCGCGGTCTTCGTCCAGGCGCTGGCCAAGGGGGTCGACGCGTACCTGGCCGCGGTTCGCGAGCCGGTGGCCCTGGCCGCGGTCCGTCTCACCCTCCTGACCGCGGCGATCGTCGTGCCGCTGAACCTGGCCTTCGGCGTGACCGCCGCTTGGGCCATCACCCGCTTCGAGTTTCCGGGTAAGCACCTGCTCATCGCCCTGATCGACCTGCCCTTCGCCGTGTCACCGGTCATCTCGGGGCTGGTCTTCGTCCTGCTGTTCGGCGCTCAGGGGCTCTTCGGTCCATTCCTGGCCGCCCACGACCTCAGGGTGATCTTCGCCGTGCCCGGGATCGTGCTGGCCACGCTGTTCGTCACCTTCCCCTTCGTCGCGCGCGAGCTGATCCCGCTGATGCAGGCTCAAGGCTCCGAGGAGGAGCAGGCCGCCCTGGTCCTGGGGGCCAGCGGCTGGCAGACCTTCTGGCGGGTCACCCTGCCCAACATCAAGTGGGGGCTGCTCTACGGGGCCATCCTGTGCAACGCCCGGGCCATGGGCGAGTTCGGCGCGGTCTCCGTGGTCTCGGGGCACGTGCGCGGGGTCACCAACACCGTGCCCCTGCACGTCGAGATCCTGTACAACGAGTACGACTTCGCCGCCGCCTTCGCCGTGGCCTCGCTGCTGGCCTGCCTGGCCCTGGTGACCGTGGCCGCCAGAAGCGTCCTGGAGTGGCGCACCGGCCGTGAGCTGGTCGTGGCCCGGGGCGCCGGAGAGGAGTCCCAGTGAGCATCGAGGTCCGTGGCCTCACCAAGCGGTTCGGCCGCTTCACCGCCGTCGACCGGGTCAGCCTGCACGTGCCAACCGGGTCGCTGGTGGCCCTGCTCGGTCCGTCGGGGTCGGGCAAGACCACTCTGCTGCGGCTTATCGCCGGGCTGGAGCAGCCCGACGAGGGCACCATCCACTTCCACCAGGAGGACGCCACGGCGCAGCCGGTGCGCCACCGCAACGTCGGCTTCGTCTTCCAGCACTACGCCCTGTTCCGGCACATGACCATCTTCGACAACATCGCCTTCGGCCTCAAGGTCCGGCACCGGCCCAAAGGCGAGATCCGGGAGCGGGTGCACGAGCTGCTCCGGCTGATCCAGCTCGACAGCGTCGAGGACCGCTACCCGGCCCAGCTTTCCGGTGGCCAGCGCCAGCGGGTGGCCCTGGCCCGGGCCCTGGCCACCCGCCCGCGACTGCTCCTGCTCGACGAGCCGTTCGGCGCCTTGGACGCCCGGGTTCGCAAGGAGCTCCGGCAGTGGATCCGCCGGCTGCACGAGGAGATCGGGGTCACCAGCCTCTTCGTCACCCACGACCAGGAGGAGGCCCTGGAGCTGGCCGACCAGGTGGTGCTGATGAACCAGGGGAGGGTGGAGCAGATCGGTACGCCCGAGGAGGTGTACAACCAGCCGGCCACGCCGTTCGTCGTCCACTTCCTGGGCGACGTGAACATCTTCCACGCCCGGGTCGAAGGCGGCCGGGTCCGCCTGGCGGCCGGGCTGCAGGTCCCGGCCCCGGCCCACCTGAGCGGGGCTGACCAGGAGGTTCTGGCCTTCGTCCGGTCCCACGAGCTCGAGGTCGACCTGGAGCGCCCGGCGCCGACTTCGGCCGCGGCCCGGGTCCGGCGGGTCCTGCCGCTCGGGTCGTCGGTCACGGTCGAGCTGGCCCTGCTCGACGACGGCAAGGAGGTCGAGGTGCAGCTCAGCCGCGAGCGATATGCCGCGTTGGGGCTGCGCGCCGGCGAGCAGGTCTTCCTCACGCCGCGCGGCGTGCGCGTCTTCGCCGGAACCTACGAGATCTGAGTCGCTAGCCCCGCCCGGCCGGCGGGTCGAGATCCGGTCGTCGGACTCAGATGTCGTAGTCGGTCAGCACCCGCTGGGTCCGCAGCGCTTCCCAGACGCCGGCCACGCAGGTCTCCGCCGCCACGTCGGCCGGCAGGTGGAGCGCCGGTCCGCCGGCCGGCCGCTCGGCCTCGCCCACCGTGACGAACAGCACCTCGTGGGGCTCGTTCAGCGCGGCCAGCAGCGCCCGGTCGCTGTCGTCGGCGCCGGCCACCGCGGTGATGAATACCTGGCCCGCATCGGTCAGGATGCGGGCCAGCTCGCCGACCCGGCGCAGGTGCTCGTCCCGGGCGTCCCCCTCGCTGACCAGGTCGCGGTCGAGTCCGGCCACCATGTTCTCCCACCGCAAGCAATACGCAGCGCAGCGGTGGTCGAACAGCCGCCGCTCCAAGGCGCCGGCCAAGGCGTCGAGCCGCCGGGCGTCCGGCCCGGTGAAGACGACGAACTGGGCGCCGTGCCCGTAGTGGGCCGCGCGCTCGGCGGCGCCGATGGCGCTGGCGACCCACTGGAACTCGCGGGCGCGCACGTGCTCCTGCAGCGCCGAGGCCCCCTCGCCCAGCCGCTCCAGCACCACGCCGGCGGCGGCGATGTCGTGGCCGTCGACCAGCACGAAGCGGCCGGTGTGGGGCAGCACGGCCGCCGCGTCGAAGGCCAGCGGCCGCAGCGTCTCCAGCACGCACTCGGCCACGTCGTGCCGGTCCACCTGCTGCTTGTTGGCCTCGCTGGTCAGGTCGGACCGGTCGAGCACGTGCAGTACCTCGACCAGCTCCACCGGCACCCGGGCCGTGCCGAGCTTCAGCTTGTACCGCTTCTGGCGGATCATCGGCGCCCGGCCCATCCAGAACAGGTTGGCCCGCAGGCGCGTGCCGACCGCCGGGGGGGGCTCCGCGGTCCGCACCAGCAGCTCGCCCGGCTTGACGTACACCTGGGTCTGCAGGGTCAGGCCGACGGCCTCGCCGGCGCGCACGGTCTCCTGCGGAGGCCCGGCAAAGCGCTCAAAGGAGGCGATGCGCGACCGCTTGCCCGACGGCAGGAACACCACCTCGTCGCCGACCCGAGCCCGACCGGTCAGCACCGTGCCGGCGAAGATCCGCCGGTCGTCGCCGGCCTCGGTGAATCTGTAGATGTCCTGCACCGGCAGGCGCAGCGGCCCGTCGACGGTCGACGGCTCCGGCGCGAAGTCGTCCAGTTGCCCCAGCACCGTCGGCCCGTCGTACCATGGCATCCGCGCCGACGGCGCCACCATGTTCTCGCCCTCGCGGGCGCTCAGGGGCAGGAAGCTGACCGGCTCGACGTTGAGGTGGGCCAGGAACCGCGCGTACTGCTCTCTCACCTCATCGAAGGCCTCACGGCGGTACCCCACCAGGTCCATCTTGTTGATCAGCACCGAGATCTGGGTCAACCCCAGCATCGAGGCGATGTACCCGTGCCGGCGCGAGTTCTCCTTGACCCCCTCGTGGGCGTCGATGACCAGGAAGGCGGCTTCGGCCTTGGCCGCGCCGGTGATCATGTTGCGCAGGAACTCGACGTGGCCGGGGGCATCGAAGACCAGGTACCGCCGCCGGGCCGTCTTGAAGAAGCAGCGGGCCGCGTCGATGGTGATCCCCTGGTCCCGCTCGTCGCGGAGCGCGTCGAGCAGGAAGGCGTACTCGAACGGCCGCGCCGTGCGGCGGCACAGGGCCTGCACCTGCTCCAGCTTACCCTGGGGCAGCGACTGGGTCTCGGCCAGCAGGCGGCCGATCACCGTGCTCTTGCCGTGGTCCACGTGGCCGAGGATGACCAGGTTCAGCTGCTGCAGGCCAGCCGTGGACGGCGCCGGACTCGCCATCTCCGCACCTCGAATCGCGTCGCTCACATGTACCCCGCGCGGCGCAGGGTCTCCAGGCCACCGCCGTCCTCCTGGTCCTGCGCCCGGCCGGCGCGCTCGGCCACGCCGGCGAGCCGGCCGGTCTGCAGCTCGCTGACCACCTCGGCCACCGAGCGCGCGGTTGACGCCACGGCCCGCGTGCACGGCAGGCAGCCCAGGGAGCGGTACCGGGTCCCGTCGCCCCGGTCGAAATACAGCGGCGTCACTGGGATCTCCTCACGCGCGATGTACTCCCAGATGTCCACCTCGGTCCAGTCCAGCAGGGGATGGATCCGCACGTGGGTCCCCGGCGCGAAGTCGGTCTTGTACTGGTTCCACAGCTCGGGGGGCTGCTCGGCCACGTCCCAGTCGCTGTGGCGGTCCCGGGGCGAGAAGTACCGCTCCTTCGACCGGCTCCCCTCCTCGTCGGCGCGCACCCCGACGATGACGCCGGTGTACGGCTCGCCGCGCTCCTCGAGCACGTACGCCCCCTGCCGGTGGTCGAACCGCTGGCGCGGCCACTCGCCGGACAGGGTGTGGCGCAGAGCCTCGCTCTTGAGGGCGCGGCAGCACTCCAGCCGCGTCACCCGGCCGTCCGGGTAGGTCTGTCCCTGGGCCAGCGCCTCGCGGTTCTGCCCCACGATCATGTCCAGCCGCCACTCGCGCACCAGCCGGTCGCGGTACTCGATCATCTCGGGAATCTTGTAGGAAGTGTCGATGTGCAGCAGCGGCAGGGGTACATGTCCGAAGAACGCCTTGCGGGCCAGCCACAGCAGCACCGTGCTGTCCTTGCCGATCGACCACAGCATGACCAGGCTCTTGAACTCGCGGTACGCCTCACGCAGGATGTGGACGCTGATCGCTTCCAGCTTGCTCAGGTGGTCCAGACTCGTCTCCATCGTTCAGATGCTCCAGTTGCCCACGTGCAGGCCGCACTCCTTGTGGCCGTCGCTCTCCCACCACCAGCGGCCGGCCCGCGGATCCTCCCCCGGCTCCACGGCCCTGGTGCAGCAGGCGCAGCCGATGGAGGTGTACCCCCGGTCCAGCAGTCGGTTGTAGGGCAGTCGATGCCGTCGGACGTACTCGCGCACCTGCTCGTTGGTCCAGTCGGCGATCGGGTTGATCTTCAGCAGGCCGGGACGGGTCTCGTCCCATTCGATCTTGCCGCGGTCCTGGCGGGTGGCGGCCTGCTCACGCCGAATCCCTGAGACCCAGGCGTCCAGCCCGGCCAGGGCCCGCCCAGTCGGCTCCAGCTTGCGGATGCCGCAGCAATGGCGTCGGGCCTCGGGACTCTCGCGGAAGGAGTGGGTCCCGCCCTCGCGCAGCAGCCGCTCCACCGCCTCGTGCCGCGGGAAGACCCACTCGATGCGGATCTTCAGGGCCCGCTCCAGGTCGCGGGCGCACTCGTAGGTCTCCTCGGGCAATCGGCCGGTGTCCACCGAGAACACCCGCACGTCGGGCCGGATCTGCACCGCCAGGTGCACCACCACCGCGTGCTGCAGACTGCAGGCGATAGCGATGCGGGGGTGGAACCGATCCAGGGCCCAGGCCAGCACATCCTCGGCCGTGCCGCTGCCGCTATAGCCGAACTCGCTGTAGGTCTCTGCCATCTCCTGTCCTCTCTGCAAGAGCCGCAGCCGACCGTGGCTACCACGCGACGGCGGCGACCTCCCTCGCCTCCGGTCCCTCGTCAGCCGCCGGCTCGGAACCGGGGACGGCCGCCCCGGGTGTAGCGGCTGACGCGAATCCGGGCGCTCGGGCCACTACCGGGCCGACGAAGACCAGGGCCGGCGCGGCCACCTCCCGGCCCTGCACCGTGGCGGCCAGCTGCCCCAGGCGGCAGAAGTGGACGCGCTGCCGGGGTGTCGTGCCGCTCTGCACCACCGCTACCGGCGTATCCGCGGCCTGGCCTGCCGCCAGCAGGGCCGCCTGCAGCCGGTCGGCGGCCCGCACGCCCATGTACACCGCCAGGGTCTGCCCGGCCGGCGCCAGCAGCGCCGCCGGCGGCCCGTCCG
>JBAZUN010000334.1:0-6953 GCA_041661365.1 Candidatus Latescibacterota bacterium
GGGTGCCGTGCTTCCTGGATCGAGTCAGGCGACCCGGTACCGGTCTACGGTCTCCTGGTTGATCGTCACCCCCAGCCCCGGGGCCTGCGGGACCTTCACCCACCCGTCGACGACCTCGAACCGCTCCCGGGTGAGGTCGTGGCGGAGGGGGGAGTCGGCCATGCAGTATTCGAAGAGCTCTCCGTGGGGTGCCGCGGCCAGGCCGTGCAGGGAGGCGGCGATGGTGATCCCGCTCTTGAAGCTGTGGTTGACCACCCTGCGGTGGAGGCGGTGGGCCAGGCGTCCCACCTCGACCATGGTCGACAGGCCGCAGCGGCCTGGATCGGGCTGGATCCAGTCGATCCCGCCTTGGGTCAGCAGCCGCTCGAAGTCGGGGTACAGGGACTCGGCCTCGCCCGCGGCGATCGGGATCGGGCTGGCCCCCGACAGCCGGGCGTACCCTTCCACGTCACCCGGGTGTAAAGGCTCCTCCAGCCAGAAGATCCCGAACTCGGCGAACTGGTGCGCCCGTCGGAGCGCGGTCCGCCAGTTCCAGACCTGGCCGGCATCCACCAGGATGTCCACCTGGTCCCCGGCGCCGCGTCTGGCCTCGCGGACCAGGGCCACGTCGTTGGCCTCGTCCTGTCCCATCGGTCCCCAGCCGAACTTGATCGCCGTGAAGCCGCGGTCGACGAATCGTCGGGCCAGCTCGTAGGTGGCGGCCGGGGTCTCGCCGAAGAGGATGGAGCAGTAGGCCCGGAAGCGGTCGCGGTGCGGCCCCCCCAGCAGCCGGCAGGCCGGCTGGCCACAGGTCTTCCCGGCGACGTCCCACAGGGCCAGGTTGATCCCGGCCATGGCATGGGTGCCCACCGCGGCCCGGCCGTAGTAGTTGGCCGCCTGCATCATCCGCTCGGTGCAGACGTCGATGGCCAGGGGATCGGCGCCGACCAAAGCGTTGGCCAGGCCGTTGGCGATCTGGTGGGAGAGGGGGGCCTCGACGATGGCCTTGACCACGGTGGGCGCGGAGTCGACCTCCCCCCAGCCGTTGATCCCCTCGTCGGTGTCCACCCGGATGAGACAGGTGTCCTGGGTCCCCTCGCACTTGGCCGTCACCTCGGGGAGTCGCAGGACGATGGCCTTGACCTCGGTGATCTTCACGGATGCCGCCTCCTCGGCTTACAATCAGAAATCGAACACGGTTTCGATGGTCATCAGCTTGCGCCGCTCGAGGCTCTGATCGGCCTCCCGGGCGAAGACGTACCGGGTATCCCACAGCACCGAGACCCCTCCGGACAGGCGCAGCCCCAGCAGATACCCGTAGAAGGCGTCCTCGGTCGACTCGAAGAACCCGTCCTCGGAGCCCGGGTCGCCGTCCTGGTTCAGCCGGGCGCCGATGTAGTTCTTCTGGTAATAGGCCCGCGCCTCGGTGAGCCGCGGCACCCGGGCCATCAACTGGTCGGTCAGGCGCGCCCCGGCGATGAGCTGCTGCTGCGGGTCGTCGGCGCCAGCGAGGTACTGGTACGAGGCCGAGGCGTGGACCAGTCCGGCCAGCTCGGCACCGGCCTTGCCGAACAGCCCGGAGACCGACTCGCCGCGGGCCAGGTTGGCGTCCTTGGGGCGGGCCTGACCAGAGGCCGGATCGAGCCGGGCCCGGTCCACCTCGTACAGGTTGTCGAAGTACCCGGCGTTGAAGTCGTCGCGGAAGTGCCGCAGCTCAAGCTGGCCGGTCAGCGGTCCGGCCTGCAGCCAGAGTCCGGGAGCGGCCAGCCCCCACCCTTTGGCCTTGCGGTTCCCCGGCGCGATCCCCTGCTCGGCCGCATCCGCGGCCGTCAGCGCGTCGTCGTCGTCGAGGAGGAGGGCGAACTGCCCATAGAGCTTCAGCGCCAACCGCTCGCGCTCGGCCAGCGGATAGGCGGCGTCCAGCCCCAGCATCGCCAGGCGATCCCGCTTGACCCGATCTCGGTTGAACGGGGTCGTCCGGCTCACCGCCCGGTCCACCGGGAAGATCCCGTCCCCGTGGCTGTCGCTGAGACCGATCAGCGAGGCGACCACGTCGTCGGGCAGACCGGCACCGGCGTCCACGTCGATGGCGCCGTCGTTGTCGTCGTCGTTGTCGACCCCGTCGGCGACCCCGTCGCGGTCGTTGTCGAGGGCCAGGTCCTTGTTCCCCGGGAAGGCGTCCACCACGTCCGGAAACCCGTCCCCATCGGTGTCGAGCAGACCGGCGTACTGGTCGAGGTCGACCACGTAGCTCAGCCCCAGCTCAAGGTTGCCGATCGCCCGACGCGAGAGGCGCAGTCCGATCAGGCCGCCTCCCTGATTGAGGTCTTGCAGGTTGTTGACGAACCCCTCGAGGCCGATCCCGGAGCCGGCCAGGTCGCGCCGGCCGAACTGGGCGCCGACCTTCTTCACCCCCGGGTATTCGAGGGTGTTGCGGTAGTCCGAGACGATCAGCCCGTACCCGAGGGTCACGTTGTCCAGGGCCCCCACCCGCACGTAGGTCGGGTCCTGGGGCTGGCCGTAGCGGAGGTAGTAGATCTTGCGCAGGAAGGAGTCGAAGGCGGCGGTGCCGGTGTCGAACTCCCATCCCGTGGCGCTCAGGTCGCCGTCCTCGTCGACGAAGAGCTCCAGGTCGAGCGCCACGCCGAGCCGGCCCAGGGGGAGCTCGGGTCTGAGGGAGATGCGGTAGAGCTGCCGGTCGCCGACGGTCACCGTCCCCATGCTTCCCCGGTACCGGGGAGCGCCGGTCTGATCCTGACCGGCCGCCGGCCGCGGCGCCAGGGCCGATCCGAGGAGGAGCGAGATCAATAGGATCGAGCAACGGCAAAGCGGCAGAAGGAGCGTACCACGGATCGGCAGGGATCGGGGGGCGGGGGTTTGCAAGTTGGGCCTCACGGGGTAGCGGGGTGAGGTTCTGCGGGGCGGGAAGACCTTCGGCGATGGTGCTATCGCAGGCTCCCCTTGAACGGCCCCTTCTGGATGCTGAGCTGTTCGTCCTCCTGGATCAGGCGGAAGCTGACCTTGGCGTCGTCGTCGTGCAGGGTCAGCGTTTCCTCGCCGATGCGCAGCTCGACCCCGGCGAACAGCTCGTTCTGGACGTTGGCGGTGGCGCGGAAGGCCAGCTTGCGCTGGGTCTCGGCGATCTCGCTCAGCTCCTGCTGCAGGCCCTGCTCCAGCTCGGCGACCTTGGCCACCCGCTTCAGGCAGGAGAGGATCCCCTGCTTCTCCTTGGGGGTGCGGCACCGGGCCAGCCGCTGGCGGATCAGGGCCAGGTCGGTGCTGTCCAGCCCCACTGACCGCAGCAGCTTCTGCTGTTTCTCGTCGCAGGCCTGCATGTTGGCCCGGATCTGGTCGGCCCGGTTCACGTACTCGGGATCGATCCCCACCACCAGCCGGGTGCTGGTGTTGTACGGCGAGCCGATCGAGCGGGCGGTGATCCCCTTGGCGGCCCAGACCAGGCCGCCGACCAGGGCCCGTGACTTCCCCTCGCCCTTCCCCGCCACCACCACCTGACCGCCGGCCCGGATCGAGGCGTTGAAGATGTACGAGCCGGCCTTGACGTCGCCGCCGGCCCGGATGGTGGCCTCCTGGATGTACTTCGCCATCACGTCGCCGCTGGCGACCAGCTCGGTGGTCGAGCCGACCACCCCCCGCTTGATCAGGATGTCCTTCCCCGCGGTGATGCAGGCCCCGGCCTCGACGTACCCGCCGATCGACACCGTGCCGGTCGCCCGCACCGTGAACTGGGCGTGCACCGAGCCGCCGATGACCACGTCGCCGTTGAAGTCGACGTTGCCGGTCGAGTAATCGACGTCGTGCTCGATGTTGGAGATCGGGTAGATGCCGAGGTGGATCCGCTGCTGCGACCGGTTCTTGGCCTCCTGGATCCGGGTCTCCCTGGCCACCCCGCCGCCGACCGCCGCGTGGAAGGAGAGCACCCCGTCCTCGCTGGGCTTGGCCGAGATGCGGGAGTCGGTGACCACCTCGATGGTTACCGACTGGGTCGGCTGCACCGGCCGGCCCAGCAGGTCCTTCCCCGGGGTCCCCGGCAGGGGGGGGATCAGCCGGCCGATGAGATCGCCCTGCTTGACCACCGTGGTCAGGCTGCGCTCCCGGAAATCGATCGAGCCGTCCTCCTGCATCTTCCCGGGGCTGCGGTCGGGGATCTCGATGGCCCACTCGAAGGCGGCGTCACGGCCGGTCTGGGCCCGGGTCCCGCTGGCCACCAGGACCATCACCTCGTCGAGCTGTCCCGACTCCAGGGCCTGGAGGTTCTCGGCCCAGCGCTCGGCATGGAAGCCGTGCGCGATCCCCTCCCGGGAGAGGAGGGCCATCATCTCCTCCAGGGTCGGGTATCGGGCCGGAGCGGTCTGGGGGAGGTTGAGGTAGTAGAGCGTCGACTTGTCCGGGGCGATCCACAGGGGCGAGATCAGGGTGGGCTGGATGTCCCATTTGAGGCAGACGTACCCGAAGCAGACGGTCTGGCCGCGCAGCCGGTCCTCGGCCAGCACCAGGTTGTCTCCCACCTCCAGGGCACGTCCTGTCCTTCCTGGGGGATGATCTCCTCTCCCTGGATGTCCTTCCCCGGGATCCCCTCGGTGGCCGGGATCTTCTCCACCACCACCGCGCCTTCGCGGAAGGCGGTGAACCGCGGGGCGGTCCCGTCGGCGTAGAGCTCGGCGACCCCGGCCGCGACCGCCTCGGGCGTCGGCAGCCCCCACAGCCCTTGAAGCTGGCTCCAGCTCAGCACGGAGAAGGTGTCGAAGGCGTACTGGATCTGGGCGTTTTCGCCCGCCATCTCGCGGGCACCCTGGGCGATCGGCAGGGAGGTCGAGAGGGCCTGGCCGCGACTCAGCCGCTGCAGAATCAGCTCGATCTGCCGGGTCATCACCCCGTATTCGACCCAGAAGAGCTGCAGCAACTGCTCGATGTCCTGGGGCGTGGGCACGGGGAAAGGGCCCTCGCAGGGAAGGTAGACGAACCGGGCCTCCATGTGGTCCTCGGAGATCCAGATCGGCGGCAGGACGGTGGGTGTGCCTTCGATCAGTCCGGCGTACCCGAAGACCGTGGCCGCCACCCGGGTGCCGTCCTCGGACAGGGCCGTGTTGTCGCCGAAGGTCAGGGTCTGCTTCTCCACGGCCGCCAGGAAGACCGGCTCGCCGTACACGTCCTCGCCCGGCTCGACCTGGGCCGGCACCAGCTCGGCGATCACCTCGTCCGGCCGGACCACCCGGACCGGGCCGCGCCAGGAGTTGAGGGCCTCGGAGTTGGGTCCGGCCAGGAACAGCTTGAGACGCTCGAACTCGGTGGCGCTCCCCGGCTTGCGCGGGGCGAGCATCTCCGGCGGCAGGCGGTACTCCACCTCGGCCGGCTTGGCCAGCCGGGGCGGCCGACCGCGAGCCGCCGTCACTCCGTAGACCGGCTGACCCCGGGAGGCCTTGGCCATGGCCACGCGGATCCCCTCGTGGTCGATCCCCGAGGAGATCTTGGCGTTGGCCAGCAGGCGGATGATCTCTTCGAAGGTGTCCTCGGCGGTCACCCGGCTGAGCGAGGCGCTCAACCGATCCTCGGCGACCTCCACCCCCATCGGGTCGAGCCGCATCTGGACCTCGAGGCTGCGGAAGGTTTCCAGATCGCGGCTGCGCCGGCTCTGACGGGCGGACCGGGTGTCGACCCGCTGCCGGGCCGACGGTGCCGCCGCGGCAGGGCCCGGCGATTGGGCTGCGGCCGTCGACGGGTCGCCGGCGTCGTCGAACAGGTCGGCCAGCTCGTCTTCCGGGGACCCTTCCTCGCTCGTTTCGAGGCTCAGCCCCTCTTCCTTGAGCAGATCCTCGAGCCCGCTGAGCAGCTCGCCCGCGGGGGTGGAGGCAGGGGGCTGCCGCGGTCCGGGTGAAGGGGCGGCGGAGGAGTCGGTGTCGGGCATGGCCAGCGCTGCCGAGGGAGGTGTGCAGGAATCGAATCAATATAAGCAAAGCCACCACCCGGACGAAACCCGCCCACACCGGGCCGAGCCGCGGCAGAACCCTTGGTCGAAATCGCTTGCTGCCCGGTCCGCGGCTCAGTATCATACCAGCCGCATCGAAGCACTATTCGCCGCACCGGCCTCTGGCCGGCGTCTGCCACCAGGCGTTTCCCGGTTCCCCAGCAGGAGGGGAGTGATGGCACGCACCCTGAAAGACCTGATGGACCAGAGCTTCGACCAGTACGCCGAGCGCCCGGCGATCCGCGTCCTGCGTCCCGCCGCGGGCACGGGGGAGCTGCAGTTCCAGCCGGTCACCTACGCGGAGCTGCGCTCCCGGCGCGACCGTCTGGCCGCCGGGTTGCACCACCTCGGCGTGCGCCGCGGCCGGCGCGTCGGCATCCTCGTCGAGGGGAGCGAGGAGCCGCTGGTCCTGTTCCTGGCCGCCGACCTGCTGGGGGTCTCGGTGGTGCCCCTCTGCCTCAAGGTCCCGGCCGAGGTGCTCCTCCACAGCATCCACCACTCCGGCCTGGAGCTGCTGTTCGTCGACCGGCGCGGCAGCGAGCAGTACCAGCGCGTCCGGCAGCTCCTGGCCCAGCCGCCGCGCCTGGTCTATACCCAGGGAGCGGAGGAAGGCGCCCTTACCTGGGAGGAGCTGCTGGCCATGGGCGAGGGCCGGCCGGTCCCCGAGGTCGACCTCGAGCCCGGCGACGAGACCAAGGTCCTCTACACCTCCGGCTCCTCGGGGCTGCCGAAGGGGGTGGTGCAGACCCACGAGAACATCGTGGCCAACGTCGAGGAGGCCTGGGAGGTCATCGCCGAGCGCGAGCCGCTCCGGATGTTCAAGTCAGCGCCCGACTACCACTCGCTGGGGATCCTCAACATCTACTATCCGCTGGCCAAGGGGTGGACCCTCGACCTGGCCCGATCCCCCGAGCGGGTGCTGGCCGACGTCCGGCTCTCCGCGCCCGAGGCGATGCTCACCGTGCCGCTGATCCTCGACAAGGTCTACGCC
>JBAZUN010000335.1:0-6886 GCA_041661365.1 Candidatus Latescibacterota bacterium
CGGCACCCGCCCCGGGGATGCCGGATCTCCCTGGAACCCTTGCGGCGCGAGCCTTGGGTGAGGACCGGGTCCTGCTGACCTGGGAACCGGTGGGGGGTGCCGTCGGGTACCTCGTCCGTCGCGATGGCGCGGTCGTCGCCCCGCTGGTTGCTGATACGGCCTTCATCGACACCGGCCTGACCTCGGGCCGGACCTACGCCTACACCGTGGCCGCGGTCGATTCGATCACGGGCGAGACCGGTTCGGCCTCGCCGTCGATCGCGGTCTGGCCCGAGTCCGGTCCGCGGGTCCTGGCCGTTTCCCGCGCCGGAACGCGACGATTGGCGGTGACCTTCGCGGCACCGGTCCAGATCCCGTACCGCGAGCCGTACCGACTGCGCCTCGACCCAGGGCCGGGGGATGCCCAGTCGGTCCTGCTCGACCAGGGAGGCCGACGTGCCCTGCTGGGGTTCGCGGCCGACCTGCCGGACTCGGGTTCCTTCACCCTGTGGCTGGAGGGGGTGACCACGCCCCAGGGAACCCTGCCCGATCCGGCCGACCAGCGGTTCTCCTTCCGCCTCGGGGGAGAGGAAGCGCCGGTGCGGCTGCTGGGGGCCGAGGCGCTGAACCTGGACCGCATCGTGCTCAGGTTTAGCGGGCCGGTGACCGCCCCGGCCGACCCGGAAGCGGTGATCGAGGTTATCCCGGGACCGGTCCGCATCACCGCGGTCGAGGCCGACGCCTGGACGCTTGAGCTGCTCCTCGATCCGCAAACCCCCCTCCTCCCCCTTGGCCGACGGTACGAGGTGTCGGTGCACGGCCTGGCCACGACCGCCGGCGAAGCGGTTCACGGCTCTGCCGCGTTGGCCTGTGTCGCCACCGATCTCTCCGCTGTGCGGCCCTTGCCCAACCCCTTCCTGCCCAGGCGTGGTCCGTTGACCTTTGCCTTCCTCCCGGCGCGGGCCACCGTCTCGGTGCACGACCTGCGCGGCCAGTTGGTGAGGATCCTGGTGGAAGCGGACGGCGACGGCGGCGTGGCCTGGGACGGCCGCAACGAGCGGGGCGAGGAGGTGGGGAGCGGGATCTACCTCTACCGGGTGACGACCTCGGGAGAGACCGTCATCGGGAAGGTCGCCCTGGTGCGCCAATGAGTCGGGCTGTCGACCGAGCGATCACGCCAGACGAGGGGAACGGGGATGGGCAGAACGGGTCCGGGATCCTCCCTGGCAGGGCGATCCCGGACCCGTCGTTGTTCAGTGAGCTCAGCGGATGAAGAGCAGCTCCTGGTAGGTCGGCAGCGGCCACAGATCGTCGGCCACCACCGCCTCCAGCTTGTCGGCCGCGGTCCGCACCGTGGCCATCAACGGCTTCACCCGGTCGCAGTAATGGGCCGCCGTCTCCAGGACCGCGGCTCCGGCCGGCGGGACCACCACCGCCGCCAGCGCCGCCAACTGGTCCTGCAGCTCCCGCACCAGGGCCGAGATCTCGTCCAGCAGGCCGATGGCCCCGGTCCGACCGACCTCCTGCATCCGAGCGCAGTTCTCGGCCAGCTCGGTCTGATAGCGGAGGGCCGCGGGGAGGATCACCGTCCGTCCCATCTCCAGGACGACGTTCGCCTCGACCCGGACGGAGAGGGAATACTGCTCGAGGTAGATCTCCTGGCGGCTTTCCAGCTCCCGCCGGGACAGCACCTGCTGGCGCTCGAACAGGGCCACCGACTCGGGCGCGGTCAGCGCCGGCAGGGCCTCGATCGCGGTCCTCAGGTGGGGCAGGCCGCGCTTCTCCGCCTCCTGGTGCCAGGCCTCCGAGTATCCGTCCCCGTTGAAGATCACCGCGCCGTGCTCGTCCACCAGCCGGCGGAGCAGGTCCTGGACCGCGGCGTTGAGCCGCCCGGGATCCCCGGCCGTGACTCGCTCCAGCTCGGTGGCGATGTAGTCCAGGGATTCGGCCAGGATGGTGTTCATCGCCACCGTCGGTCCGGCGATCGACTGGCTGGCGCCCACGGCGCGGAATTCGAACTTGTTCCCGGTGAAGGCGAAGGGGCTGGTGCGGTTGCGGTCGCCGGCGTCCATCGGCAGGGCCGGGAGGGTGTCGACCCCGACCGTCAGGGCGTCGCGCTTGGTCGAGGCGCGGGTCTCGTCGGTGCCGATCTGGCGGAGGACCCGGGTCAACTCCTCGCCCAGGAAGACGGAGATGATGGCCGGCGGCGCCTCGTGGGCGCCCAGGCGGTGGTCGTTGCTGGCCGTGGCCACCACCGCCCGGAGCACGGGCGCGTGCAGGCTGATCGCCCGGATGAAGGCGGCGCAGAAGACCAGGAACTGGGCGTTGTCGTGGGGGTTGTCCCCCGGATCGAGCAGGTTCCCGTGCCGGGCGTTGTAGAGCGAGAAGTTCACGTGCTTCCCCGAGCCGTTGATCCCTGAAAACGGCTTCTCGTGGAGGAGGCAGGCCATGCCGTACTTCTCGGCCACCCGGCGCAGGGTCAGCATCACGAGCTGCTGGTGGTCGGTGGCGGTATTGGCCTCCTCGAAGACCGGCGCGATCTCGTACTGGGCCGGGGCGACCTCGTTGTGGCGGGTCTTCACCGGCACCCCGAGCTTGAACAGCTCGTGCTCGCAGGCCAGCATGAAGGCCAGCACCCGGTCGGGGATCGCCCCGAAGTAGTGGTCGGCCAGCTCCTGCCCCTTGGGGGGACGGGCGCCGAACAGGGTCCGGCCGGTGGCTACCAGGTCGGGACGGGCGTAGAACAGGTTCCGGTCGACGAGGAAGTACTCCTGCTCGGCGCCGATGGTCGAGTAGACGCGGCCCGGGTCGGGATCGCCGAACAGCCGCAGGATCCGCTGGGCCTGCCGGTTCAGGGCCTGCAGCGAGCGGAGGACCGGCGTCTTCTTGTCGAGGGTTTCACCGGTCCAGGAGACGAAGGCGGTGGGGATGCACAGGGTGGTGCCGTTGGGGTTCTCCAGGATGTAGGCCGGACTGGTCACGTCCCAGGCCGTGTATCCGCGAGCCTCGAAGGTGGTGCGCAGGCCGCCGCTCGGGAAGCTCGAGGCATCGGGCTCTCCCTGGATGAGGGCCTTCCCGTCGAACTGCGCGAGGGCGTTCCCGTCGCCGTCGGGCACGAGGAAGCTGTCGTGCTTCTCGGCGGTCAGGCCGGTCAGCGGGTAGAAGACGTGGGCGTAGTGGGTTGCCCCCTTGTCGATGGCCCAGTCCCTCATGGCCGCGGCCACCACGTCGGCCACCGACGGGTCCAGCCGCTCCCTGGCCTCGATCGTCTGGCGCAGGGAGGCGTAGACCTGGCGGGGAAGGCGCTCCTTCATCACCGAGTTGCTGAAGACGTTTGCGCCGAACAGCTCGCGGACCGAATTCTCGGCGAAGTTCAGTGCCGGTGGCACCGGCTTGAACCCGGTTGCCGCTACCGTGGCCTGGTGCCGGGCCGCGCTGCCGCTCATCGAATCCTCCTGGCGCCGAGGCGCCCACCTGTCGTGAAAGGGGTGTCGCGAAGAGATCAGGACGCCGGAATCTACGGTACCACCCGTCGCGCGTTCAACCGGGAACCGGTCGAGCGCCCGGCCGGAGGAGGATCACGGCGAGGGGCACTGACCGTGGTCGGCAGGGATTCAGGACCATCCCCGAGGCTCATCCCCCAGGCCGGTAACCAATCCGGCCACGGCCGGTCCGAGCAGATCCAGGCGGTATCCCCCTTCCTGCACCACGACCAGGGGGAGGCCCAGCCAGGCCAGCCGCTCGCCGATCCGGGGGAAGCAGGCCGGGGACAGGGCGAAGTCGCCCAGCGGATCGCCGGCACAGGTGTCCATCCCGGCAGAGACCACCAGGGCCGCCGGCCGGAAGCCCGCGACGAGGTCAAGCGCGAGGTCGAGGGTGGCCAGGTACTCCGGGTCCGCGGTCCCGGCCGGCAGGGGGAGGTTGCGGTTGTACCCCAGTCCGGGTCCGGTCCCCTTCTCGTCCGCCCGTCCCGTATAGAGCGGGTACTGTCGGTCGGGATCTCCGTGCAGCGAGACGAACAGCACCTGGTCCGAGCCGTAGAAGATCTCCTGGGTGCCGTTCCCGTGGTGGAAGTCCAGGTCGATCACCGCGACCCGGCCCAGGCTGGTCAGGGTGGAGGCGGCCATCGCCGCGTTGTTCAGGTAGCAGTACCCGGCCAGGCTGGCCCGTCCGGCATGGTGCCCGGGAGGACGGCAGATGGCATAGGCTGTGCGGTCCTGACCGTCGCGCACGGCCTCGGCGGCGGTCACGGCACAGGCGGCGCTGGACAGCGCCGCCTGCCAGGTCCCCTCGACGATCGGGGTGGTGTCCCCGGCCCAGGAGCCCGCCTGCAGGACCACGCTCGCCGGCGCGCGACACCCGGAACCGGTGGCATAGACCGAGCCCACCACCCCGGCGGCCGGCAATCCGGCGGCGATCCACGCCGGGTAGGCCTGCTGGAGGTACTCGAGATACCCGAGCTCGTGCACCGCGGTCAGCTCGGCGGGGCGCAGCTCCCGCGGCGGGAGCACCGGGTGCTGTCCGGCCTGCCGCAGGCTGGTCAGGATCGCGTCGACCCGGTCCGGGGTCTCGGGGTAGGGAAGGAGCCCCTCCCCGGTGAATTCGGTGGCCGGCGCGTGCCGGCGATGGGAGGAGGAGGCCACGATTCTCACGGCGATTCACCTCGGAGGAAAGGTGCGGCCAGGCCCCGAGGGGCGGTCGACGATCTCACGGGAGGTCGTCGCTGTCGCGGAATTCGGGGTACCGGTCGAGAAAGGTCTCCGCGGCCTGGGCCCGGGTCATCCTGCCGCCGGGTTCCAGGACCACGGTCTGACAGATCGGCTTGATGAACCGCTGGGCCAGGGTCTGCACGTACGAACCCTGAGCCGGCAGGATCAGCAGGTCGCCGGCCTCGATCCCGGAGCCGTAGCAGGTAAATCCCCAGAGGTCGTGCGGCGTGCACAGGGAGCCGTAGATCCGGCAGCGAACCTGCGAGGAGGCCGGCCGGGAGAGGCTGATCAGCGGGCAGTGCTCGCTCTCCAGACGCTCCCAGCCGAGCAGGTTGGTACCACCGTCGGTGATGGCGATCCCCTCGGCCTTGACGTCGGCCACGCGCAGGAGGAGGTGAACGGCCTGATTGGCCAGGTACCGACCCGGCTCCAGCCAGAGCGCCACCGGTCCCAGCCGGCCGACCACCTGTGGCGCGAAGGTGTCGAGGATCTCCCCGGCCATCCCCTCGATCGGCTGCACCGTATGCAGCAGGTGCCGCAGGTCCCAGTCGGCCGGGGGGCCTTCCGCGGGAGCCTGGTCTGACTGACTGAGGAGTCGGCCCGCCGGCGTGAGCCAGGGGTAGACCGCCTCGTCGTCCTCCGGGTAGTACCCGCCCCCGATGTCGACGAAGGCCCATCCGCCGGGCGGGGCATTGGCCTGCAGCACCGGTCCCAGCTCGGTAAGGGTCCGGAGGTACCCCGTGGCGTTCCGGTTCCAGCTCAGGTGGAACTGCACCCCGCGGAGGCGGACCTGGCGTCCCTCGCCGGCCCGCTGCACCAGCTCGGGGAGGGCGTCCAGGGGGATCCCGAACTTGGTCCACAGGCCGTGCCCCTGGGTGTTCAGCCGGATCCCGGCGTCGATCTGCACCCCGTGCCGGCCGGCCAGGGCCTCCAGCCGCTCCAGCTCGTGGAAGCTGTCGAGGTGCACGGTGACCCGCTCGCGGTGGCGGAGGGCCAGGCTCAGCTCCTCGTCGGTCTTGGCCGGTCCGCTGAGCACCACGTGCTCGAAACCGCAGCGCAGGGCCAGCTCGAGCTCCAGGCCGCTGGAGGCATCGGCGCTCAGTCCGGCGCGATGGACCGCCCGGACCAGGGGGAGTGAGGGGTTGGCCTTGAAGGCGTAGTGCACCCGCGTCTGCTGGCCCGGCCGGGAGAAGGCCGCGGCGAAGCGGTCGGCGCACCGCTGCAGCCGTTCCTCCTCGAAGAGGTACTGGGGCGTTCCGTACTCCCGGGCCGCGGCCAGGTAGAGCTCGCGGCGCTCCAGCACCTCGCCGACCAGGGTGGTCAGCTCGCCGGGGATCAACCCCTGATCCGGTTCGGCCAGGATGCGATCAACGGCGGTCAGGACCGCGGCGCGGGTCGTGGAGGAGAGGCTCATCAGGGACGAGGCTCCGGGCAAGGAGGGGGTTCGGGCTCCAGCTCCAGGTCGATCAGCCCCGGCAGATCCCGGCAGAGTCCGGGCAGCTCCCGCGGCTCGGCGCAGCGCACTAAACAGGAGGCGATGATCCGCTCGTCGTAGCTCCCCGGCCAGCACCGGAGCAGTTCACCCGGGCCGTGGTAGACCTCGAGCAGTTCAACGACCGCGGGGTGAGCCAGGAGCCGGCCGAAATCCAGTCGACGGATCGTGCCTGAGCGGTCGGCCAGCAGGTGAAGCGCGGCCAGCGGCTCCGGTGCCGAGGTCGCCGCCGGTCCGGGATGACGGCCCAGGGCCACCCGGCAGGCCGCGGCCACCGGATCGTACCCCAGGGCGCGCCGGCACAGATCGGGGAGGCAGTCGCCGCCGGGCCGGAGCGCCATCTCCAGGAGGCAGGGACCCTCTTCGGTCAGGATGACGTCGACCATGGCGATACCGCGCGTCATCCCCAGGGCCAGTGCGGCCCGCAGGAAGACCGACTCCAGGCGGGCCAGCTCGGAGGCCGCCAGTCGGGCCGGGTAATACGCACCGACCACTCCGGCCAAGCCGGGTTCGTCCAGCAGGTACTTCTCGGTGAGGCGCAGGATCTGCAGGGTCCCGCCCTCGAGGAAGAGGTCAGCGCCGAACTCGCGTCCCCGCGCCTGGACCTGGACCAGGTACGGGACCCGTTGGTCCGGGGGAGCGCCGGGTTCCGTCAGGCCGCGGATCAGACGGAGATCGGCCTCGGCCAGGTCTTCAGCCCGGTCGA
>JBAZUN010000336.1:0-6885 GCA_041661365.1 Candidatus Latescibacterota bacterium
GCCTTCGGGGCCATGGTCGACCGGTCGCTGACCGCGGCGGGGACCCCGTGGCTGGCGCTGGTGCCGCCGGGTCTGGCAGTGGCCCTGGTCACCGGGGCGTACCCGGCCTGGGTGCTGGCCCGCCCCCAACCGGTCGAGGTCCTCCGGGGCTCGCTGCGCTGGGGCCGGGTCGGTGCCCGCAGCCGCATCCTCATCGGCCTGCAGTTGGGCCTGTCCGTGATGCTCGTCGTCGCCGCCTTGGTCGTCGGTCGGCAGCTCGATTTCCTCCGGCACCGTGACCTGGGTTTCAACCGGGCCCACGTGGTGGTTCTCAACACCGGCTTCGTCTTCGACCGTACCCGCGAGCAGGGCGCGGCCATCCGCCAGCGGTTCCGGGCCTTGGCCGAGGAGCGACCTGAGATCCTGGGGGTGACCGCCTCGTGGATGACCTTGGGACAGGGCTACTTCCGCGGGACCTACGCCATCGACGCCGGGAGGAAGGTGCCCGTCGAGTTTGATCGGGTCGACTATGACTTCGTCGAGACCATGGGTATACGCCTCATCGAAGGCCGGACCTTCTCTCCTGCTTTTCCCGGCGACCAGAAGGGAGGGGTAGTAGTCACCCGGTCGTTGCTGCGGGCGTTCGGCTGGGCCTCCGGGGTGGGGCGGTCCCTCGAACTGCACGGGCAACGGACCGTGGTTGGCGTCGTCGAGGACTTCCACGTCAACGACCTGCACCAGGCCCTGCGTCCCGTCTGCCTCTACCCGGATCCGGAAGAACACCACCAGTATCTCTACGTGCGCATCGCCCCTGGTGACCCAGCCGCCACGCTCGCCCTGCTGCGCCGTACCTGGGAGGAGGTAGCCCCTGACCTGCCCTTCCGATACTCATTCCTCGACCAGGACGTGGCCCGACGGTACGACCAGGAGCAGCGCTGGGGCCGGTTGATCCGGTGGGGGGCGGCCTTGGCCATCGGCCTGGCCTGCCTGGGAGCCCTGGGGCTGGTCTCCCTGGCCGCGGCCCGCCGCACCCGCGAGATCGGCATCCGCAAGGCCCTGGGCGCCAGCGCGCCTACCGTGGTGGCGCTGCTCTCGCGCGAGTACCTCTGGCTGGGATTGGCGGCCAGCGTCGTGGCCTGGCCCCTGGCCTGGCTCGCCGGTCAGCGCTGGCTGCAGACCTTCGCGTACCGCACCGAGCCGAGTGTCTACCCCTACGTCCTGGCCAGCGGCCTGGTGCTCGCGGCCGTGCTGGTGGTGGCCATCCTGCAGGCCTGGCACGCCAGCCGGCTCAACCCGGTCGATGCCCTCAGGCAGGAGTGAAAGGAGCTCCCGATGCTGCGCAGCTATCTACTGACTGCCTGGCGCCACCTGGTCCGCCGCCGGGTCTACACCGCCATCAACCTGCTCGGTCTGGCGGTCGGCGTGGCCTTCTGCCTGCTGGCCTGGACCCTGGTGGCGTACGAGCGCTCCTTCGACGCCTTCCACACCAAGGCTGACCGGGTCTACCGGGTGGTCGTCTCCTTCACCGCTCCCCAGGAGAGGCTGGTGTTCGGGCAAGCCGGTCTCGACTTCGGACCTGCTCTGGCGGCCGAGATCCCGCTGGTGGCACGGGTCGGTCGGCTGGTCTACTCTCCGAATACGGATCGCCGCGTCGTGCGCGCCCAAGGTCGGACCGCAGAGCTAGGCGTCGGCTGGGCCGACTCAGCCTTCTACCAGGTGCTCTCCTTCCCGGTGGTGGCCGGTGATCCGCTGACCGCAGCGATGGACCGGGGGTCAGCTGTCATCAGCCGATCTGTCGCCGAGCGCCTCTTCGGCTTGCATCAGGTTGTCGGCCAGACGCTCGAGGTGCGGGAAAAGGCCGCCTGGCTGCCGTATACCGTGGGCGCGGTGATCGAAGTGCCGCCCACTTCCAGCTATGCACTGGACATCGTCCTGCCGTTCGCCCTGGGTCCGGATCGAGGCGGCAACTACGTCGAGACCTTGGTAGAGGTTGCACGCCCCGAAGACAGAGCCTCCGTACAGGCCTTGCTGCCGGCCTTCACCGAGCGACATTACGGGGCCATAATCGCGTCCTTGCGCAAGCAATACGGCGCGACCGCCAGCATGGCCTACTTCCTGCAACCCCTGCGCGCCATCCACCGCGACCCGTCGGTTCGTGGCACCGACCGGGCCACCTTACCGATCTTCGGGTGGGCCGTGCTGATTGTGGCCTTGCTGGTTCTCCTTATTGCCTGCGCCAACTTCGTAAGCCTGTCCCTGGCCCTGGCCACGGACCGCTGGCGCGAGGTGGGACTGCGGAAAACCCTGGGCGCCGGGGAGGGGCAGGTGATCGGGCAGTTCTGGGCCGAGGCAGCGATCAGCACGGCCGTGGCCCTGGCTGCTGGCGCTGCCCTGACCGAGCTCCTCCTGCCGGGCTTCGGAGCCATGATCGGCCGTCCGTTGACGGGGCTGGACCACACCACCTGGCTAGCCCTGCCCGTTCTGGGCCTCCTGGTAGCCGGTCTCGTCGGCGCGTACCCAGCCCGGATGCTATCCCGCCCCCAGCCGGTGGAGGTGTTGCGGGGGAGCCTAAGGTTCGGCCGTATCAACGCCCGCAGCCGCATCTTGGTGGGCGCACAACTCGCCTTGTCGGTCTTCCTGATCGGCGGGGTCCTGGTGCTCCAGCGCCAGATGGACTTCGTGCTGCATCGCGATCTGGGGTTCGATCGAGAGAACGTCGTGGTCCTCAACAGCGGGTTTGTCTGGGATCGTTCCAGCGAACAAGGACAGGCCATCCGCGCCCGCTTCCACGCCCTGGCCGAGGAGCGACCCGAAATTGTGGGTGTGACAGCCTCGTGGATGACCCTGGGGCAGGACTACTCCAGGGGAACGGGCGCTCGGGCGGACGGGCAACGCGTATCCGTCGAATTCGACGGGGTGGACTGGGGCTTTGTCGAGACCTTGGGGCTCCGTCTGGTCGAAGGCCGCGCCCTCTCCCCGGCCTTCCCGACCGACCGTGACCAGGCGGTGCTAGTCACCCGATCCCTGGTGCGGGCCTTCGGCTGGAGCACGGGCGTGGGGCATTCCCTGGAGCTAAGAGGGAAGCGAACCGTGGTCGGGGTGATCGAGGACTTCACCGTCAACGACCTGCACCAGTCGCTTCGGCCGGTCTGCCTCTATCCCGACCCAGACGACTGGCTTCAGAACCTCTACGTCCGCATCGCCCCTGGGAACCCGGCCGCTACGCTCGCCTTGCTGCGCCGTACTTGGGAGGAGGTGGCCCCGGACCTGCCGTTCCGGTATTCGTTCCTGGACCAGGACGTGGCCCGTCAGTACGACCAGGAGGAGCGCTGGGGCCGGCTGATCCGCTGGGGAGCAGCCCTGGCCATCGGTCTGGCTTGCCTGGGCGCCCTGGGGTTGGTCTCCCTGGCCGCGGCCCGCCGCACCCGCGAGATCGGCATCCGCAAGGTCCTGGGCGCCAGCGCCGCCACGGTGGTGAGCCTGCTCTCGCGCGAGTACCTCTGGCTCGGTCTCGCCGCCAGCGCCCTGGCCTGGCCCCTGGCCTGGGTTGCCGGCCAGCGCTGGCTGCAGACCTTCGCCTACCGAGCCGAGCCGAGTCTCTTCCCGTATATCCTGGCCAGCGGTATGGTCCTGGCCGCGGTGCTGGCCGTCGCCGTGCTCCAGGCCTGGTACGCCAGCCGGCTCAATCCCGTCGACGCCTTGCGGCAGGAGTGAGAGGAACACCATGCTGCGCAACTACCTGACCGTCGCCTGGAGGAACCTTCTCCGGCAGAGAACCTACGCCCTGCTCAACGTCACCGGATTGGCTGTCGGCGTAGCGTTCTCCCTGCTGGCCCTTTTGTATGTCCATCACCAGTGGTCCTTCGATCGCTTTCACGAGAGCGCCGAACGCATCCACCTGATCCGCTACGACTACCAGTGGCCCGGCAGCGATGACCTGCCCATGGTCTGCACCCCACCCGTCCTCGCGCCCACCCTGACCGAGGAGATGCCCGAGCTGGGCCCTGTCGTCAGGGTGTACTGGGGCGACATGACCAATGGGGTCCCCGTTGCCCCGGAAGCAGGAGAGCCGCTCTGGGCCCGGGGGGTATTCGTCGATCCGGGGTTCTTCAGCATCTTCAGCTTCCCGGAGCTGGCGGGGGACTCCCGCCAGGCTCTGGCCGACCCACAGGGAGTGGTGCTGTCCCGCGACTTGGCCCGCAGGTGCTACGGCGAGGTGCTGCCGATCGGTCGCCAGTTCGTGGTTACCATGGCCGGTATCCACCGCTCGTTCGAGGTGCGGGGGGTGGTCGAGGTGCCCACCAGCTCGAGTCTCACCTTCGACTTCGCCATCTCGCACGCGGTGCGGGGCCAGCTCAGCGACCAGTGGGGGCACTGCCACGTCCTCACCTTCGTGGAGCTGAGTCCCGGCGTGGACCGACTGGCCGGGGAGGAGGCCCTGGCGCGCATCGCCAGCCGGCACTTGAGCCCGGAGATGCAGCGTCGGTGGGGCGGCGAGGCGGGCATCAAGCTGCGTCTGCTGCCGCTGCTCGAGATGCACTTCACCCAGGGCCTGCGGGAGATCCCTGCGGTGCTGAACCCGCTCTACTGCTGGGCCGTTGCTGGAATCGCTATCGGGGTGCTGATCATTGCCTGCGTGAACTTCGTCAATCTCTCGCTGGCCCTGATGTCGCGCCGCACCCGTGAAGTAGGGGTCCGGAAGACCGCGGGTGCCAGCCGCGGTGAGCTGGCGCGGCAGTTCCTGGCAGAATCCACCTTGGTGACCCTGGTATCGGTCGCCGCCGGGGTTGCCCTCGCCGAGCTGCTGTTGCCGTCGTTCGGCGGTCTGCTGGGTGTCGACCTCCGCTGGCGGCTGGCCCCCACTCTGATCGGCGCCGGATCGCTGATCGTCATCATCGCCCTGGCCACCGGTCTGTACCCGGCCCTCCTGCTCTCGCGCCTTGACCCGGTGCGGATCATGCGTGGTCGGCTTGGCTTCGGCGGTACCTCTCCTCTCACCAGGGCCCTGGTGGCCGTGCAGTTCGCCTGCGCCGCTCTCTTCGCGATCACCGCCTTGGTCATGTCCGGCCAGGTCGAGCACCTGCGGGAACAAGGACTCGGCTTCGACAGCGACCAGGTGATGGTGATCGACGTCGAGCGGGGCCAGCCCGAACGAAGCGTGGTTCCCTACGAGTCGCTGATCGCCGCCCTGCGACACGCCGCGGCCGTGCGTCCGGAGATCATCGCGGTGGGCGCGGCCAACAATCGGTTCGCCAGCAACCGCTACGAAGGCACCATCCTCCAGATCGGAGACCGACCGCGTCAGGTGGGGATCTTCTTCATCGACGAGGGCTTCCTGGCAGCGCTGGGCATCGGGATCAAGGAGGGCCGCAGCATCGCCTGGGACCGCCAGGCAGAGATAAGCGACGCCATGCTGGTCAACGAGACCATGGCGAGTCTGCTGGGTCCGGGGACAGCCGTGGGGCAGTCGTTCACCGATCCCCGGGCCACGCAGCGACAGCGCACCATCGTTGGCGTGGTGGGCGATGTCCAGCTCTCCCCGATGGGACAGGAGGCGATCCCGATCATCTTCCAGCCTCCTGAACATGCGCGCTACCTGGAAAACGTCTATGTCCGGCTGGCTCCGGGCCATCTGCGGGAGGCCTTGCAGCAGGTCCAGGCAGTGTGGGAACAGGTCTTCCCTGGCCGCCCCCTGCCCTACTCCTTCCTGGACGACGACGTGGCCGAGGCCCTGCGCCAGGACGGCCGCTGGGTACCGGTGACCCGGGCCGCGGCTGGCGTCGGGATCGCGATTGCCGCTCTGGGCCTGCTGGGGTTGACCGCCCTGGCCGTGGAGCGCCGCACCAAGGAGATCGGCATCCGCAAGGTGGTGGGTGCGCCGGTGACGCGGATCGTGTGGCTGCTGTCGCGGGAGTACACCGGCCTGGTGCTGGCGGCCAACGCGGGGGTCTGGCCCGTCGCCGCGCTGGTGTGCACCCGGTGGCTGGAGCAGTTCGCCGACCGCATCGACCTATCCTGGACGCCGTTCCTTGCCGTCGCTCTGGGGGCGCTGCTGGTGGCCTGGGTGACGGTGAGTTGGCAGACGATCCGCGCGGCCCTCGCGGACCCAGTGAAAGCGCTACGGTATGAATGAATACAGTTGCCGGACAGGCCACGAGCCTCAGGCTCGCTTTGCGGCACGGCTGACGCACCGGCGGTCGCAGGAGGGGGATCTGGGAGCCTGTCGGAGAACCTGCTTGGGTAAGCGAGGCCGCCTCCCGGTGGCGGCCCGCAAGGCGCGCGAGCGGCGCCGCATCGAGGGGAGATGCGGCAAGCGAGCGGAACGAAGCGGGCGGACACCGAGGGCGGCCGCAGCCCGAATGAGGTTCTCCGACAGGCTCCTAGCGGGGAGGGCCTCCGACCTACCGCCGGTAACATCAGAGCAGCGCGCGGAACGTCTCCACCGTGAGCCCAGCGTCCTGCACGATGCCACCCATGGTGTAAGCGTTCACCGGATCGTGACGGGGGATGGTCAGGATGCGGACGCCATCGGTCATGACCACGTGCTTGCCTTGGCGTGCGATGCGGAACCCGGCCTTTTCCAGAGCCCGCACCGCGTCGAGGTGGTTGATGCCCGGCAACCGCGGCATGGCTACCCGGCGAGCTCGATCTCCCGCACCTCGGCCCCCTGGAGGATCTGCTCGACAACCGCCAGGTACTCGCGGATGGCGTCCTGGATGTTGTCCAATGCTTCGGCTTCGGTCTTGCCCTGCGACCAGCAGCCCGGCAACCCGGGGACCGACACGCTGATGCCCTCTTCCGAGCGATGGAGCGCGATCCGGTACCTCATCGCCGTCTCTCCTGTTACGGGTCCCTTCCTCGCGAACCTAGCCATTCTCGTCAGCCGCGTCAATCAAGACACGCTGC
>JBAZUN010000337.1:0-6882 GCA_041661365.1 Candidatus Latescibacterota bacterium
CTGCAGGGAATTCGGAATGGGTAGGGGTGGCGGCCCGTGGTGAGGGGGGCCACGATGAACGTGCGCAGGTGGGCGTTCAGCTCATCCGGGGAGACGATGACGCACGGGCGGGTCTTCTGGATCTCCGTTCCACGGGTCGGGTTCAGGTCTACGAGGTAGACATCGCCCCGCGAGATCGCGCCCGCGATCACCACTCCCATTCCTCTTCGTCGAACCGCGTGGCCGTCGGCGGATCGACAGCACTGTCCTGGCCGGAGTCACGCAGGCGCCGGGCTGCCTCCGCCCAGCCAGTGCGCGGCCGTTGGGCCGAGGCGATCAGGATGGTGCCTTCGCGGACAGAGATCTCCACCTCATCGGCGAGTCCGGCCTCCTCGATCATGGGCTTCGGGAGTCGAACACCCCGCGAGTTCCCGATGCGGACCAACCGTGCCTTCATGCTGCGTTCCTCCGTCTGAGTGATAACAATGTAGTTACTGACGGCCGCCTTGGTCAAGCCATTCCACCGGTCCTCCTCGGAACAGCGCCCCTGCCTGGAGCACAGGCGACATATATAGGTCAGCCAGTCCCTATCCGCGCCTTTCGGCAGCAGCATCGCGGCTGGCGGTGCCGGCCCTCTGGCCGGCCAAAGAGCGATTCCTCCCGCGGCGGCTGGTAGGCGCGGTAGCGTTCGACGGTGGCCGCGGGGGTGACCTGCTTGCCGTCGCGCGGTCCGGACCCCAGGTCCGAACAGAAGAGATGAGCACCGCCGCCAAGCTTCGTCGCATCGTATATTTCGGTCGGTCCCCAGGCTACCCCGCAGAGAGAGCCTTCCAAGCCAGAGTACCAAAGGCCGTGAGCGTAGTGACTGCCTACCTGGCCCGGAAGCTGGCCGAAGGAGAGGATGAATGGCGACGCACCTGCGCCTGGTCCCCGCCGCGTCCCGCAGCGATCCCGAGCCGATGCCCTGAGCGGCCGGGGGCGACCGGGCCACCGCTGCTGGCGTCTCGCCTCTGGTCCCCGCGTCACGCTCGATGATTCCCGGGTACGGCCCTCCAGAATCCATCTAGCGCCGCCAACACCGGGCCATCCTGCAGGGATCGCTCCATCCTGTTCCACCTCTCCGGCCGATCCGGCGCGCAGTTGGCATCCCTCTTGCGTGGTAGTCCAGGCCCGCGGCTGTCTGCGCCGCATCCACCAGCCCACCCCGGAGCCTGCCATGCCGGTGTTGCCATGCAGCTTGATCCACCCCCGCGCGGGCGGCCTGCTCGCGGACCGGGTGCACATCGGCGCGCGGACCAGCAGCGTCCCGCCAGTCCTGTCCCCGACCCGTCCCTGAACTGCTGCCATGCCCGCCGAGGACTTCGCCGCCTTCCTGCGCCGCGCCAGCCAACGCGACGCCTGCGCGGCGGCCGTGGCCTTCCTCCACGACCCGCCCGAGGACGTCGAGCCGGCCTGGGGTGCGTGTATGCAGGACCACCTGGCCGAGTTCCTGCACCTGCACTACGGCGAGGACACCCCCGGGTCGCTGTCCCAGGCCGCTCGCCAGATGCAGGCCGTGCTTGCCCGGCTCCAGGACCTCCTCTGCGCCCTCCGCCGCCGCAACCAGGCCCTCTTCGTCCCCCGCCCGGGCACTGGCGACTGGCCCGACTGCTGGCAGGCCATCCACGCCTGGGCCGGGCTCCTGGCCGAGTTCGCCCAGGACGAGAGGAAGGTGCCCCGCCAGGCCGGCCTGGTCCTCTTCGCCCTTCTCCCCGGCCTGGTCACCGGCGCGACCAGCCTGGCCGGGTACGCGAGCTACCTGCTGGCATCGGTCGCCGCCCTGTACCTCGGCCAGGCCTCGGCCGAGGAGGAGCTAGCCGAGTGGCGGGCGTCTGCCGAGCTGGTCACCGAGAGGATGCTGAAGGCAGGGGCGCAGCCGAGCGGCGCCGCCGCCACGCCAGCCCTGCAGCGCCCGGCTGAGGCGACCGAGGGCGCCAGTGCCCGGCTGGGTGATGACATCCAGGAGACCCTCTCCGCGGTCCTCCTCGACCTGGAGCAGGAAACCTCCCTGGCGCGGTCGCGGGTGGTCCCCCGGTGCCGGTTGGCCCAGGCTCGGCGCGGCGATCAAACCACCCGACTGGTGGCGCTCCTCGGCGAGCTGGCCGGCCGCGAGCTGTCCCTTCTCATCGGCCGCGACTGCGTCCTCATACCCCGCCGCGTCGACGAGGGGAAGGTGCGCCTGCCCATGGCCCATGACGCCTGCGCCCACGTCGTCCTCGACGCCTGGGGGCAGCGAGCCGCGCTCCTGGCCGCCGAGGTCGACTGGTCCTGGCTGGTCGAGGAGATGCGACATCGCCAGGGCCTGGCCCACCCCGCGCCCAGAGGTCAGGACCCTCTCGCCCTGCACCTGCCTGGCTTACTGAGTCAGGTCTTCCAGCGGCCCTTCGCGCTTCTGGGCTTCCTCACCGACGCCCTGCTCGCGGTCACCGGCATCACTATCCAGCGCCTGGCCACGCCCTCGATGCGGGCGATCCACGAGCTGGTCCTCAACCGCCAGTCCATGGCCTGTGCCGTGCTTTCCCTGCAGGTCGCCGGCGCCCGCTCCTTCGGCCTGACCCTGGCCGTACCCCGGGACCTGCTGCGCCTGGCCGCCCAGCGTCTTCAGGACTCCCAGGCCCTGGAGATCACCCAGACCCGCTTCCTCGAGCACGCTGCCCGCATCGATGCTGGCCTCCAACCCTGGCGCGATGTCGCCGACCCACCGGAGCCACCCCCCCGTCGACCTCGACGAGTCCCTCGCCGACGCCGACCTGGCCCTAGAGGGCCTCGGCGAAGTGCTGGACCAGATCATCGCCGACGAGGAACCGGCTGAGGTCAGCCTGCGCGCGCCCGAGGACCTGATCTTCGGTCAGGTCTTCTTCCCCAAGCAGCTAGCCACCGAGGCTCTCCGGTCCTTCGGCCGGCAGTTGCGGGTGGTGCCCGTGGCCATGCGCTCCCTGCAGCTCCAGAGCGTGGAACCGGGCCCAGGGGACCTGGGGATGTTGCTGCGGGTGCAGCATCGGGCCGGCAACCGCCTCGACCCGACCTTCTTCGTCCTGCCGCGCGAGGGGATCACCTGCCTGGCCGCCACCCTCGGGGTCACGGTCAGGCAGGTCCTGGCCCAGCTCTTCGGCCCGGGCCAGACCTCGCTCGAGAAGACTCTGGGCCTTTACAGCGGCCTGGTCCCGTCCGCCTCGCGCCTCTACCTCGCCCGCGACGGGGGCAGCCCGGTCCCGGTCGTCTGCCTGACCTACCGCCTCGAGGTCGACGACGCCCCGGCCATCGAGCTCGTCCAATACGCCCCCATGCAGTTGCTCAACCAGATGACCGAGCTCCTGGCCCGGGAGAGCACCACGCTTGTGGCCAGCCCGCGGAACCTGATGCTCCAGTTCTTGCGCTTGAGCACGCTGCTGGGCGCCGTGGCCCTGGACGACCCTCGCCGTGCCGGAGATTGGCTGGGGCCCCTCCTCGGGTACGACGCCATCCCGCCCTTCCGACCGGGCGAGGAGATGCCCGATCCCTACGACCTGAACACCTGGATGGGGTTCACGGATGCCCAGCTCGCCCAACTGGCGATCCAACCCGAGGTCCGCAAGCTCGGTATCCGTCGCCTGGCCTGCGCCCTGGCCCTGGCCAACAACCGACTCAGGGACAAGCTCGAGCGCACCCTCCCCAGTCACACCTGGGCGGCGCTGTGCGCCCAGGCCCGTCAGGTCTGGGCCCCCGAGGAGGTCTGGGCAGCGCAGCGCGAGGTAGTCTTCACCGTCTTCGCCCTGGCGCTCCGCAAGGGATATGGGCCCACGGATACGCTTCGGCGCCAGATGCACTGGATGCTCCGCTACTTCTCGGCCGAGTGGCGCGTCCTGGGTCTGGCCGTCACCCGCCAGCGGCGCCAGTACCTGCCTACCCTGGCCAGCTTCGAGAGCATGATGGCGCTGACCGACGCCGACCTCCGCCTGGTGCTGGCCGATCCCGAGATCCGCCGACGGGGAGCCTGGCTCCTGGGCTACATGCTCATCCAGTCCCCGGCGCGCGTTCGCGCCCGGTTCCTGCGCCACCTCGCCCCGGAGCAACAGCGCAAGGCGCGCTGGGTCCTGCTCAAGCTCCGCGAGGGGTACGACGTCAGCAGGACCGAGATGGCCCAGGACACCTTCGTCGTCACCGCCTACTTCCTGGCGCTCCGCGGCGAACTCCACCCACCGGCCAGCATCCAGCGCCAGATCGACGACTGCCTGGCCACCCTGGACCAGGAGCTCCGCGAGAGCTCCATGGCGATCCTCGAGGACGACACCTTCGATCGTCAGGTCGCCGAGCTATCTCCCTTGGACCGCCGCCTGCTCCGCAAACTCGTCGAGCCTGATACCTTCCTCTGGGCCCTGCAGAACGCCAGGCCCGAGACGGTCTCGTTGCTCACCGCCGATATCACCCGGGAAGGCCAGGCCGCCTTTCGCGCCGAGCAGGACCAGGCCCGCCGCCGGCTCAAGGACGAGGACCTCCGCCGCGGCAAGGTCACCAACGCCCGCCTCCTCGTCATCGACGCCTCCCGCCTGCTCCTGAAGGTCCGACGCCACGGCGTCCGCGTCTGGGACGACCAGCCCCGAGTGCCTGGGGTGCGGCGAGGGTAGTGGTGGGCCGCAATGCCAGTGGCGCAGGGAGTGGCGCGGCCTGCGCGCAGAGGCAACCCGAGTCCTACGTCGTGCCCGACCGGCACATCGGCGCCCAGGTGCGATCGAACCCGGCGCCCGGCGAGTCTGTCACGCGTGACCATGAGTGCCAGGCGGTGCCCCCACGCCACGATGGGCCGGCTGCCACCCGAGGTACCTCACCGGCCACCTGCCGGCCCGACGCTGCCCCGGGGTCGAGCCAGTTGGGTTGCGCTTGATCCGGGCCCCTATTCCTTGGTATACTGCAAGGGATCGGGGCTTACCGCCCCCCGCGGCCGTGCGACCGGCTTTGTCACCCGGCGCCGACCGGCTCCAGGGCCCGGAGACTGTGCGTGATCCTTCGGGTCGCCGCCTGCACCGCTGTGCCCGTCCCGTCGATCGCTGCGGTTGACCCTGATCTCGCCCTGCTGGCTGCCGGTGCTGTAACCATGTGCGCACAACCAGGGAGCCCCGCGCAATGAAGCACGCACCCGCGTTGCTCGTCACCGCATCGCTTCTGGCCGCGATCCCCGCGACCAGCCAGCAGGCCCCTCAGGTCCAGGTTACCGGCCAGGTCTTCTTTGCCGATACCGGCGCTCCCGCCGAGGGAGCACGATTAGCGCTCTTCCGGCTGGCCGACCTGCGGCAGTCGGTCGTAGCGACCACGGACGCCACGGGTCGCTTCACCGTGTTGGTGCCCGTGGACGGGAGCGCCACAACAGCCGTCCCGCGAACCTTCCAGTTGCTGCAGAACTACCCCAACCCGTTCAACCCAGGCACCGTCATACCCTACCAACTGGACAAGGGTGGGCAGGTCCGACTGGAGGTCTACAACTTGCTGGGCCAGCGGGTACGGCTGTTGGTTGACTCGGCGCAGCCTGCCGGCTATCAGTCGGTCGCCTGGGACGCCACCGATGACGTCGGGCAGTCGGTGGGAGCCGGGATCTACCTCTACCAACTCACCGTGGATGGCCTTTCCGACTCCCGCCAGATGGTCCTGCTGGACGGTCCGGGTGGGTCGACTCGCGCTGCTGGCGGTCGAGCCCCCATCCCGGCCAGCCCACAGGCGGCCGCGTCGTCGGCTATCGCTTCTAGTGCCGTGTATGGCCTGACCGTCTCCGGTCCCGGACTGGTCACCTATTAACCGTCTCAAAATAGGCTTTACATAGAAAGCTTCTTGTGTTATGGGGCATGGACGCGCGCGCACTGGATCACCAGACGCTGACGGAGCTGAGGAAGCGTGCGGTAGCCAGGGTCCAGGGTGGGGAAAGCCCGGAGATGGTGGCGAGGGCCCTGTGCATTCACCGGGTCACGTTGTATGGTTGGCTGGTACGGTATCGGCGCGGGGGGTGGGGCGCCTTGGACGCCCGCAAGCGCGGCGGCCGTCCGCCGAAGCTGGACGCGAAGGCGCTGGCTTGGATCTACCAGACCGTGACTTCTAAGAGTCCGCTGCAGTTGCAGTTCACCTTCGCGCTGTGGACGGCGCGGATGATCGGCGAGATGCTCGAGCGACGGTTCGGCCTCAAGCTGAGCAAGGCCTCGGTATGCCGGCTGCTGGGGCAGTTGGGATTGACGCCGCAGCGGCCGGTCTGGCGGGCGTACCAGCAGCAACCGGCAGCGGTGCAGCGCTGGCTGGACCAGGAGTACCCGCGGGTGCGCGCCCTGGCGCGACCGCTTGGAGCGGAGATCTTCTTCGCCGATGAAGCCGGCGTCCGTCCGGCTCGCCACGCGGGGAGCACGTGGGCGGCGAAGGGCAGGACCCCGGTGGTGAGTAGCACCGGCGCCCGCTTCGGCCTCAACCTCATCTCCGCCGTCAATGCCCAAGGCTTGTTCCGTTTCGCCGTCGTCAAAGGCCGCGTCAACGCCACGGTGTTCGTCGACTTCATCAAGCAGCTGATGCACCAGGCGGAGCGCCCCATCTTCTTGATCGTGGATCGGCCTCCGGCCCACATCGCCGCTCTCGTCACCCGGTTTGCCGACACCGTCAAGGACCGTTTCCGGCTGTTCTTCCTGCCACCCTCCTCGCCCGAACTGAATCCCGACGAGCGGGTCGGGAACGACCTCAAGAACAATGCGATCGGGCGGAAGATGCTCACTGATCCCGAGAGGCTCAAAGCGGCCGTGATCGGCCATCTCCGTTCCATCCAGAAGTCGCCCGACCGAATCCGCGCCTACTTCCAGAACGAGACCACCCGCTACGCCGCCTAGTAGCTTATATTATAAGACGGTTAATATCCTGTCC
>JBAZUN010000338.1:0-6834 GCA_041661365.1 Candidatus Latescibacterota bacterium
GGGCCGCGATCATCCGTCGGTAGTCCATGCGGTAGAGATGGTCGCCCGCCAGGACCAGGATGTGCTCGGGCCGGTCGTGATCAGGGACCAAGTGCCGCAGGTTCTGCCGCACCGCGTCGGCCGTACCCTGGAACCAGTCGGCGTTGTCCATGGTCTGCGACGCGGCCAGGATGTGCACGGCCCGGGTCGACAGGCCGCCGAAGTGGTAGGTCTCGGCGATGTGGCGGATCAGCGAGGTGGAGTTGAACTGGGTGAGGATGAAGATCTCGTCCAGCTCGGAGTTGATGCAGTTGCTCACCGGGATGTCGACCAGCCGGAACTTCCCGGCGATCGGCACGCTGGGCTTGGCCCGGTCCTTGGTCAGGGGGAAGAGCCGGGTTCCCCGGCCACCTCCCAGGATGACGGTTCGGATACCGCGCACGGCACACCTCCGTTTCTGCCATCCTGCAGGTCAGAGGAAACGCCACGCTCCCGCCAGAACCGGCCCCGACCCCGCGGCGAAGTGGGCCGGGCTGATTCCCCACCGCCAACGCGGATAGTGTACTCCGCTGGGGTTCGGGCGGCAAACAATGCGCGGAGGCCGACCGGATCCGATCCACGCGGTCATCGGCCACGGTCGACGGTTGACCTGGTTTGAGCCGGCCCTGGTCGCCGGACCGACGAATCCCTATCGTTTGGGTAGCATGAATCCCGACCAGCCGATGATCGACACCCCGGAGGCCCTTGCCCGGCTGGCCGGACGCCTGGAACAGGCCGAGCGGATCGCCCTCGACACCGAGTTCGTCTGGGACCGGACCTACTACCCCAAGATGGGGCTGGTGCAGGTCGGTCTGGACGATGGCGAGTGCTACCTGATCGACGCCGTGGCCCTGCCCGACCTTTCGACCCTGGCGCCGGCCGTCTCTTCCCCCGAGCGCGTCAAGATCCTCCACGACGCCCCCCAGGACTTGACCATCGTGCGGCGGGTCACCGGCGCCTTCCCGCGCACCGTCTTCGACACCCGCTGTGCCGCCGGCCTGGCGGGCTTAAGCTCGACGACCTCGCTGGGCGACTTGGTGGCCCAGGCGATCGGCGTCTCCCTGCCCAAGACCGAGTCCCGCACCAACTGGCTGCAGCGCCCCCTGGCCCCGGAGCAGGTGGAGTACGCGGTCGACGACGTGCGGTACCTCGGCCCGGTCCGCGCCGAGCTCCTTTCCCGGGTCGCGGCCCTGGGTCGCGCCGAGTGGCTGACCGAGGAGCTTGGCGGTCTGGACGACCCGGAGCTTTACGTCGAGCGCGATCCGCAACAGCAGTACCTGCGGGTGCGGGGCGCCGGCCGGGCCTCGCCGCGCGAGCTGGCGATCCTGCGGGAGCTGGCCGCCTGGCGCGAGGAGGAGGCCCGCCGCTGCGACCGGCCGCGGGAGCGGGTGCTCCCCGATGCCTCGCTGGTGCGGCTGGCGCGAAGCCGGCCCCGGGCCCTGGAGCAGTTGCGCGGCACCCAGGGGCTGGCCCGGCGGTACGTCGAGCCGATCCTCGAGGCGGTCGCCCGGGGCCTGGCCGTGCCCGACCGGGAGTGCCCCCGTCGCCGCCGGATCCGCGACGAGGCCCGGGCCGAAGCCCTGTTGGAGCAGGCGATGTCCCTGGTCCGCCATCGCAGCCAGGCGGCCGGGATCGACGCCCCGTTCGTCGCCACCCGCGCCGAGGTGCGCGGTCTGATGGCCGATGGGCCCGCGGCCCTGCCCGAGCAGCATCGCCTCCTGCGCGGCTGGCGCCGCGGCGTCGTGGGCGAGGAGCTCCTGGCGCTGATGACCGACGGCCGGCATCCACGATGACCGACGACCGCGTCACCTACGCGACCATGGACTCGCCGATCGGGGAACTGCTCCTGGTCGCCGACGACCAGGGGCTCCGACGGCTCGGTTTCCAGGCCGGACCGCACCCGCTCACCCCAGACCCGGAGTGGTGCCAGGTCGAGCATCTCCCCGGAGAGGTCGAAGCCCAGCTCGCCGAGTACTTCGCCGGCCAACGACAGCGGTTCGAGGTGCCCCTGGCCCCCCGGGGCACGGCCTTTCAGCAGGCCGTCTGGGTCGCTCTAGGCGAGGTGCCGTACGGAACCACCGTCTCCTACGGCGAGCTGGCCCGCCGCCTGGGCCGGCCCGGTGCGGCTCGGGCCGTGGGCGCGGCCAACGGTGCCAACCCGGTGCCGATCCTCATCCCCTGCCACCGGGTGATCGGCAGCCTCGGCAAGCTGACCGGCTTCGGCGGGGGGCTGGCGATCAAGGAAGCCCTGCTCGCCCTGGAGCGCCGCCACGAGACCACCCCGGGCAAACAGCTCGAGCTGCTGTGAGGGGATCGAGGTCGCGGTGCAGCGCTGGGCCGACCTGGCTTCGCGGCTGGCCCTCCAAGCCGCCTGACCGGGATCTGTCCGGCCCGATCCCGGCATCGTATCTTGCTGCCCCATCCTCTTTTCACCGGCGATTCCCCCACGGAGGCAGTCATGGCCAAAACCAAGAAGAGCAGCCCTGGGTCCCGGCGCACGCGCCGGCCGGTCCGCGTCGCCATCGTCGGCGCCGGGGGCCGCGCCGTCAACACCCACTACCCGGCCCTGCGCGACCTGCCCGAGGCCGAGGTGGTGGCCGTGGCCGAGCTCGACGACAATCGACTCCATGCCGCGGCCAACGAGTTCGGCATCAAGGGTCGGTACTCCAGCTACGTGGAGATGATCGAGCGGGAGAAGCCCGAGGCGGTCTACGCCATCATGCCGCCTCACCATCTCTACGACGTGGCCGCGACGATCCTCGAGATGGGGTGCCATCTGTTCATCGAGAAGCCGCCGGCCCTGACCTCCGAGCAGGTGCGGCAACTGGCTTTGCTGGCCCGGCGGCAGAAGGTCCTGACCGGGGTGACCTTCCAGCGGCGGTACTCCCCCTTGATCCGGCAGGGGAAGGCCCTGGTCGAGACGCGCGGCCCGGTGCACACGGCCCACGCGGCGTTCTACAAGAACTGGGTGGGCGGCGCCCCCTACTACCGGGGGGCCATCGACATGCTCACCTGCGACGGGATCCACGCGGTGGACACCCTGCGCTACCTGTGCGGCGGCGAGGTGGAGAGCGTGGCCAGTGACTCCCGCCGGCTGAACGCCGGGCACTGGAACATCCACCTGGCCCTGGTCCGTTTCAGCTCCGGGGCGACCGGCCTGCTGCTGGTGAACTTCATGACCGGCCGCCGCTCCTTCACCGTGGAGATCCACGGCGCCGGCGCCTCGTTCTACGGCGATCCAGAGGAGGGAGGACGGCTGTTCACCGAGAACAAGACCGAGCCAGCGGCCGTGCTCGACCCATTCGTGCTCAGCAACAGCCGCGAAGGGTACCGGGCTTGGGGCGGGTACGACCTCAACCGCCACTTCCTCGACTGCGTGCGGACCGGCCAGCAGCCCGAGACCTGCTTCGACGACGCGGTGAAGACCATGGAGCTGGTCGAGGCGGTGTACGGGAATCAGATCTGAGGGCGGGCAGTCATCCCAACCGCAGCTCGAGGCGGTCCAGCAGGCCGTCGGCCCGCCAATTCCCCGGTCGGTGCCCCAGGTGCAGGACCTGGAAGGCCCCCGACAACCGACGCCCCAGCTTCCGCCGGTCGCACTTCTGGCCGTTCAGCCAGAGGGTCGCCTCTCCCGCGTCCACGTCCCAGCGGATCCGGACCGCGACCTCCTCGTCCTGGCGCCACGAACGGATCTCGGCCTCCAGCACCTCCACGTAGTTCCGCTCCGCGTCGTAGAAGCGGACGTGCAGGGCGGTGTAGAAGCTGATGACGCTGACGCAGGAGCGGGTGAACGGCCGGTCGCACAGGTGCAGGTACGCCCGCTGGGCCACCGGCGCCGGTGGACTCGGGCAGGTCCAGGCCGGGGTGAAGGTAAACGCCACCTCGCCGCGGTCGGTAGTGACCGGATCCTGAAAGGCGTAGACCGCAAAGCTGTCCCCCTCGGAGACCAGGGCCCCGGCGCTATACCGGGGCTGGCCGGCCCGCCGGGTCAAGGCCGGGTGGTCGTTCAGGGCCTCGGCCGATCCGGCAAAGGCAAAGGACACCCCTGCCGAGGGGTGCTGCCGCCCGGCTCGGGCCTCCTCGTCAGCCTGACGCCACTGGTAAAGCCGGCCGACCATCAGGGCCGAGGTGCGGCCGACCATGCCGATCTCCTTCCCCCCACCGGGCGCGAACAGGGTCCACAGGGCCCCGTGGAAGGCGCGGGTGGCGACCTCGCGGAAGCGAGGGTCCCCGCTCAGCTCGTACCCGTAGGCCAGCCCGGGCGCCACCATCATGTTGATGTAGTGCGGGTACACCTCCTCCCGGTGGCTGCGGTTGAAGGCGTTCCACTCGTACACGAAGGCCTCGATCCCCGGGACCCACATCACCTCGACGAGGAACCGGCAGATCGCCTGCACGGCCAGGGCCGCGGCCGAGTCCCCGGTGAGGCGGTGGTACCGCTCCAGCCCCTCCAGCACCACCCCGAGCATGAACGGCTTGGTGCCGTCCTCCTGACAGATCCGCCACCAGCGCAGGGGGTGGCCGTCGACCCGGGTCACCTCCTCCAGCTCGCGGTCCGGGTCAGCGGTGAAGCGGGCCAGGTACCCGGCCATCCGCTGCATGGTGTGCATCACCTCGGGGTCGCCGCTGACCTCGGCCACGCCGGCCAGGGCGGTCAGGGGCCAGCCCACGGCCCGCTCGCAGCCGAGGAAGTGGCGTCGCACCGCGTCGTCGTCGGTCCCGGCGAACCGCTGCACCAGGAACCGGGCCAGGGCCAGGGCCGCCTCCCACGACCAGAGGTCGCCGCAAAGCAGGTAGTTGAGCACCAGCCCGTCGGTCCAGTAGTGGCCCAGGTCGCCGCCCGGCGGCCGGTGCGCCGCGTGGTCCTCGGCCTGGTCGTAGTAGGCGTGGTACCGCAGGTCCCCGTCCGTGGCCTTGGCGTCCACGTCGGCAAGGTGTACGGCCCCGTGGCCGGCGACCTCGCGGTAGAGCGATCGGCCGGTGCGCAGGAACTGGAGGAAGAAGGCGTACGGGGTGTCGTATTCGTTGTCGGCGTACATCCGGCGCTGGCCGCCGTACGCGCCCAGGGCCATCGGCCAGTCGCCGTAGTGCTGCAGGCCGAAGTACTCCTCGTCCTGGGCCTCCTCGTCGGCCAGGGCCGCGGCCGGACCGACCGCCTCCCCGCGCTGCCGGTCGAGCCGGGAAAGCCTGGCCCCCTGCAGGCCGGCCTCGAGGGCCTGCTCGTACCCCGGGAAGAGCCGCTCGGTCCGGGGGCCGCGCGCCATCAGCGGCCCGCAGGCCCCGGTGCTACATGCCTGCTCCGGGTCGAGATGCCATGCCACCGGCGCCTGGTCCTCCCTGCCGAGAGCCAGTCGCACCGCGTGGCGGAAACTGGTGCCCGGCTGCACGATGAGAGGGGGGGCGGCCTCCGGGTATAGCGCCAATCGCACCTCGCCGGACCGGGCCTCGATCGCACAGGGAGACCGCTGCCACCCCTTCTCCAGGGTCAGCCAGAGATCCCCGCCGTGAAGGGCGACCGGCGGCCTTCCTTCCTGCTCCTGCTCCTGGTCAAGCCGGTACCGACCTGGCCGGAGCACGGTCAGACTCTGGTGCTCCTGGCCGTCGAGGGCAAAGGTCCCGGACGGTCCGCCGCCCTGGATTCGTGCTCCCAGCGAGCAGAGGGAGCATGGTTCAGCGGTAAGGAAGCTCACCCGCTGCTGCCAGTAGAGGGTCTGACCAACCGGGTCCAGGCGTAGCAGGTGATCGACCCGTACCCCCGCAGAATCGACCGACCGCCAGCGCACCAGGGGGGCGATGGCGCTGGGCTCGAGGATCTCGAAGAGGCTCGGGCTCCCGGTGGGTGCGGACGGCTCGGTCCGGACCGGCTCCGGATGGATCGACAGCTCCAGACCACCCGCGCGGCAGACGATCCTATTACCTTCGCACCAAAGACCGACATCGCCGACCTCTACGGAGCATGCTCCAGGACTGGCCAGCACGGCCGGTGCACCCGCCGCTGACGCCAGCACCAGCTCGCCGCCGGCATCGACCAGCCGGCCGTGGAGCCAGGCCCATTTCACCGAACCGTCCTGCCACCAAGCCCGCTCCTCCCACCACAGGGGCAGGGCCACCCCGTTGGCTGTCAGGGAAAGCCCGGAGCCTGGAGCAAGCGCCCCCGGGGCGAACGGCACCCCGCACAACAGCAGCCCGCCCGGGCGGGGAGTCTCTACCAAGATTCGCAAAGACCTTACTCCTTATCGGGTTTACCGTTCGACACGAAAACCGGTGCCGATAACGCTCCGCATCCGCGCCGGCTTGCCGCCCATAGGTCGCGGATTGGCAGACATCGCGGCGCCTTGACGTCATGGTGTGCTGATGCTAGATTGGCCTCTATGAGCAATGCCACGAAGCGTAGCACCATCTACTTCGATCCCCCGCTGCACCGCGCTCTCAGGCTCAAGGCCGCAGAGACGGATCGCTCCCTGTCCGACCTGGTGAACGATGCCGTGCGGCTGTCGCTGTCGGAAGACGCGGAGGACTTGGCTGCTTTCGAGGAGCGGGCAGGAGAACCCTCCATTGCCTTCGAGGAGGCCGTCAAGGCACTCAAGCGCAGTGGCAAGATATAGGGTAGCGATCAAGGCCGCCGCACTCCGCGAGATCGAAGCCATCCCCCACAAGGCCCACCGGCAGCGCCTGGTCGAGCGCATTGGGCCATTGGCCGACGACCCTCGGCCACCGGGGTGCGAGAAGCAGACCGGGGCCGACCGGTACCGAATTCGACAGGGGGCCTACCGCATCGTCTACTGCATAGCGGACATTGCGGTCACCGTCTATGTC
>JBAZUN010000339.1:0-6830 GCA_041661365.1 Candidatus Latescibacterota bacterium
GCTTTCCGTTTCACGGCTCGCTTACCAGAAGGTGCGCAGGCCCCGGGCAGTACGCTAGCGACCGCGGTTCGGCCTCCGTTACGCGCCGTTACGTATTGCTACAGAACCAAGGTGGTTCGGGCCGAGGTCGCGGGCGATATTAGGGCCAGCACCGATCCTTCAAGGAGAGGAGTGACCATGTCGGCGCCGCCCCCCAGGCGCGAGACCATCGTGCTGGTCGAGGACGACCGCGGTCTCGCCGACCTCATCCGCGAGCGCCTCGAGGGCGAGGGGTTCGCCGTCCTCCACGAGACCGACGGCCTCCGGGCCTGCGAGCTGATCCGCGGCCGCCGGCCGGACCTGGTGGTGCTCGACATCATGCTCCCCGGGATGGACGGCTTCCAGGTCTGCCGGCAGGTGCGGCCGGCCTATTCCGGGCCGATCCTGATCCTCACGGCCCGCGACGACGACCTGGACCAGATCCTCGGTCTCGAGCTGGGCGCCGACGACTACGTGAACAAGCCGGTGAAGCCGCGGGTGCTGCTGGCCCGGATCCGGGCCCTCCTGCGACGCAGCCGGGCCGAGCCGCCGTCGTCGCCCGTCCGCCGCATCGTACTCGGACCGCTGATGGTCGACGCCAGCCGGCGCGAAGCCACGGTCGGCGAGGCGCTGCTGTCCCTGTCCACGGTCGAGTTCGACGTCCTCTGGCACCTGGTCGAGCACGCCGGCCAGGTGGTCAGCCGCCAGGACCTGTACCGGGCGATCTACAACTACGACTACGACGGCCTCGACCGGACGATCGACGTCTACATCTCGCGGCTGCGCCAGAAGCTCGGTGACGACCCAGCGTCGCCGCACTACATCAAGACCGTGCGCGGGGTCGGCTACCTGCTGGCCGGCGAGAAGCCGTGAGGCGGCAGTTCCTGCGGGTCTACCTCGGCATCGCCGGGGTGCTGCTGGCCGCGGCCTTCGTCATCCTCTTCGTCATCGACCGCGAGATCGGCCGGGTCGTCGACCAGCGGCTCGAGGATTCGATGGCGCCCTGGGTCAATCGGATGCGGACGCGCTTGCGCCGCGCTCCGGATGCCGAGCAGCGGGCCCGGATGCTCGAGCGCCTGTCCGAGCCGGCGCCGTTCGCCATCCGGGTGGTGCCGCTGTCCGAGGTGAAGCTGAGCGAGAGTGACAGCCTGCGGCTGGCCACCGGCGAACCGATCCTGGTCGCGACCGACGAAGGCCGCATGGTCTACGGCCAGCTCGACGAGGACGAGGTGCTGGCCCTGGGGCCGCTCCCCAAGCTGATGGTGCCGCGACCACTGGGTCACGGCCCAGGGCCTCCTCGCTTCGAGGAGCGCGGCCCTGCGCCGATGCCGCTGGGACCGGGGCCCCTGGCCGAGCGCGTGCCCTTCCAGGGCACCTATCTCCTGCTCGGTATCCTGCTGGCCATCCTGGTCCTGATCGGCGCCGCGGTCTACCTGCTGCTGCGGCCCTTCGAGCGCCGTATCTGGGCCTTGGCCGACGTGGCCCGCCGCTTCGGCGAGGGAGAGCTGGGGGCGCGGGCCGCGACCGGGCGGGACGATGCGATCGCGGCCTTGGCCACGGCCTTCAACCAGATGGCCGACCGGATCGGCGCCCTGATCGCCCAGCAGCGCGATCTCATGCGGGCCGTCTCGCACGAGCTGCGCACGCCGCTGGCCCGGTTGTTCTTCCTGGTCGACGACGCCCAGTCGGCCACCGACGCCGAGCTCCGCAACCGCCATCTCCAGCGGATCGAAACCTCCCTCCAGGATCTCAACGGTCTGGTCGAGGAGCTGCTGACCTTCGTCCGCCTGGAGGGGCAGGAGGAGGGTCCCGAGCGCGAGCAGGTGACGGTGACCCCGGTGCTGCGAGAGGTGGCCGCTGTGCTGACCGACCTCCGCCCGGGGCTGGAGGTCGCCGTGGAGGAGGCCGGCATCGAGGTGAGTGCGGTCCCCCGCCTGTTCCGGCGGGCGGTGCTCAACCTGGCCACCAACGCGGCCCGGCACGCCCGGACCCGGGTGGCCATGACCGTCCGACCGGAGCATGACCGGGTGATGGTGGTGGTCGACGACGACGGTCCGGGGATTCCACCAGAGGCTCGCCAGCGCGTCTTCGAGCCGTTCTTCCGCCTCGACGAAAGCCGCTCCGCCGACTCGGGCGGGGTCGGACTCGGGCTGGCCATCGTACAGCGGATCATGGCCCTTCACAACGGCTCGATCGGCGTGGAGGACAACCCGGCCGGTGGCGCCCGTTTCGTGCTCTCCTTCCCTACCCGTACCGGCCACTGAGCGCCAACCTTACAATCTGTTACAGCGCTGTAACACAATACCTACAGACTTCCGGGCGACTGGTGCTTTACTTCAAGACACCGATGGCGCACTGTCGTCGGACAGCATCGCTGATCCTCAATGGATCGCGCGCCAGTCATTCAACGCAGCAGTCGACGCGGGTACGGGTAGACCAAGATGAAACGCGCCTGGCCGATCCTACCGCTCCTGCTCCTCGCGGCAGCCGCCTTCCTTCCCGGACAACTGGCCCTGCCCCTCGCCATCGAGGCCCCGGGGATGGTGATGGCGCAACGCGAGTGGGCCCTGGTTCGCGGGCGGGATGGCGAGCTGCGGACCACCTTGACCAATCATCGTCTGGGCCAGGTCGAGGCCGTCTCGGTGGTCGGCTGGGAGCGCGGCGACTTCGGGGCCTTCCGGTTGCACCCGCGGCTCGGGCAGGAACCGGCCGTGACCCTCGGAGACACCATCGGACAGACCCACTCGCTGGACCTGGAGCGCGAGCTGACCCAGGTTCGCGGTGAGCTGGCCGTGGAGCTGGCCTCGCTCGCGGCCAGCGCTGCCGGGCAGAAGGAGTCCGTCATCCGCGAGGCCCGGGCCCGGCTCGAGCAGGCCCGGGCCCAGGCCGACCTGCTCGTCCGCGAAGCGACCCGGGTGGAGGCTCTGGCTGCGCGCGAGCTGGCCGCGCTGTCGGCGCTGGAGACGGCGACCACCGCGGCCCGGGTGGCGATCCTGGAGGCCGACCTGGCCGCGGCCCAGTTGGCCTCTGCGGTGACCGGTCTTCGCGCTCCTGAGCAGGAATTGGCCCGGGCCCGGGTCTCTTCCCTGCGCGAGGATCTGGCCGCGCTCACCCGCGAACAGGAGTCCAGCACCCTCACTGCGCCATTGTCCGGTCGGTTCACCTCCTACATCGCCGGCGATACCCTCTGCGCCATTCAGGACACGGCCGCGTACGTGGTGCTCATCCCGATCCGCTGGCGCGAGGTGGGCCGGTTGCTCCCGGGGCAGGTCGTCGAGTTGCGGATCGACGGAATCGCGACCAGACCCCATGGTCGCATCGTGCAGGTGGAGCGCGTTCCCTACCGTGCGGCGGACGGTCGTCAGTTCGCCCGTGTCCTGGCCGTGGTCGAGGAGCCAACCGAGGAGCTGGCGCCCGGGCTGCTGGTGCGCTGTGCGGTCGCCGGTCCCCGGGTGGGTCTCTTCGAGTACCTGCGGCGGCTGCTCGCCGCCTAACCCCGGAGCCGCCGTTGCCATGGACGTCCGCCGAGAGCGCCGCGAGTACAAATACCTGATACCAGAAGCCGCCGTGGCAGAGCTCGGGGCGGCCTTCTCCCCCTTTGTCGAGCCCGATGACCACGCGCGCTGCCGTCCCGAGGGGTACACCGTCCACAGCATCTACCTGGACACACCGCGACTGACCCACTACCACGAGAAGCTCGACGGCATCCGCGATCGGCGGAAGGTGCGCGTCCGCGGGTACGACGAGGGGGGCGCCGACGCGCCGGTCTTCCTGGAGATCAAGCACAAGCACGACATGGCCATCTCTAAAAGCCGGGCCCGCCTTTGCTGCCGCGACCTCGAACCGTTCCTCGCTACCGGCGAGATCGCCCGGTACGTGGCCGGACCGGACGGCTCGCGAGACCGGACCGATGCCGGCCGGGTCCTCTATCAGATCCACCGGCACCACCTACGGCCGGTGATCCTCATCCACTACCGGCGCCAGGCCTTCTTCCGGCGCTTCGACCCCTCGGTCCGCATCACCTTCGACCACGACCTGCGGAGCACGCCCTTTCCGGCTCTGGACGAGCTCCATCGGACCGTGGGAGCGGTTCCCTCGCTCAACGGCAACTGCATCCTCGAGGTCAAGTTCCACGACGAGATGCCGCCGTGGCTGGAGCGGCTCCTCACCGCCTTCGGGCTCGACCGGACCTCGCTGTCCAAGTATACGATCTGCCTCGACGAGCACGGCGTGCCCGAGCGGCTCGGGGTCACCGGCAAGGTGCCGATGCTGGCCCAGTGGCCCACGGCCCCGCCCGCGCTCCGTCCCCCTTCGGGGGTGCTCGTGGAGCCGCTCTGGCTTGACCCGACGCGGATGGCGATGGCGCCGCGCCGGGCCGCGGCGACGGCCTGAACAAGTGGGGCCCGACTTGACGACCGCACAATGAGGAGGCGATGAACCTGCCCCTGGAACTCGACCAGGCCCTGAGCTTCTCCCTCACCGCCGGAGGTGCGGCGCGGAACCTGGCCATCGCCCTGGGGTGCGGTATCCTGGTGGCCGGGTTCTACTCCTGGGCCGCGCCCCGCCAGGGGAACGGCCGGTCGTTCATCGGCGCGCTGGTCATCCTCACCATGATCACCACGGTGGTCATCATGGTCATCGGCAACAACCTGGCCCGCGCCTTCGGCCTGGTCGGAGCCATGTCGATCATCCGTTTCCGCACCGCGGTCAAAGATGTTCGCGACATCGCCTTCATCTTCTTCAGCCTGACCGTGGGCATGGCCGCCGGCGTTGGGCAGCCGGGGATCGCCCTGGTGGCCACCCTCTTCATTGGCCTGATCGCGGTGGCCATCTCCCGGATGCAATCCCGGGTCGGCCGGCGGCGCGACTTCCTCCTGCAACTCGCCTACACCCCGACGGGTGAGGGCGAGGCCCTGTATCTGCCGGTGCTGCGACAGTATTGCCGGCAACACCACCTGGTCAACTCCCGGCTTCAGGACGACGACCGGCTCGAGCTCTCCTTCACGATTCGGCTGCGCGACGAACTGCACAGCGCCGAGTTGGTCCGGGCCCTGGGACGACTCGGCGAGATCCATCACGTCAATCTATTCTCCGACCAGGAAACCGAATGATCACCCATGGCGCCGGGAGAGGGACGAGAATCCCGAGGAGGGACACGATGACCATAGCGAAGATTCCGTTTCTGGCGGCCCTGATGCTCCTGCTGCTGCTCCCGCTTTCGCGGATCGAGGCCAAGCTCCCCGAGAGCCTGCGCTACTCGGAGGACGGCACCTTGCTGCTGCAGGGCGATCAGGCGGCTTCGGGCCTGTACGACCCGACCGTGCTGCGCACCTTCGAGCTGACCTTCAGCCAGAGCGACTGGTGGGAGCAGCTCACCGCCAACTACGAGAGCGAGACGGAGATCCCGGCCGACCTGACCGTGGACGGGGTGGCCTACCCCGGAGTCGGGGTCCGCTTCAAGGGGATGACCTCCTACATGATGACCGGGAACTCGCAGAAGAAATCCTTCAACATCGCGCTCGACTACCGGGATCCCGACCAGCGCCTCATGGGGTACAAAACCTTGAACCTGAACAACGCCAACAGCGACCCGACCTTCATGCGCGAGGCGCTCTACTTCGACGCGGCGCGGCGGTACGTCCCCTGCCCCAAGGTCAGCTTCGTTCGACTGGTCATCAACGGCGAGAGCTGGGGCCTGTACGTCCACGTGGAACAGCTCAACGCCGAGATGATCGAGGAATGGTTCGACAACACCCTGGGCACCCGCTGGAAGGTGCCGTTCAGCGACGGCGACGAAAGGACCGGACGGCCGGATTCCCTCGCTCCGAGCCGCTGGGATTCGCTCGTCCCCGGCAGAACGGATACCCTGGCCCCGAGCCTCCGGGATTCCCTGGGACAGCCCCCCGGAACCGGTACCACGCCCGCTGGTACGGGGACTGCCGGCCGGCTCACCCTGGCCCAATGGCTGGCCAGCGACCAGGCGGTCGACCTGAACGGCGACGACCGGATCACCCAGGCGGATTACCAGATCTACCTGCAGCAGGCCGGGGGCGGCCGTCAGCCGACCGGCGGCGGGATCGTACCCGGCGGCGGCGGCGGCACGGGAACCCTGATGGGGAACGGAAACGGCGCCCTGGTCTGGCTGGGCCTTGACTCGACCGCGTACCTGAGCGCCTACGAGGTGAAGTCGACCCACGTCGAGAACCCGTGGTCGTCGCTGATCGCTACCTGCGATCTTATCAGCAACGCCCCCCTGGCCGACCTGGCCGACACCCTGGAGTCGGTACTGGCCGTGGACCGCTGGCTCTGGTTCCTCGCCGTCGAGAACATCTTCACCGACGAGGACAGCTACCTGACCAAGGGGGCCGACTACCAGATCTACGCCGAGCCCGGGACCAACCGTCTTCATCCGCTGCAGTACGACGGGAACGAATCCTTCGTCACGCGCGACGTGAACCTGAGCCCGTTCGAGGGAGAGACCAGCACCCAGCGTCCTCTGCTGAGCCGCGTCCTGACGGTCCCCGCCCTGCGCCAGCGGTACCTGGCCCACTACCGGACGATCCTGACCGAGTCGTTCGACTGGGCCGTGCTCGGTCCCAAGGTGGTGACCTATCGGGCCCTGATCGAGGCCGAGGTGCAGGCCGACCCGAAGAAGCTGGACACCTACGAGGAGTTTCAGACCGGGCTGGCCGCGCTGGAGGGCCTGGTCACGGCCCGGCGAACCTGGCTCCTCTCCCGCACCGACGTGGCGGCCCAGGCACCGCGGATCGCGGCTGTGGCCCTCCCGACCGCGGTCGCGGCGGCCAAGGCCT
>JBAZUN010000340.1:0-6803 GCA_041661365.1 Candidatus Latescibacterota bacterium
CAGGGCGAGGCGGTCCTGCCGCCCGAGTACGTGGCCTTTGTCCTGGACAGCGGGGTGCCCCGGGTCTACGACGACGCGATGAAGGAGGAGACGGTCATCGCCTATCCGCTGGGCACCTTCCTGGTGCGGGACCTGCTCCTGCCGGCCCTCCTCCACGACCCCGAGTTCAGCGGCCTGCCCGCCGATATCCGCGACCGGATCGTCTTCATCCGCGACCTGACCGAGGAGCGGCTCAAGATCGGCCTGCCGGCACTCTACCGGCTGCTGGCCGCGATCCCGCGCCGCGTCACCATCGCCGAGCTGCGGGACCAGGCCGAGCGGGCCGGCGTCGGTCAGGCCTTCCGCGCCATGTACGAACGGGAGGTCGCCGGCAAGTTCCCCCACATCACCCCGGACTACCCGATCCTCCTGCGGCGGCGCTTCGTCTTCGGGCTGGCCGAGCAGGACCGGGTCCGGTACCTGGTGGAGTACCTCAACGTCGGCCGGATAGAGACGGCCCTCGAGCTGATGCGGGTGTCGCACGACGGGGATTTGGACCAGGAGGTGCCGGACGAGGTGGTGGCCGACTGCGAGCGTCGCGCCCGCAAGGGGGACGAGCGGGCCCGCCTCTGCTTCCTGCCCGGCGGGTACGGCCGGATGACCGTCCCCTACGACCGCGTCGTTCGCGTGGTCAACGAGTACCTGCTGGCCGACGGCGGGCCGACCGCCGGGTCGGTGCAGCGGTTCGGGGCCGGCTGGGGCGGAAACGTCGGCGGCCTGGTGCGCCGGGAGTACGCCGTGGGTGAGCGCAGCCCAGGTCTGCGCCGGCTGCTGCGCGAGGAGCTGGGCCTGGAGGTCGATCCGGCCGCCTGCATCGCGGTTCCGGGTGAGGGGGCCTGCCTGGTCCGGCCGCCGGCCTGAGCGCCGACCCTCGGTCCTACTTTCGGTACCACAGACGACGGCCGGGCCGCGGGGTGGGCAGCTCGGCCGCATCGTTGTCGGCGATCACCGGCACCCCGTTGACCAGCACCTGCTCGATCCCCACGGGGAACTGGTGGGGATCGTCGTAGGTGGCGCGGTCCGCCACGGTCTCCGGGTCGAAGACCACCACGTCGGCGAAGTTCCCCTCCCGCAGCACCCCCCGGTCCTTCAGCCCGAAGCGCTCGGCCGGGAAGCCGCTGAGCTTGCGGACCGCCTCCTCCAGGGTGAACAGCCGGTGGTCCCGCACGCACGGGCCCAGCAGCCGCGGGGCGCTGCCGTAGAGCCGCGGGTGCACGGCCCCGTCGGGGAAGTAGATCCCGTCCGTCCCCATCATGTACCGGGGGTGGGACAGGAAGGGATGGACCAGGGCGTCGTCCCCGTGGTGGAAGACCAGCAGCACGGCCAGGCTCTCCTCGATCAGCAGATCGCTCAGGGCGTCGCCCGGGGGCTTGCCGACCTCGGCCACGTACTCGCTGAGCAACCGGCCGATGAACCGCTGGTTCTCGCGGCTCGGCAGCCAGGCGATGTGGATCTGCTCCAATGGATAGGTGGCCATGCTGCGGCCGAACCGGCCCCGGACCTCCGGGTCGCGCAGCCGCGCCTGCACGGCCAGGGGTCCCTCCTCCCACAGGTCGTACGGCAGCATGTAGTTCAGCATGGTGCAGCCGGGGAGGTAGGGGTACACGTCGAAGGAGAAGTCGACCTCGCGGACGGCCACCCGGTCGAGGTAGTCGAGCACGGCCTCGATGTCGGCCGGGCGGGTGGCCTTGAGGTGGGAGATGTGCACCGGCACCCCGGCCCGCCGGCCGATCTCGACCGCCTCCTGCAGACCGCCGAGGGTGGTCTTCCGGTAGCGCACGTGGGAGGCGTAGATCCCGTTCCACGGCGCCATGGCCCGGCAGACCGCCACCAGCTCGTCGGTGCTGGCAAAGCACTGGGGCAGGTAGTCCATCCCCGTGGACAGGCCGACGGCCCCCTCCTCCATCCCCTGGCGCACCAAGGCGATGATCTCGTCGAGCTGGAAGTCGTCGGGGACCTGGCGGCCGAAGCCGCAGGCCAGGGCTCGCGCGTTCCCATAGGGGATATGGGCGATGGCGTTCTGGGCCGTCCGGCCGTCGATCAGGGACAGGTAGTCGGCCAGGCTCTCCCAGTCGCCGGTCTCGGCGAACTGCAGGGCGTTGATGCCGCGGACGTAGTAGATCCACTCCGCCCGGGTGCGCTGGTCGGCGGGAACGTAGGAGATCCCGTCGGCCATGATGACCTCGGTGGTGAACCCCTGGCGCGTCTTGGGCAGGAAATTGGCCGTCTTCAGGAGCCAGCCGTCCGAGTGGTTGTGGACGTCGACGAACCCCGGGGCCACCACCCGACCGGTGGCCTCGATGGTCTGTTTGGCGGACTGTCCGGCCAGGTCGCCGAGACCGATGATGCGGTCGCCGAGGATGCCGAGGTCGGCCCGCCGGCGCGGTACGCCGGTGCCGTCGATGACGAGGCCGTTGCGGATGAGGAGGTCGAGCACCGGTCTATTCTCCTTGGAGGAGTTCCACGTCGAGGTCGTCGAACCAGGTACTACCGCTGCCGTCCTGCCGCAGGATCAGGGCCACGGCACTGACCCCGGGGGGCGGTGGGCCGTGGATCTCGACCTGCACCCGGGTCCAGTCGTGGGTGCCGGTCAGTCGTTGCGAGCAGACCAGGGCGTGGGGCTCGGGACAGTTGTAGATCATCCACCGCAGGGCCAGGCACGCCCCGCGCCCGATCACCTTCTCGGTGCGTATGTAGACGCTGGCGCGAAAGCCGACGGCCGAGGCCCACTGCTGGGTCCAGGCCCCGTCTCCCTCCCGGTCCATCCGCCATTCGGTCGGGCCGGGACTGTCCTTGGCGATCCTCAGCGAGCAGCGGTCCGAGCGGCCCTGGTCCCGGCACCAGTCGGCCCCCTCGCCGTCGGGGAGCCAGGGCCAGGGATCGGTGTCGCCCGAGGTCGGCTGGTCCAGCCGCATCGGCAGCGCAAAGCTGGTGTGTCGCTCGTACCGCGGCAGCTCGGCAAGGCCGGCATAGGTCACGGCCGGCATTGGCGCGGCCGCCTGCAGCAGCCGCTGCACCTCGTGGTCCGGGCAGCGACAGAGCCGGAACCTCAGGGCAAGGGGGCGGTACAGCTCCGCGCGGGTGAAGCCGGCGCTCAGGTGGACGTCGTACCCCCAGTTGCAGACGCCGATCGCGGTGCGGTCGGCGGTGTCGCCGACGAACTCGATCGCCGGGTCCTCGCCCGGCTCGTGGGCCAGGACCAGGCGGCCGCCGCGACGGAACGACTGCGGGCTGGGGATCCCCGTGGCCAGGTGGTTGAGCGGCATCTGCCAGACCGTTCCGTCCCCGGGCTCGGCGAGCAGGCGCTGGTACCGTTTGGGCCACCTCCCGGGAAAGGGGACCGAGGGAGCGGGGACATCGGTGTACCACGGATCGCAGTACTCGAAGCGGAACTCCCGGTCATCGGTTCCGGGCCGGTCGAAAACCTCGGGGCTATGGATCGTCAGGAAGGCCCGGAGGTCGTAGACGTACGACCCGAGCCGCTCGTCGTAGGAGAGGGTGATCAGTCGCACCGAGGTGGCGACGTGGCCCGGATCCCGCGTGACCACCTCCAGGGTGAGGGCCTCCTCTCCCTCGCCGCGAGCCTCGACCGAGACCAGCTCGGTGGTGATCACCGGTCCCAGCTTCCAGTAGAGCTGGACCCCGGCGAAGAGCGGCCGGCCGCCCGGCGTCAGGCGTAGCTCGCGCAGCTCCACCGGCCTGGGCACCCGGTTGAAGTACCGCAGGTTCTGCTCCGGCTGCTCGACTACCTCATGCCAGAGGCGGGCCACCGGTTCGTCGCCGTCGCACAGCCACTGCTGACCGGCGCAGGCCCCGCCCAGGGTGCGCAAAGCGAAGCGGCAGGATCGGGCCATCCCCTCCCTCCTTCCGAAGCCAAGACTATGGTTCCCGAAGCCACGACCCACGGCTCCCGAATAAACGGATGCACCGGAGGCGCGGCAACCGAGGCGGTCGTTGCCAGCGCGCGGGATTCAGCCTGAGGCCGAGCTCTTCGTTCCCCGCGCGTTTTCCTTGACAGTGCTCCGGGGCGGCGCTATCCTTCTTGCCGCTTGAGCCCCACCCCTTCACCGAGAGGATGCGGCGTGCGCCTGATCGACCCCCACGTCCACGTCTGGAAGAACGATCCCGCCTTCCCCTGGCCGGCCGAGAACCGCACCCCGCCGGCCGAGGATCGCACCCCGGAGATGCTGATCCCCCTGATGGACGCGGCCGGGGTGGAGAAGACCGTGCTGGTGCAGGTGATCCACTACCGCTGGGACAACTCCTACGTCGCCCACGTGCTCCGCCAGTACCCCGACCGGTTCATGGCCGTGGGCCGGGTGAACCCCGAGGACCCGGCGTCTCCCGACCGGTTGAGCTACTGGACCGAGGAGCAGGGGCTCCACGGGGTCCGCCTCAGTCCCTCGGGCGAAGGGGTCGGCGACTGGTTCGCCGGGCCGTTGATGCCGCCGCTGTTCGCCCGGGCCCAGCAGTTGCGGGTGCCGATGGTCATCCTCACCGGGCCGAAGCGGCTTGCCGAGCTGGCAGGCCTGATCGAGCGGCACCCTGACCTGGACCTGGTCATCGACCACATGGCCGACGTCCATCCCGAGGACGCGGCCGGCCGGCAACTGCTGGCCGGGATGGCGCGGTATCCGCGGGTCTACGTCAAGATCAGCCACACCTGGTCCATCTCCCGCCAGGAGTTCCCCTGGGCCGACACCCACGGCCTGGTCGAGGAGGTCTACCAGGCCTTCGGCCCCCGGCGGATCATGTGGGGGACCGACTGGCCGGTCTGTCTGGCGCGGGCCACCTATCCGCAGACCCTGCAGGTGGTGCGCGAGGAGATGAGGTTCATCGCCCGTGAGGACCTCGAGTGGGTGCTGGGCGGCACGGCGCTCAGGCTCTGGCCGTTCACCGGAAAGTGAGGGGCGGACCATGATCAACATCGGCATCGTCGGGGCGGAGAACAGCCACACCGTGGCCATCGCCAAGGTGCTCAACGCCGACAAGCGGGTCCCCGGGTTCCGGGTCACGCACGTGTGGGGGGAGACCCGCGACTTCGCCCGCAAGGCGGCCGAGGCCGGACAGATCCCGCAGATCGTGTCGTCCCCGGCCGAGCTGGTCGGCCAGGTCGACGCCGCGGTGGTCGACCACCGCCACGGCAAGCTGCACCTGCCGGCGGCGTGGCCGCTGCTGGAGGCGAAGATCCCGCTCTTCATCGACAAGCCGTTCTGCTACCGCCGCAGCGAGGGGGCCCGCTTCCTGGCCCGGGCCGCTCAGCTCAAGGTGCCAGTCTGCTCCTTCTCCATCGTCCCCAATCAGGCCTCCTTCCGCGAGCTGCAGCGGCAGGTGCGGAAGCTCGGCCACGTCCGCGCCGTGGTCAGCAGCGGCGCCTGTGACATCCGCTCCAAGTGGGGCGGGATCTTCTTCTACGGGATTCACCAGGTCGACATGATCCTGCGCCTGCTGGGCCGGCCGGCCCAGTACGTGCAGGTCGTGCGCGGGACCGGCCGGAACCACGTCGGCAACCTGGTCTTCGCCGACGGCACCATCGCCACGATGAACCTCATCGGCGAGGGGTCGGCCGCGTTCCACCTCAGCGTCATCGGCGACCAGGGCCGGCTCGACCAGACGATCACCTTCGACGAGAGTCCGTACCTGACCGGGATCAGGGAGTTCTGCCGGATGTTCAAGACCGGCAAGACCCCCGAGACCCCGGAGACCATGCTCGGGCCCGTGGCGGTGCTCGAGGCCCTGGAGAAGTCGGTGACCCGCCGGGCGCGGGTCAAGGTAACCCTATAGGAAGGCGAGCTATGCACCCCAGGAAGATCGTCCTCGAAGACCGCGAGATCCCCAAGTGTTGGTACAACATCCAGGCCGACCTTCCGGTCCCGCTGCCGCCGCCCCTGCATCCGGGGACCAAGCAGCCGATCGGCCCCGAGGCTCTGGCCCCGCTCTTCCCGATGGGACTCATCCTGCAGGAGGTGTCGACCGAGCGCTGGATCGAGATCCCCGACGAGGTTCGCGACATCTACACCATGTGGCGGCCGTCGCCGCTCTACCGGGCCCGGGGGCTGGAGAAGGCCCTCGATACCCCGGCCCACATCTACTACAAGTGGGAGGGGGTCAGCCCGGCCGGGAGCCACAAGCCGAACACCGCGGTGGCGCAGGCTTACTACAACAAGGCCGAGGGGATCAAGCGGATCACCACCGAGACCGGGGCCGGCCAGTGGGGCACGGCCCTGGCCTTCGCCTGCCAGCTCTTCGACATCGAGTGCATGGTCTACATGGTCCGCATCAGCTTCACCCAGAAGCCGTACCGCAAGGCGGTGATGCAGACCTACGGCGCCACCTGCATCCCCAGTCCCAGCGACCGGACCGAGGCCGGCCGCCAGATCCTGGCCGCCGATCCCGACTGCCCGGGCTCGCTGGGGATCGCCATCTCCGAGGCGGTCGAGGACGCGGCCAAGCGGGACGACACCCACTACTCCCTGGGATCGGTCCTCAACCACGTGCTGCTGCACCAGACGGTGATCGGCCTGGAGGCCGAGAAGCAGTTGCAGAAGGCCGGCGAAGCCCTGCCCGACGTGGTCCTGGGCTGCTTCGGCGGCGGCTCCAACTTCGCCGGGATGGCCTTCCCCTTCCTGCGCCACAAGCTGGCCGGGGAGAAGGACGACATGCGGATCGTGGCCTGTGAGCCGGCCTCCTGCCCGACCCTGACCAAGGGGCCGTACCTCTACGACTTCGGCGACAGCGTCGGGCTCACCCCGCTGCTGGCCATG
>JBAZUN010000341.1:0-6801 GCA_041661365.1 Candidatus Latescibacterota bacterium
CGTATCTTGAGTCGGTCCAGGTCGGCGGTCCTGGTTGCCCCGACCCCGCGTCCACGGCATCTGAAAGGTGTCGGTCATGGCGAATCGCGCGACCCGCGAAGGGCGGCTCCCCACCCTGCACGTGCAGGCGGACTCCCTGCCGCGAGCCCATTTCCGGGCGATGAAGGCGGTCTGGGAGCACGGCCTGGAGATCCGGACCGAATACGACCGCCGGGACGAGCAGGGCCGGTACCTCGATCCCCCGAGCCGGGACGGCCGGGTGCTGATCGAGGTGACCGACCCCTTTGCCCAGCCGAGGTACCCGCCCACCTCCTTCTGCGAGATCGGCACCTACATCGCCGAGATCATGGGGGCCAAGGACCACATGGTGGTGCCGATGGCCGAGCTGTTGCGGGGGATCGGCGGGCCGCTGAGCGCCACCGAGTGGCCGTATACCTATCACCAGCGGCTCTTCGCCCATCCGGACGTAGCCGGCGACCCGGTGGACCAGATCGCCCTGGCCGTGGAGCGGATCGCCCTTACCCCCTGGTCCCGCCGCGCCGTGGCCAGCACCGCGGTGCCCAACCTCGACCCGTTCCTCAAGGAAGACGTACCCTGCCTCCGCGAGGTGCAGCTCCGCTGCCCGGAGGACGAGCAGGGGAACCTGGTGCTCAACCTGAACACCACGTGGCGGTCGCGGGACCTGTACAAGGCGTGGCCCGACAACGTCCTCGGCCTGACCTTCCTCCAGCGGCTCCTGGCCGGCCAGGTCCAGGAAAAGGCCGGCCGGCCGGTGCGGCCCGGCAGCTATGCGGACTACAGCACCAGCCTGCACATCTACGGCCAGGATTTCGCCCTCGTCGGCGGCGATCCGGCCCGGGGGCTGAGGAGCTTCTTCGACAACTTCGACGAGGAGACCTACGTCAGCCGGTCCTTCACCAGCGAGGACGCGGCCGAGCTGCTCGTGGTTCCGCAGTTGCGGGGGCTGCTGGACCAGGAGCAGGTGCGCCAGTGGCGGTTCCCCCCCGAGGCCCTGGCCTTGATAGAACGACTGATCGAGGGGCTGGAGTCCGGCGCGCTGGTGGCCTGACTAGGGATCGATCGATGACGCCCCGCGAGATCTTCCTGGCCGCCCTCCAGCGGCAGCCGACGCCGCGGCCCGGGGTCGGGAGCGCCACCTCGGTCGTCACCCGAGACCTGATGCCCCTGGCCGGGGCCGGCTTTCCCGAGGCGCATCTCCAGGCCGGGAAGATGGCGGCCCTGGCCGCCGCCGGTCACGAGGTCCTCGGCTTCGACAACGTCATGCCCCTCTTCAGCGTCTGGCACGAGTCGGCGGCCCTGGGCTGCGCCGTCGACTGGGGCGGGCCGGAGCGGATGCCCGACTGCGGCCGGCCACCCTGGAGACTGGGTGAGGAGGTGCGCCTGCCGGCCGACCTGTTGCAGCGATCTCCCTGTCGCGTGCCCCTCGAGGCGATCGGCCTGCTGCGCCGGCGGTTCGGCGACGAGGTGGCCGTGGTCGGCAAGGTCTTCGGTCCGTGGACCCTGGGATACCACCTCTACGGGGTGGAGGAGTTCCTGGTCGCCACCCTGCTGGAGCCGGACGCGGTCCGGCGGGCCATGGCCGCGCTCAAGGAGGTCACGGTGCAGTTCGGTCTGGCCCAGCTCGAGGCCGGGGCCGACGCCCTCTGCCTGGCCGACCACGCGACCCGCGACCTCTGCTCGCCCCTGGCGTACCGCGATTTCCTCCAGGAGATCCATGGCGAGCTGGTCGAGCGGCTCCCCTGTCCCCTGATCATGCACATCTGCGGGGACACGGCCGACCGCATCCCCTACATTCGGGAGACCGGCGTGGCCTGCTTCCACTTCGACTCGAAGGTCCCCACGGCCCAGGCCCGCTCGCTGGCCGGCGATGGTCTGGCCCTGATGGGAGGCACGGCCAACATCGCGGTGCTGCGCAACGGCGGTGAGGCCGAGATCCGTCTCGACGTGGCCGAGAAGAAGGCCCACAAGATCGAGGTGATCGGTCCCGAGTGCGCCGTGCCGCTCGACGCGCCATATGAGAATCTGCGCCTTCTCGTTGAGGCCGTGAAGGAGGGGTAGCGCTCTGCCATGTACTCGACGTCGCATTGGTCAGCCGCGTGGATCTTCCCTCGTACCGAAAGACCGGTGGATGGAGCGACGCACGGCGCTGGATCTCGCGGCAAGGGAGCCTGACCGTGACCGACCAGCGCTTCTGTCTGGAGAACGAGTGCCTGACCTGGGAGCTGGACTGCGCGGACGGGGTGCCGCGCTCGGTAGGGTTCCTTAACCGGTGTTCGGGTCGGTACCACCGATGCACGGCCGGTCAGGAGCTGGCCCTGGTCTTCTCGGCCTCCTCGACCGGTCTGGTCGAGCCGACCGTCCGCGTCGTTGACCTGCGGGTGGTGCGCGTCGAGTGTCCCTCCCCGGGCCACGCGGTGGTCGAGCTGGCGTCCGAGACCGCGCGCCTCGCGGTGCGGCTGCACTATAAACTCGACGGTCCCACCCGCCGCAAGTGGGCCGAGGCCGAGAATCAGGGGCCCGCGACCCGGCTCCTCCTCGATTGGGAGCTGGACGACCTGTGTCTGGAAGGACTTGAACACGACTGCGACGGGGGCGGCCAGGGTCAGCCGGTCTGGATCGGGGACGAGGCGTTCGCGGCCATCGAGCACCCCTCTGGCCTGAACCAGGCCGAGGGTCGCCGCGTGCGCCTGGGACACTGCCCGGGCCTGGTCCTCGCTCCGGGAGGCCGATGCCAGAGCCAGGTGGCGCTGGTCAGCGTCAGCCCCGCCGGCCGGGTCCGCGACCACTTCCTCGACTACATCCAGGAGCGCAGCCGACGGCCCAAGCGGTTCCTTTCGGTCTACACCCCGTTCGGGATCAACAACCAATGGGGGGCCTGCCCGACCCTGGACGACGAACAGACCCTCGAGGTTCTCGACCTCCTGGAGCGCTGGCAGCACCGCGGTCTGCGTTTCGACTACTTCACCCTGGATACCGGCTGGGTCCATCCTGGATCGGACCTGACGCGGTTCAAGCCCAACTGCTACCCCGACGGACCGCGCCGGGTCATCGAGCGGGTGCAGGGACTGGGGATGCGGTTCGGGCTCTGGTTCGCCACCTCGTGGGGGACCCAGTCCTGCTGGGACTACCCCCCGGCCTATCCGGACCAGCGCCCGCCGGGCCTCCCCTACCGCGAAGGGTATCCCGAGACCCTGGGCGGGATCACCTTCTGCCTGGGCTGGGAGCCGTACTACCAGTTGCTCGAGCGGGCCGTGCTCCACCACGTCACCGAGAACGGGGTGCGCTTCGTCAAGTTCGACGGCGGCAGCTACTACTGCGACGACCCTACCCACGGACACCTGCCGGGCCGGTACTCGGTCGAGGCCATGCACGAGAGGCTGATCCGCCTGGCGGCCCGGCTGCGGGAGGCGGCCCCTGACCTGTTCGTCATGTGGTACTGGGGGCTGCGGTCGCCGTTCTGGGCTTTGCACGGGGATTCGATCTTCGAGTCGGGGCTGCACATGGAGGGCTCAGGGACCAGCGCGGTCCCCGCCTTGCACTATCGGGATTCGGTGAACCTGGCCCAGGACCAGAACGCCCAGTACGCCCGCACCATCCCGCCCCTGGTCAAGGACAGCCTCGGGGTCTGGCTGTCGGATACCCGGTGGGGGAACTTCATGGGGAAGGAGCGTTGGAAGGAGGCCCTGGTGATGGACCTGGGCCGCGGGAACCTGCTCTTCCCCAACCTTTGGGGGAACCTCTACCACCTGTCCGACGCCGACGTGGACTGGCTGGCCCGGCTCCAGCAGTTGGCCCGACGCCACGAGTCCCTGTTCCTCCACCGGCGGACGCTGGCAGGCGATCCGTGGCAGAGCGAGCCGTACGGATACGCCTACGGCCGCGGCAGTCGGGCCCTGGTCTTCCTCAACAACCCTCACTTCGCCTCGCGGCGGATCGAGCTGCGGCTCGACGGATCGCTGGGGTTGGCCGCGCGGGCCGGGGCGCGCTTCCACCTGCTGTCCCACTTCCCCACGCGCGAGCGGCTGCAGACTCCAGGCGACCAGGGCCATGCCTGGGGCGAGGTGGTGGAGGTGTGGCTGCGGCCGTTCGAGGTGCTGTTGCTCGAGGTGAGCGGATCGAGCCGGTCCGGCACCCGTCTTCCGGAAAGATCGATCGACTCGAAGCAGGCCGAATCCCTCGGCCGCGAGCTGGTCCTGCGGCCGGCCGAGTGTCGCGTCCGAGAAATACGTTGTGTCACCGAGCGGGGCGAGGCGCCCGGCCAGCTAGGCGCGCGAACGCCCTGTATCGAGGGGAAGATACAGGAAGCGAGCACAACGACGCTGGCCGGGATGGATCGACCCGCGAATGCCAAGGAATTTCTCGGACGCGACACTGAGGTTTCCCCGCGGCTGGAGGTGCGTTTTGCCGAGGCCGAGCGGTTCGCGGCCCGGGGCGACGTCTGCAAGACCCTTGGCCTGGAGGGCCATCTGCCCGAGCCGCTGCCGGCCCGCCCGATCCTGGCCGTGGTGGTGCGGCTGCGCCAGGACGACGCCGAGTGGCGGTATTCCCCCACGGTGGTCGAGATCGTCCAGGTGGTGGCCAGGGTCGGCGACCAGGGGGTGCAACTGGTGCCGGTCCCCGACGGCCGGCAGTACGGCAACACCCAGAAGGCCGGCTGCTCCTGGGTGGTGTACAAGGCACGGCTGGGCCAGGATCAGTCCGGCGCCCCCTTGTCCCTGGCCGTGCACGCCTGGCTGCCGGCCGCGGTCGAGATCCGGCTCGAGACCTGGGTCGTGGACCGCTGGTGGGAGGAGGACGCCCGGCCGATGCCCGACGGGTATTACACCTACGCGCCCTCCTGAACAGGGCGGAACGGAGCGAGGGAAGGGGATGGACGGCAGGGAGCGTTTCAACCGCGTCATGCGGTTCGAGAGCGTGGACCGGGTGCCCAACTACGAGCTGGGCCTGTGGGGGCAGACCGTGGAGCGGTGGTACGGCGAGGGCATGCCCCGGAACTCGGTCTATATGAACTGGTTCGAGGGGGAGCCGTTCTATCGCCTCGACCGCCGGGCCTTTGCCCCGCTGCACACCGGGATGATCCCCGGCTTCGTGCCCGAGGTGCTGGCCGAGGACGAGCGGTACATCACGGCCCGCCATGCCGACGGGGTGGTGACCAAGGCGCTGAAGGAGGGCACGGTCCTCGGCACCCGGCCGTCCATGGACCAGTACCTCTCCCACCCGGTGATTGACCGGGCCGGCTTCGCCGAGATGCGGAAGCGATACGACCCGTCGGCCTTGATCCGGTATCCCCTGTGGTGGGACGAGATGGTCCGCTGCTGGCAGGGACGCGACTATCCGCTCTGTCTGCTGACCAACGGCACCATCGGGCTCTACGCCCAACTGCGGAGCTGGGTCGGCACCGAGGAGATCTCCTACCTCTTCTTCGACGACCCGATCCTGGTCGACGAGATGGTCGAGTTCATCGTCGACTTCACCTTGCGGCTGACCGAGCGGGCCCGCCGGGAGATCCGCTTCGACTACTTCAACTTCTTCGAGGACTTCGCCGGCAAGGGGGGACCGCTGGTCTCCCCCGCCCTCTTCCGGCGGTTCCTGCTGCCGGGGTACCGGCGGATCGTCGACGAGTTTCGGCGCAGCGGGATCGACGGCATCTGGCTGGACTCGGACGGGGATACCCGCACCCTCATTCCGTTGCTCATCGAGGCCGGGGTCACCTGTCACTGGCCCCTGGAGCAGGCCTCGGACATGGAGCCGCTGGCGCTGCGGCGCGAGTACGGCACGGCCCTGGCCTTTGCCGGCGGCATCGACAAGCGGGCCCTGACCGCGGGCCGGCGTGAGATCGAGCGCGAGGTCAACGCCAAGATCCCGGCCATGCTGGAAAGCGGCGGGTTCATCCCCCACCTCGACCACACCTTCCCGCCGGACATCCCGTACGCGAACTTCCTGTACTACCTGGAGCTGAAGGAGAAGGTGCTATGACCCCGGAGAGCACGGTCCTCCTGGAGACCGCGCAGGACGAACTGCGGTTCAGCGCGCGCACCGGCACCCTGGTTTCCCTGGTCAGCCGGAGTGCGCCGGACCAGGAGTTCATCCTTGCCGGCGAGGAGACCCCGGCCCTGGTGCTGCAGTACCTCGACGAGGAGCGTCGCTTCCGCACCCTCGACTCGACGCAGGCCGCGGCCATCCACGTTGAACGCAACGAATCGGCCGACGGCGTCGCGGTGATCCTGCGATTCCGGGGCCTGGCCGGGATGGACCTGGACGCCGAGGTGCGGGTCGCGGCCCGGCCGGGCGACCGCCTGAGCCGCTGGACCTGCCGGATACGCAACGGTTGCGGGCTGCGGATCGTCGACGTTCAGGTCCCCCTGGTCGTCTGCCCGTACCGCCTGGCCGGGACCCCGGGGACCGAGGCGGTCCTGTGGCCGTTCAACGCCGGACTGCTCTACCAAGCGCCCAAGCCGCAGGACCTGGCCCCGGACAGCCCCGAGGTCTGGCAGATGATCCCCGAGAACGGGGACCAGACCCACTATCCGGGTTTGGTCTTCGCCCAGTTTCTGGCCTACTACAACGACCGGGCCGGGCTGTTCCTGGGGTGCGAGGATACCGCCGGTCGGATCAAGCGGCTGCGTCCGGTCCACCGCGAGCCCGGGGTTCGGCTGGGGGTGGCCCACGTGGGGGACTGGCCGCGGCGCGGTGAGCGGCTGCTCGAATACGAGGTCGTGCTGGGGTCGTTCGTCGGCGATTGGTATGCCGCGGCCGGGCTCTACCGGGACTGGAGCCTGC
>JBAZUN010000342.1:0-6765 GCA_041661365.1 Candidatus Latescibacterota bacterium
TGATGACGATCTCCTCCCCTACCTCCTGGATGTGGAGCCGCGTGCCTTTTTCTATCCCCAGACGCCTGCGGATGGCGGCCGGGATGGCGATCTGACCCTTGCCTGTCACAGTAACGGTAGACATGCTACACCTCCAAGATTACTGAAGTATACCAAACGGACAATAGTAAGGCAATTCCATTTTTGCCTTACCTTGCCCTGAGTTTTGCACGGCACGCCTGAAGGCCCGCGGATCGGCTTGTTAACAGGATTGTGTTGCGCGCTACAGCCCGGCCACGCGGGGACGGGTAGTGGTTTGTGGCCGACTTACTGCGGGGGGTTGGCGACACCGGCGAGCACTTCGTTCTCTCCGCCCTCCTCGGTGTAGTACGTGGAGCAGTTTTGTGAAGTAGCGGAAACTATGCGTCTGACCGAGGGGACGCCGGGTTATAATCACTGACCTCAACAGCGGTCAGGCGCACCAGTACGAATACAACCGCCCGTTCCGCAGGTAAAAAGCCAGCCTGATCGGGCGATCCCGCAGCTCGGCCAGACCAGCCCGCTCGCGCCAGCGGACCGGGGCGGCCACTGCATCGACCTGCAGCGGCAGGCAGTCCTCCGCGCTGAACCCCGGCAGGGGTCGGTACTCCTCGTCCAGGCAGCCGACCCGGGTCTCGCCGAAATCCGATTTGAGGTTGAGCACCAGCTCGTCGCCTCCCGGCCGCAGCAGGGTCGTGACCAGGCGGCCGCCGTCGTAACTGGCGCTGACCGAGGCAAAGCCGTCCGCCCTCAGGGTCGCCAGTCCGATCGCCATGGTGCGCGGGTCTTGATCCGCGGCGATGCGGGGATCGTACTCCCGGGGCACCTTGTTGTGGCGGCGGGCCGTGCCACGATAGTAGATGAACAACCGGTCGTTGACCCGGATCGGCGGCGCCCCGGTGAGCAAGAGCTGGAACCGGTCCCACTCCCCAACCTCGCCTAAAGGGACCAGCGGCTCGCCGGGGATCCGCGACCAGCGCTCGCCGTCCCGGCTGGTCAGCAGACGCAGGGTCTGGGTCTGGGTCAGCGGTCCCTTGTCGAAGTGGGTCAATACCCCGAGGTACTGCTCCCCGTAGACGAACCCGGTGTTGTTGTAGAGCGACTCCTCCTCGTGTAGGGGGCTGAGGAAGGGACGCGGCGGGGTCCAGGTGATGAAGTCCTCGCTCCAACTGACCAGCCGCTCGGGCGAGCCGCGCAGGAAGGCGGCGTACCGCTGGCGCCGGGGATCGATCATCAGGGATTGGGCGTCCCCCACCGGGCCGAGATCGGCCGTGCCGGGACGGGGATGGAAGCGGAAGGCCGGCTCGGGGAGATGGGTCCATTCCATCCCGTCCGGCGAGACCGCGGTGTAGATCCCGGCCAGTGGACCGTCCCAGTCGAAGCTCGACCAGCCCAGGGCCTTGTACCGCCGCGCCGGGTCAGGGTCGAGAGGATCCTTGAGCACGCTCTCGAAGTGGTCCATCCCGTCGTGATACGAGGCCGGGATCACGATGTTGTTCCGGCGGTTCCCCAGGGCCTCGTGGAGCCCCAGCTCCGGCCGCTCCCAGTGGATCCCGTCGGCCGACAGGGCCAGGCAATGGACGTGCTGCTGTCCGGGAGCGTAGAAGCCGGCCATGTACCAGGCCTTGAAGACCTTCTCCTCAGCGTCGTAGATCACCGAGGCGGTCATCCCCGGGTGCCGCTCCCAGGCTGCTTCCTGCTTGAGCACCGGCCCCGCGGACTGTTTCACCGCCTGGTGAAAGGTCCGCTGCACGTTCTCACGGCGATCCACCTCGTTGAGGTCGACGAAGATCCGGGGGGACGCGGACAGGACGGGTACGCTCGATTCGGCGCTCATCGTCTGCCTCCTCTCATCACATCACCGGTACAGGCGTCAACCTGACCCGCTGGCTGGCGTTGGCCGCGGCCACGGCCTCGGCCGATCCGAGCACGGCCACTCGACCGTGTTCCGCGGCCCGCTGCAGCACCTCGCCCATGGCCCGAAAATCGGCCAGTCGGGTGTCCAGTACCTGATCGCGGAACTCCTGTCTGAAGGCGTCGGTGGTGCCGGTCAGCCAGCGTATCATCGAGGTGAACCCCTTGGCGTCGGGCAACTGGTACGCGTCGAGGTCGCCGATGGCGCCGATGACCGCCTTGGTCAACTCGCCCTCGTCCAGTTCGAGGCTGCCGAGGAAGGCGCCGCTCCGGTCAAAGGCTTCGAGGGTCTCCAGCAGGTTGGGATCGCGGTAGGAGAGATGGACCAGGACCCCGGAGTTCAGGTCAAAGGAGCAGAAGGCGCCGTACGCGCCGCCTTGGACCCGGATGCGATCCCATAGCCAGGTATTGGCCAGATGCCGGGTGACGACCGCTGCCGATCCGTCGAGGGAGTAGCCGTGCTGGTAGAGATTGGCCGCCTTGCCCATGTAGTTGACCTGGGCCGGGATGACCAGCCCCTCGTCGCCGGCAGCACCGACCGGGGTCCAGACGGCGCTGACCGGATCAGCGGCCGGCAGGAGTTCGAGGAGACCGGTCAGGTGCGGCAGCACCTGGGGCCGCGCCGCGGCGTCCACGGTCAGGTTGGCCACCATGGCCGACCGGTTCAGCAGCAGGCTGCGGACCCGCTCGAGCCGGTCGAGCACCTCGGGCCAGGAGCGGCGCACCTGCTCGGCCAACTCGCGCAGGAAGAACAGGTAGGTCGCCCCGCGCAGGCGCTCGGCCACCTGGCCGGCCTCGTCGAAGCAGGCCCGCAGGCGGGTGGCGACCAGCCGATGACCGGCCGGCACCAGGGCCGCCTCCTCACCGGCCTTCTCCTCGAGCACGATCTTGAGGAACCGCTCGCAATCGTCGAGGTTCCCCTCGCGAAGGACCTCGCCGAGGATGGCGCAGACCTCCCCGGCCTGGGGCAGCATGGCCTTGCCGCGCACCATCAGCCAGGTCGCGGCCGGCCCCGGCTCGCGCCGGGCCGTGGCCAGGCTCTGGGCCCACAGGCCGCCGGTGTTAGCCCCGATCAGTTGCGCGAGCTGCACGTAGTCACGTCGGGCCGTGCCCATCTCGAACAGGGCCCGGCCGAACAGCGGCACGAACGACAGCAGCTCCCCGGGCAGGGCATGCAGATCAAAGGCCAGGTCGAGGTAGGCGATCCCCCGCGTCGGCTGGTCGTGCAGCAGGACCCGGGTCCCGGTCAGTACCGTCTCCTCGCGGGGGATGGTCTTGATCCGCGGGCTCAGGTCAGCCCGACCCAGCCGCGGCAAGGCGACCAGAGCCACCGGAGAATCCGGAGCCGCCTGCAGCTCGCGGAGCCGGGCATTGGTCGCCACCAATGTCTTCAACTCCTTGGCCGCCATCCCGGCCTTCTGGCGCGCCAGCCGCTCGGACTCCTCTCCCTCCTGCTGCTCCCCCATCCCGGGGTCAGGGAGCAGGGTCACGGTGGTCCGGTGCGGGTTGTCGAGGAACAGCCCGCGCAGGAGCCCCTCCAGGTACCGGGGCTGGCGCAGCCGCTCCTTGATCCGGGCCAGCGGCGCCTCGAAGGCTAAAGCCGCCAGCGGATCGCCCTCGTGCAGCCAGACGGTCAGAGCCCGCAGCATCATCACCAGTCCCCGGGGATACGACCCGGAGTTGTTCTCGCGCAGGCGGAACTCGAGGGAGTTGATCGCCGCGGCCACCTCGGCCGCCTCGATCCCCTCGCGAGCCAGGCGCTCGAGGGTCTCGAGCACCAGGGGCTCGATCCGGCCCGCGTCCTCCACCTTCACCCCCCGCAGGCCGGTACCGAAGCTGACCTCGGCCAGCTCGCTCTCCAGGCCGCCGCCGACCAGATCCTCGCCGAGCCCGGAGTCGATCAGGGCCTGGACGAGGACGGCCAGGCCCAGCCGAGCCTCGGGGTCGGCCTCGCCCAACAGCCAGTTCACCGTGACCATGGCCCCGCCGCCCGACTCGTCTCCAGTCGCCACCGGATAGGTACGGGACAGGTACCGGGGCGCGTCGAAGCGGGGCTGGCGGCCCACGGCCGAATCGACCGGCTCGGCGGGGAAGGCGGCCAGGTATTCCTCTAGCAGGAGGAGTCGCCGCTCCGGGTCGTCGTCGCCGGAGAAGAAGATCCAGGCGTTGGCCGGCTGGTAGTGGCGGCGGTGGAAGGCGCAAAGCGCCTCGTGGGTCAGGTCCGGGATCCGGAGCGGATCGCCCCCCGAGTCGACCCCGTAGCTGACGTCGGGAAAGAGGGACCGCTGGGCGCAATCCGCCATCAGCGACTCGGGGTCGGAGTAGGCCCCCTTCATCTCGTTGAGCACCACCCCCTTGAAGACCAGGGGCTCCTCGATCCGATCGAGGCCGAAGTGCCACCCCTCCTGCTGGAAGGTCTCGGGGGTCAGCCGCGGGTAGAAGACCGCGTCGAGGTAGACCTCGATCAGGTTGTAGAAGTCCTGGAGGTTCTGGCTGGCCACCGGGTAGCAGGTCTTGTCCGGAAAGGTGAAGGCGTTGAGGAAGGTGTTGAGGGAGCCCTTGACCAGCTCGACGAACGGCTCCTTCACCGGGTACCGGCGTGAGCCGCACAGGACCGCGTGCTCGAGGATGTGGGCCACCCCGGTCGAGTCGACGGGCGGGGTCCGGAAGGTGATGCCGAAGACCTTGTTCTCGTCGTCGCCGGACAGGGAAAGGAGACGGGCCCCGGTACGGTGGCGATAGAGCCGGGCCAGGGCTCCCACCTCGGGGATCTCGGCCTGGCGCAGCAGCTCGAACTGGTGGCTCGACATCGATTCCCTCCTCGGATACGTCTGGCTCAGAAAACGCGAATCGCGACAGGGAGCACGCCCGAGCGATTCAGCTCAGGTTCCAGATCGCCGCGGCCGTGCCGCCCAGGATACGGTCGCGGTCACGTGCGGTGAGGAACGGCAATCCCTCGCGAACCAGACGCAGCTCCTGGTCGAGGGAAGGCCAGTTATGCTTGGCGCGGTGGTGACCGGGGTACCCGGTGCCCCACACGGTCCTGCTCGATCCGAAGACGGACAGGAGGGCCTGCAGGAAGGGGTGGACGTCGGCATAGGGATACCCCTGGCGCGACCGGCCGGCCACGTCCGAGAGCTTGAGGAAGAGGTTCTCCTCGCGGCCCAGGTCGAGGATCGGCTGGAACGGCCCGATCCCGGCGTCGAGGTCGGGGTACCCCAGGTGATCGACGATGCACCGCAGCCGCCGGTGGGCTCGGGCCACGGCCGCCACCTGGCCCGCGTCCGCGGCGCGCATGTGGAACTGCACCACGGCTCCGAGCGACTCCAGCTCCTCCCACAGCGGCCCGTTCTCCGGCCGCAGCAGCACCTGCTGGTCGGGATAATACAGCGGGTGAAAGCGGAACCCGGCCAGGCCCCGCTCGCGCATCCAGTACCGGGCCGTGGCCGCGTTGTCGGCCGCCAAGGGATCGACGAGTCCGTGACCGATGAAGCGGCGGGGGAAGCGGGCCACCGAGTCGGCGATATACCCGTTGTCCCAGGTCGACCAGCTCGTCTGCACCAGCACCGTCCAGTCGACCCCGCAGGCGTCCATCTCGGCCAGCAGCTCGTCGCTGGTCCCGGGCTCGTCGGGCATGGCGGTCCAGTTCGGGGCGGTGGGACCGATCGGGTACCGCGGCGGATCGATCTCCCAGACGTGCACGTGGGTGTCGACGATCATGAAGCGCTCCTCCTCAAGGTAGGACGATCTTCCCCAGCACCGCCGGCCGCCGGGCGCCGGTGGCCGAGGGCAGGTTACCGGGACGATCCATCAGGGTTTCGTTGGCCAGCACGGCAAAGGTCAGGGCCTCCCGGGCGTCGGGATCGACCCCCAGTCCGGCCAGGGATTCCACCGCCATGCCGGGCAGGGCCTGGCGCAGCAGGGTCATGAGCTGCCGGTTGTGCACCCCGCCGCCGGCGATCCAGACCTCGTGGATCCCGCGGTCGGCGAAGGCGGTGATACTCTCGGCGACCGTGCGCGCGGTGAAGGCGGTCAGGGTCGCCATCAGATCCTCGTCGCGCCCAGCCCAGCGGACCAGGACGCGCTCGAGGAACTCCTGGCCGAACTCCTCCCGGCCGGTCGATTTCGGCGGTCGTCGGTCGAGGTACGGGTGGGATAGCAACCAGGACAGCAGATCTTCGTCGACCTGGCCTTGCGCGGCTCTTATGCCGTCGCGGTCGTACCGCTCGGCGCCGTCGGTGAACCGGGCCACGGCCCCGTCGATCAGCATGTTCCCCGGGCCGGTGTCAAAGGCGACTACCTCCTCGGCCGACGCGCTGGCCGGCAGCACGGTGATGTTGGCGATCCCGCCGATGTTGAGGATCACCCGGCCGATCTCCGCGCTGCTGAAGAGGAGCCGGTCGACCAGCGGCACCAGGGGTGCCCCCTGGCCCTGCCAGGCCATGTCCGCGGGTCGGAAGTCGGCGACGGTGACGATCCCGGTTCTGGCCGCGATGATCGCGGGCTCGCCGATCTGCAGGGTCGAGGGCGGACTCCCCCAGGGCAGGTGCCGCACGGTCTGACCGTGCGAGCCGACCAGATCGACCTGGTCCGTGGTCATCCCCGCGGCCTCGATCACGGTCAGGGCCGCTCGGGCAAAGAGTTCGCCCAGGACGAAGTTCACCTCGCACAACTCCTCGACCAGAGCCTCGGCCCCGCACAGGCGCAACACCCGCGGTCGCATCTCCGCCGGCAGCGGCACGGTCTCGAAGGCCAGGACGTCATAGCCGATCCCTGACCCGCTCCCCCGCAACTCGACCAAGACCGCGTCGATCCCGTCGGCCGAGGTGCCGG
>JBAZUN010000343.1:0-6748 GCA_041661365.1 Candidatus Latescibacterota bacterium
CGAACAGTCCGCGCACGGTCTGCAGGAGCTGGTGATCCTTGTACGGCTTGTTGAGCACGGCCAGGGCCCCGCGCCACGGGGCACTCACCGCGGTGTACCCGGTCAGCACCAGCACCCGGGCGTCGGGATCCTCGGCGCGCAGCTGGGCCAGCACCTCCTGCCCGGCCGCCCCCGGTCGCGACAGGTCGACGACGATCAGGTCGATGCGCGTCTTCTCGAAGCGAAAGACGTTCAGACCGTCGGCCACGTCCAGCCCTACCAGCACGTCGTACCCGTGCCGTTCCAGGGTTTCGGTGACGGCCTTGCGGTACCGGTCGACGTCGGCGATGACCAGGATCCGCTCGGTTCCGCCCAGGACGCCACCTTCCCGCGCCGGCCCGTCGCCGGGGAGCAGTACCGGCGCGTCGGTCTGCGGCGCTACACCGCTGGCAGCGCTGTCGGACGTTGCCGCCGGCAGGTACAGGGTGAAGGTGGTGCCGCCCCCGGCGTGGCTCTCGCACTCGATCCAACCCTGGTGCTCCCTGGCCACGGCGTAGGCCGTGGCCAGGCCCATGCCGTCCGCCAGGTCTCCCGAAAGCGGCGTCAGGAAGGGCTCGAACAGGTGCTCCCGGGCTTCGGGATCCAGGCTGGGGCCGTTGTCCGTCACCCGCACCGCGAGGTAATCGTCCTGACGGCGACCGGGCGCACCGCGGCGGGCGTCCTCGGCCAGCTTGACCATCTCCAGGACGATCTCGATCCGGGCCGTGGCGCCCGGTTCGGCCGGACCGTTGGCCAGGATGATACCGGCGTGGGTGCACAGCGCCGTCAGGCACTGGCGCAAGAGGGCAGCGTCGCCGTTCACCCCGGCCAGCCCTTCGGTCGTCCGCTGCACCAGCTCGAGGGGCGCGGGGTACTTGCGCGCGAATACCTGACGGCAGGTGGTGACCACCTCGTTGACCAGGGGTTCGAGCCGTAGCGGCTCCCGCCCGAGCTGCTCCTGCTGGTAGAAGACCATGAACTGCCGCATGAGCCGGGCGGCCCGCTGGGCGTCGAAGTCCGCGGCGTCGAGGTAGGGACGGAGGGTGTCCGGGGCCTGGGCCAGGGCCAGGTCGAGGTTCCCCTGGATCCCTTGCAGCATGTTGGTGAAGTTGTAGGCGATCCCCGCGGTCAGCCGGCCGATCGCCTCCAGCTTGCGCGACTGGTGCAGTTGCGCCTCGAGCCGCGCCTTCTCCTGGTCCATGTGGTGCTTGTAGAGCGCGATCTCCACCGCGGTGAGGAGCTTGCGCTCCTCGAACGGCTTCAGGAGATAGGCAAACGGCTCCGAGATCTTGGCCCGCTGCACGGTGTCGTCGTCGGAGTAAGCGGTCAGGTAGATCACCGGAATCCCCAGACGGGCGTGGATCTGCCCCGCCGCCTCGGTCCCGTCCAGGGCCCCGGCCAGGTGGATGTCCATCAACACTAGGTCAGGGCGCAGGGCCTCGGCCTGCTTCACGGCCTCCTCGCCGGTGCTCAGCACGGCCGGCACCTCGTACCCCCGCTCCTCGAGCTTCCGCTGGATGTCCAGCGCCACGATCCCCTCGTCCTCGACCACCATGATCCTGGTCTGGGCCATCTTCGCACTCCTCCGGGCGTGACCTGCGGCTGGCGCAGCCTCCGTTGAGCTATACCGGGAACTCGATGGTGAACCGCGTTCCTTCCTTCCGGTTCATGGTGAGCGAGCCCTTGAGCTGTCGGACCAGGGTGCCCACCAGTCTCAGGCCGAGCGAGGTCGTGTGCTCGAGGTCGATCTCCTCGGGGATGCCGACGCCGTCGTCAGCCACCACCAGCACCAGGGAGTCCCCCTGGTGTCTCATGTGCACCTGAAGGCAGCCCTGCCGGCCCGACGGGAAGGCGTATTTGAGGGAGTTGGAGACCAGCTCGTTGATGATCAGGCCGCAGGGGATGCCGCGATCGACGTCCAGGACGACCTGGGCGACGTGGATCTCGAGAGCGATGGCCGCCGCGTCGGCGGAGTAGGAGTAGAACAGGTTGTTCACCAGTCCGCGGATGTATTCGCTGAAGTCCACGCGGGCCAGGTCGTCGGCCTGGTAGAGCCGCTCGTGGATCAGCCCCATCGAGCTGACCCGGTTCTGGCTGTCGCGGAACATCTCGATCACCCGCGGGTCGTGGGTGTGCCCCGCCTGCAGGTCCAGCAGGCTGGAGATCACCTGGAGGTTGTTCTTCACCCGATGGTGGATCTCCTTGAGGAGTACCTCCTTCTCCTGCAGCGAGGCCTGGATCTGCTCCTCGATGCGGCGCCGCTCGATCAGCTCGAGCTGCAGCTCCTGGGCCCGGCGAGCCAGCTCGTCGCGGGCCTGCCGCAGGGCCGCGTCCCGGTCCTGGATCTGGGTGAGCATGGCGTTGAAGCCGTCGATCAGCACCCCCAGCTCGTCCTCGCTCTCCCGGACCACGCGGATCGAGTAGTTCTTCTCCCGCGACACCTGCCGCATGGCGTTGGTCAGGCGCCCGATCGGCGACGAGATGACCTCCTGGAGGCGGGACCCCACGAGGTAGGCCACCAGCATCGAGGCCAGGACAAAGCCCAGGACGATCGCGGCGTAGCTCTTCAGCCGCGAGCGGATCTCCTGCAGGTCGGCCTGCAGGTACACCGTGCCGATCCGGTCGCCCTCCAGCACGATCGAGTGGAAGTAGACCAGGTGATCGCCTTCGAAGCGATGTCCGTCCGGCCGGATCGGGGGCGGCGCGAACTCCCGATCCTCCCGCTGGTACCGGGCGAACGGCCGTCCGTCGGCCGCGTAGATGCAGGCGCTGGTGATGTGCGGCTCGATGCGCAGGGCCGAGAGGGTCTCGATCGCGTCCTGGGCGCTGTCGAAGGAGAGCGCGGCGGTGCTGTTCGAGCCGATGATCTCGGCCAGGGTGCCCAGACGGCGGACCAGGGAGTTCTTCGACAGATACCAGTCCCAGGAGACCACGGCGGCGCAGGCCAGCAACAGGGCGATGGATGCGACGAGGGTGATGATCACCGTCAGCTTGCGCCGGACCGACAAGGCGTGGAAGAAGGGAACCCTCACGGCCGATCCTCCTCCACCAGGCGGGCAAGCTTGAGCAGCTTGGCGCTCAGCTTCAGATCGGCTCGGTGGGCCGCCTCGACGTTGATCTCAAAGCGGACCTTGTTCTCCTCGAGGTAGAAGTTGATCATCACGCCGGCGGCGGCTAACCCCTCGGTCTCGCCGACGGTCAGGACGCTGCGGTTTCCCAGATAGGCCAGGATCTGGGGGAGATATCTGGCCTCGGAAGGACAGATGTAGAGCACCTGACAGGGGGGGAGCTCCTGAAGCCTGGTCGAGCGATGGAGCCGCACGGGGCGGTCCTTGATCTGCTTGTCGAGGAAGGGCGCGAAGGCCTCCCCGAAGGGATCCTGGCCCAGGATGCCGATGCTCAGGGTATCGGCCTGCTCGGTCTCCGGCCAGTCGACGAAGCTGGCCAGACTGAAGAGGAAGGCGGCCTTGACCTGATGCTCGGAAGGGTGCTGAGCCGCGGACGAGCCCGGCGACAGGACAATCAGGAAGGCGACCGCCAGCAGCAGACTGACGGCGGTCCAGCGACGGGAAGGGACACCACGCGCGTGGCAGCGGCGGGAGCCGGTACCCGCGGCGAGGCCGCGGGTCGGGTCAGACGGCATACGGACCTGCAAAGGCCCGGTTGATGGTGTGCCCCGGTTGAGTGACATCCGTCCGCGGTCGGGCGGGGACCGGGCAGGGCGCCCACCGGGGAAACAGGCCTTCGTTTATATCAATGTTAGAGGGGGCTGTCAAGGCGCGCCGGTGACCACGGGGGGCGTGGCCACCGGCGGGAGGGCTCGGTCTGGTAGACGGCGAGGCGGGACTCGGCGCCCCGCCTCGCCGCGGTGACTCAGTTCACGACCTCGTAGTCGGCGTCGACCGCCCCGTCTGCCTTCTTCTCCGGCCGCGGCGGCGCTTGGCCCGCGGTCTCGCCGGGCTGCTGCTGTTGCTGCTGCTGGTAGATGGCCTGAGCCAGCTTGTGCGACGCCTGCTGGAGTCGCTCCAGGGCGGACTTCAGCGTGTCGTCGTCCTCCTTCTCCAGGGCCGACTTCACCTCGCCGAGCGCGGTCTCGAGCGCCTGGCGGTCGGCGGCCGGCAGCTTGTCCCCGTGCTCCTTCAGCGAGCGCTCGGTCTGGTACACGATCTGGTCGGCCTCGTTCCGCCGGTCGATCTGCTCGCGCCGGCGCTTGTCCTCCTCGGCGTGGGCGTCGGCGTCCCGCTGCATCCGCTCGACCTCGTCCTTGCTCAGGCCCGAGGAGGCTTCGATCCGGATCTTCTGCTCCTTGCTGGTTCCCTTGTCCTTGGCCCCCACGCTGAGGATGCCGTTGGCGTCGATGTCGAAGGTGACCTCGATCTGGGGCATGCCCCGGGGAGCGGAGGGGATGCCGTCGAGGTGGAACCGGCCGAGGGTGCGGTTGTCCCCGGCGAACTCCCGCTCCCCCTGGAGCACGTGCACCTCGACCGAGGGCTGGTTGTCCGCGGCGGTGGAGAAGACCTGGCTCTTGCGGGTCGGGATGGTGGTGTTGCGGTCGATCAGCCGGGTCATCACCCCGCCCAGGGTCTCGATCCCCAGCGACAGCGGGGTCACGTCGAGCAGGAGGACGTCGTCCACGGCGCCGGAGAGCACCCCTCCCTGGATGGCCGCGCCCATGGCGACCACCTCGTCCGGGTTGACGCCCCGGTGCGGCTCACGGCCGAACAGCTCCCGGACCACGGTCTGCACCTTGGGGATGCGGGTGGAGCCGCCCACCAGGATCACCTGTTCCACCTCCTGCGGCCGCAGGCCGGCGTCCTTCAGGGCCTGAATGCACGGTCCCTTGGTCCGCTCGATCAGGTGGTCGACCAGGCGCTCGAACTGGGCCCGGGTCAGGGATACCTGCAGGTGCTTGGGGCCGGTCTGGTCCGCGGTGATGAACGGCAGGTTGATCTCGGTGGTGGTCGCCGAGGACAGCTCGCACTTGGCCTTCTCGGCCGCCTCACGCAGCCGCTGCAGGGCCATCGGGTCCTTGCGCAGGTCGATCCCCTCGCGCTGCTGGAACTCGCCGGCCAGCCAGTCGATGACCTCCTGGTCAAAGTCGTCGCCGCCGAGGTGGGTGTCGCCGTTGGTCGACTTCACCTCGAAGACCCCGTCGCCCAGCTCGAGGATGGAGATGTCGAAGGTGCCGCCGCCCAGGTCGTACACGGCGATCTTCTCGTTGCGCCCCGACTTGTCCAGGCCGTAGGCCAGGGCGGCCGCGGTCGGCTCGTTGACGATCCGCAGCACCTCCAGGCCGGCGATGGTACCCGCGTCCTTGGTCGCCTGGCGCTGGGCGTCGTTGAAGTAGGCCGGCACGGTGACCACGGCCTTCTGTACCGGTTCGCCGAGGTAGTCCTCGGCGGTCTGCTTCATCTTCTGCAGCACCATGGCCGAGATCTCTGGGGGGGTGTACTCGTGGTCGCCGATCCGGACCCCGGCCAGGTCGCGCTGGCCCTTGGCCACCTGGTAGGGGACCTCCTGGGTCTCGCGTCCGACCTCGTCGAACCTCCGGCCCATGAATCGCTTGATCGAGAACACCGTGTTGCGCGGATTGGTCACGGCCTGCCGCTTGGCGGTCTGTCCGACGAGCCGCTCCCCTTCCTTGGTGAAGGCCACCACCGACGGCGTCGTGCGACCGCCCTCGGCATTGGCGATCACCGTCGCGTCCTTTCCCTCCATCACCGCCACGCAGGAGTTGGTCGTTCCCAGGTCGATCCCGATGACCTTGTTGCTCATGGCACGGTCCTTTCCGGTGCGTGCTGTCGCGTGCTGTTCTGAACGCGGTTGCATTTCGAGGTATCGTGTGTCTTGAAAAGCAATGGCTATGCCACCGCTTCAATCGACGGGCTGCCCTACGCCGAGCCGATTCCAGGCGCCTGGCAGGGGGTGTTAACCTGGTTGTGCCTGCCATTCCTGCGCCAGTCCTGCCAGTTTGGCACGAGTCAATTGCGGGCAAGGATTGTACCGCTGTTGACAGGTAGGTGGGGGGCGGGTAGATTTGCACGCGTCGCGGTCGGCCGGACATCGGCCGACACCCGCAGCGCACCGGCGCGAGGACCGATGGCAGGGTTCGAGCTGGCGTCCGAATACGAGCCCCGGGGCGACCAGCCACGGGCCATCGAGGAGTTGGTGGCCGGCATCCAGACCGGTCAGCGTTTCCAGACCCTGCTCGGGGTCACCGGCAGCGGCAAGACCTTTACCATGGCCAACGTCGTTGCCCGGCTCCAGCGACCGGCCCTGGTGATCTCCCACAACAAGACCCTGGCGGCCCAGCTCTACGGCGAGTTCAAGGGGTACTTCCCGAACAACGCGGTCGAATACTTCGTCTCCTACTACGACTACTACCAGCCCGAGGCGTACAAACCGAGCACCGACACCTACATCGAGAAGGAGGTGGAGCTGAACGAGGAGATCGACCGCCTCCGCCTCAAGGCCATGGGCTCCCTCCTCGACCGGCGCGACGTGCTCATCGTCGCCACCGTCTCCTGCATCTACGGCATCGGCTCACCCGGGCAGTACCGCGAGCAACGGACCGAGTTACGGGTGGGCCAGCGGCTCGAGCGGGACGACATGCTGCGCGGCCTGATCGACACCTACTACCGGCGCAACGACTACGAGTTGCAGCGGGGGTGCTTCCGCGTCCGCGGCGACGTGGTCGAAATCGTACCGGCCTCGGACGACCGGGCGATCC
>JBAZUN010000344.1:0-6727 GCA_041661365.1 Candidatus Latescibacterota bacterium
CGGCGCTGGCGCGCCTCGAAGAAGGCCGGCCTGACGACGATCCCCGCCATCGTCCGCGAGATCGGCTCCCAGCAGGAGCTGATGGAGATCTCGCTGATCGAGAACATCCAGCGCGAGGATCTCAACCCGGTCGAGGAGGCCGAAGGGTACCGCGCCCTGATGGACCAGTGCTTCCTGACCCAGGACGAGGTGGCCCAGAAGGTCGGCAAGGACCGATCGACCGTGGCCAACATGGTCCGCCTGCTCAAGCTCCCCCTCGAGATCCAGGACTACCTGCGACAGGACACCCTGCAGGTCGGTCACGCCCGGGCCCTGCTGGCCCTGGACGACGACGACGAGCGGCTCCGCCTGGCCCGCCGGGCCGTGGCCGAGAAGCTCACCGTGCGCGAGATCGAGCGCGTCGCCGGTGGCCGCAAACCGGGGGAAAAGGGCCGCAGACCAACCCCGAAGGAAGCCCCGCGCGACCCCCAGCTCGACGACTTCGTGGAGCGGCTGCGCCATCGGTTCGGGACCGCGGTGGCGATCCGCCGGGGCCGGGACCAGAGCGGGCGGATCGAGGTCGAGTTCTACGACGACCAGGACCTCGAGCGTCTCCTCGAGCTCCTCCTCGCCGACGGCGCCTAGTGCTCCGTTAAGGAAATCAGCTTGTGTATCGAGGGTCCCGAGGCGCCCGGCCGGCAAGGCGCACGAGCGGAGGCGCATCCGAAGGGAGATGCGCTGAGCGAGTGGGCACAGGGATGTGGCCGGATCGAGAGCGATCCGGCACACGAAGCCGGACGGGATGGATCGGGAACCGAATACCAGATCATTTCCTTAACGGAGCACTAGCCGTGCTCCTCCCGCTGCTGGCGGTCTGGCTGGCCGGCTGCACCCTGATCCATCAGGACCTCCCCAACGAAGGCCCGGAGATCCAGCAGAGCGAGGCCGACACCCTGACGGTCCGTCGGGGCGGCCGGGTCAGCCTGAAGGTCGTCGCCGTCGACGAGGACGACGATCCCCTCTTCTACGCCTGGCGAGCCTGGCGGGTCAGCGACGCGGTGGCGACCGCGGTCGCCGAGCTGGGCACCTCCCTGTTCACCGCGACCCAGGAGCTGCGCAGCCTGGACGGCCTGCTGCAACTGGGGGTGCCGGCCGGGGGGTTCGCCGATTCGACCTCGGCGACGGCGGTCTGGGTGGCGCCCGAGGCCACGACCGGAGCCCAGACCCGCTACCTGCTGACGGTCACCGTTCGCGACCGCTGGTGCGAGGGGATCGTCGATCCCGGGGAGCGGGTCCGCTGCGCTGAGGAGAGCGCCCGACGGGTGCAGGTATTCCAGGTCACGGTCGCCCAGCGGCCGCCGGTCGCCGAGGTGCCGCGGGATACCCTGCTCTCCTTCCGCCAGCCTTCCCTGACCCTGGTGGCGACGGCAACCGACCCGGACGGCGATCCCCTGACCTTTGCCTGGAGCCAGATTGCGGGGCCGGTTCCGCTCCTGGTCACCACCGAGCGGACCGGAACCGGTCCGAGCCGGATGTCCACCGTGCCGATGGCACCGGGCGAGTACGCCTTTCGGGTGGTGGTCAGCGACGGAGCGGACAGCGTGGCCGGCGAGGCCCGGGTGCAGGTCTACGCCGATCCTGAGCCACCGGCCGGGGGGATGGCGCGCCTGGTCCTCCCCGACGGCGGCGAGTACGAGATCGACACCTACGAGTACCCCGGTCAGCGAGGTGCGGTGCCCCGGCTGGCCGAATCCTGGTTCGAGGCGGCCGGGCTCTGCGCCGCTGAGGGGAAGCGGCTGTGCAGTGGCGCGGAGTGGACCCACGCCTGCAGCGGCGGCGGAACCCGGCTCCTCAGCTCGACCGATGCGCTGGAGCGACTGTCGCCTCAGTACGGGTGGAGGTTCTGCAACGGGAAGGGATCCTCGGCGGCCGGCAACCAGCCGGACCCGGTGACCGGCCTGGCCCCCTCGGGGAGCTTCGCCAACTGCTCGGGACCGGAAGGGATGGTCTACGACCTGAGCGGGAACGCGGCCGAGTGGCTGGGGGAGCGGGACATCGAGGGCAGGTGGATCGGCGGCCTGAGTCTGAGCGAGCTGACGAGCTGGCCGCCGGCGCCGTGCAGCTCGGTGATCGCGCTGCAGCCCCTGCCGGCCGGGTTCGAGCCAGGAGACCGGTCAGGCGAGTCGAACCTGGGCGACGAGTACGCGATCTATCGACAGACCGGACGGGGATTCCGCTGCTGCCGCTGAACGCGGGTCAGGCGAATCCGTGAGGAGGAGGACGAGGGGGCCGGGGCCGCAGGAATCGACGGCGAAGGTGGATCAGCGGGTTGGGGTGGCCACGGCGGTTTCGGCCTGGGCCTGCGCGGTCAGGCGGCGGACGTAGTCGAGGCGGTCGGACATCAGCTCCCGGCGATCGTGGGCCTGGCGACGCTGGATGGCCACGTGGCGCACCACCCGGCCGACCACGCGGCACTCCTGCTCGGTCGCCTGCAGTTGGGCCACGAGCAGTTGAACCTCGCGTTCCCGTCGCTTCAGCGCCTCGACCAGGGTCCGGGTCTGAAAGGCCAGGAGGTACTTGACGCTCACCGGAACGGCCAGGAACAGGGCGGACAGGATGATGAAGCCAGCGTCACTCATGGGCGGAGTCCTCGCATGCCGTCTGTGTGAGCAACGGCCATGCCAAGGCGGCCTATGCAGGTATCTCATTGCCATACAGTGAGATGGAAACCATGGAAGAGCTCTCTTTGCTGGCCGCCGGGCAGTTCCTTCCAGATCCGGACGGAGGTTTTTCCGGTAGGCGAGGCAGAGGGAGCGCCGGTTGACAATCCTGTCACCGTATCTTGATTAGCACAGCCATGGACCAGGAGACGATCCGGAAGCTGCTCGAGGAGGTCGCCAGCGGCACCGTTCCCCCGGAGCGGGCGCTCGAGCGGCTGCGCGACCTGCCGTTCGAGAACCTGGGCTTTGCCCACGTCGACCACCATCGCGCCCTCCGGACCGGGTACCCCGAGGTCATCTTCTGCCAGGGGAAGACCCAGGAGCAGGTGGTCGCCATTGCCGAGCGGATCGTCGGACGCGGCTCGGTGCTGTTGGCCACCCGCGCGATGCCGGAGACCGCCCAGGCCCTGGTGGAGCGATTCGCGACCGCGGTCCACGAGCCGGTGGCCCGAACCGTGGTGGTGCGGCCCGAGGGAGCCCCCGCGCCCGCCGAGGAGGGACTGGTGACGGTCCTGTCGGCCGGCACCTCGGACCTGCCGGTGGTCCAGGAGGCCGTGGTGACGGCCCGGGCCATGGGCGCCCGGGTGGAGCCGATCTTCGACGTCGGCGTGGCCGGTATCCACCGGCTGCTCGCCTATCGCGAGCAGTTGCGCAGCGCGCGGGTCATCGTGGTGGTGGCCGGGATGGAGGGGGCCCTGGCCAGCGTGGTCGGCGGGCTGGTGGAGGCGCCGGTGATCGCCGTGCCCACGAGCGTGGGGTACGGGGCCAGCTTCCACGGTCTGGCCGCCCTGCTGAGCATGCTCAACTCCTGCGCCGCCGGGGTCATGGTGGTCAACATCGACAACGGCTTCGGCGCCGGGTACTCGGCAGCGGTCATCAACCACCAGACCGTGGCCGGGAACTGATGGGAGGGAGCGGCTCCCGGCGATCCCGCCCAGCCCCGGCCTCGCCGGGGACGACGACCACCGGTGGTCGGACCTTCACCCCGCTTCAGCTCTTCGGCTGGATCCTGCTCCTCCTCGGCATCGGGTTCACCGCCGGCGTAGTCGTCCACGCCGCGCTGACCGCGTCGACGACGCCGACCGGAGGTGTCGCGACCGCGGTTCCGGCGCCCCAGCCCTCCCCCCTGCCCTCGCTCGAAGCCGGTGCGGCCATCCAGCAACTGCGGACCCACCTGGAGCACGACCCGGGCGACCTCGACAGCCGGCTGCGCCTGGCCAACGCCTTGTTCGACGCCGGTCGGCACGCCGAGGCGGTCCTCGAATACGAGCAGGTCCTCGCGGCCCGACCGCGGGACGCGGACATCCGTACCGATATGGGGGTGTCGCTGCGCGAGACCGGCAAGCCCGGATTAGCCGCCGCCGCCTTCCGGCAGGCCATCGAGGTCGATCCGGGCCACGCCACCGCCTACTACAACCTGGGGGTGGTTCTGGCCCATGACCTGGGGGATGCGGCCGGCGCGATCGCGGCCTGGGAGCGGTACCTCGACCTGGAAACCGACCCGCAAAAACAGGCGCAGGTGCGGCAGGGGATCGCCGAGCTGCGAGCCCGGTAACGCCTCAGTCCCCGGCCCGGCTCGCGGTCAGCCCCAGGAGGTATCCACACCCTCCCTCCTGCTGCGGCCGGACCAGGTGCTCGGGACCGATCCGCCCTGAAGCGGCCAGCACCACGGCCCGCTCCAACACCCGCTTCAGCTCCCAGACGTTCCCCGGCCAACCGTATCCCAGCAGGGCGACCATGGCCGGATGGGTGAGAACCGGACGAGGGCGACCCATGCGGGCGGCGCACCCCGCGACGAAGTAGCGGGCCAGGAGCGGGATGTCCCCGCGTCGGTCGCGAAGCGGCGGCAGGTCGACCTGGACCACCGCCAGGCGATGTCGCACCTCGTCGGTGAACCGGCCGGCCCGAACGAGCTGCCCCAGGTCCTGGCCGGTGCCGGCGACGAGCCGCGGCCAGCGACCATCGACCGCGGCGCTGCCCATCCCCGGCCCCTGCTCGCGCAGGGCAGGGAGGAGCGACTCCTGCCAGGTAACGGGAAGGCACCCCACCTCGTCGAGGAAGAGGGTGCCGCCGCGGGCCTCGTCCACCGGTGCGAACGACCCCGAGGTCTCGACGGGAATCGCCGGCGCCACGCAGTCGAAGCGGACAAAGGGGCCGGAGGCCCGGCGCCCCAGCTCGTGGATCAGGCGGGCAGCCAGGCCGCGGCCGGTCCCGGGCTCGCCGCAGATCAGGACCGGCAGATCGGTCTGAGCGACCTCCCACAACTGGGATCTGGCCCACTGCACCGCGGCATTGCGGCCGATCCAGTTCTCCCCTCCGACCTTGGGAGGGTCTCCCCCGTATCCCTGCATGCACCCTCCAGGCGCCGTGCGATGCGCCGCTCATGCAAGATACGGGTCCGGAACCTCCCCCGGCAACCGGCCGGCCGCGCGCCGCGGGGGAGGGACGTTGTTCTCAGAAGGTCGCGTCGCCCACGCACAACGCCAGCAGCAGCGGCAGGTAGAGCACCGAGGCCCGCAGGAGCAGCCGGGCCGAGGCCGGGGTGCGCGCCACGGCCAATCCCACCCCGGCCGCGATCATCGCGCCGCCGAGGACCAGGGCACCGGCAAGGTAGATCCCGCCGGTCAGCCCCAGGAGGACCGGCAGGAGCGAGGCCACGGCCAGGACCACGCAGAAGGCCACCACGTGCCGCGCGGTGCGGGCGCCGTCCGGCTCCACCACGGGGAGCATCTGGAGTCCCCCGCGCCGGTAGTCCTCGCGGAAGATCCAGGCGATCGAGTAGAAGTGCGGGTGCTGCCAGGCGAAGAGGATCAGGAAGAGCGCCCACGCCCCCCAGTCGAGCTGTCCGGCCGCCGCGGCCCAGCCGCCCACGGGGGGGAGGGCCCCGGGGATCGCCCCCAGCGAGGTGTTGAGCCAGGTGCTCCGCTTCAGCGGGGTGTAGACCACCACGTAGAGGAAGGAGGAGAGCAGGGCCAGGAAGGCGGTCAACAGACCGGCCCCGAGCAGGAGGACGAAGACCCCGGCGAGAACGAGCACGAAGCCGAAGGAGATGGCCGACTCGAGGGAGACCCTGCCCGCCGGCAGGGGCCGCTGTCGAGTGCGCACCATCAGACGGTCAACGTCGCGCTCGAGGTACTGATTCAGGGCCCCGGAGCCGCTCACCACCAGGGCGGTGCCGGTCAGGGTCCAGAGCAGCACCGGCCAGGCATCGATCCCCATCCCGCCGAGAAAGAACCCCAGGGCCGTGGTGACCAGGACCAGGGCCGTGATGCGGGGCTTGGTCAGCTCGAGGTACACGGACCAGCGTTGGTGCCACGGACGGTGCGACCTGATCCCCGGTCCGGATTCGGCCCAAGATGCACTCGGGTGCACGGTCGCAGCCGGTGGGGTTCCGTCCGGCTCAGCCTCGGTCGGTAGTCTGACCATCTCCGGTATCCTGCTCCCGCGTCGCTGGCGTCGACCAGCCGAGCCAGGCAAGACAGACAATACGGATCGACGGACGGCTGACAAGCTGGCCGCAACCCGAGGCGCCCTCGTGGCGCTGACGCGTCGCCGCGTCGCATGAAGAAACCGTAGATCGCTCGCCGTCGTTTGACACTCAGGTCGAGACCGGAGTATACTCAGCGCGCGACCGCCCACCTCAGTGACCGCCCTGCCATGCCCGAGCAACCCGCCGCCCGCATCGCCGCCCTCATCGCCGAGCTGCACGAGCATAACTACCGGTACTACGTCCTCGCGGCCCCGACCGTCGGCGACGCCGAGTACGACCGACTCCTCGCCGAGCTGCGGCAACTCGAGGAGCAGCATCCCGACCTGGCGCGGCCGGACTCGCCGACCCAGCGCGTCGGCGGTCAACCGACCGGCGAGTTCGCCACCGTGGCCCACGCCGCGCCGATGTTGAGTCTGGAGAACAGCTATTCCCCCGAGGACGTGCGGGACTTCGACCGGCGGGTGCGGCAGGCCCTGCCCGACGAACCGGTCGGGTACGTAGCCGAGCTGAAGATCGACGGCGTGGCGCTCAGCCTGGT
>JBAZUN010000345.1:0-6706 GCA_041661365.1 Candidatus Latescibacterota bacterium
CGGCACCGACTTCGACGGCTGGCAGATCCAGGCCGAGGGCCGCACCGTGCAGGGGGAGCTGAGCCGGGCCCTGCGGACATTGCTCCGCGAGGAGGTAACGGTCATCGGGGCTGGGCGGACCGACGCCGGCACCCACGCCCTGGGACAGGTGGCCCATCTCCTCACCACCGGCGACCTCCCGATCGAGCGGATCCGCCGCGGTCTGAACGGACTGCTGCCACCGGACGTGGCCGTGCGCGAGGCGGCCGAGGCCCCGCCCGGGTTCCACGCCCGGTACAGCGCCCGGTCCAAGCGGTACCGGTACCGGATCAGGACCGGGAAGGCGGCGCTAGACCGCCGTCAGGTCTGGTCGATCGACCATCCCCTCTCGCTCGTGGCCATGCAGGAGGCAGCCGCCTGTCTGGCGGGACCGCACGACTTCGGGGCCTTCTGCTGCCAGGACCCGGTGCCGGCCAGCCTGCGCTGCCGGGTGGACCACTGCGCCTGGAGGACCGAGGGGGGCGAGCTGGTCTTCGAGATCGAGGCCGACCGGTTCCTGCGGCACATGGTGCGGATCCTGGTCGGCACCATGGTCCAGGTGGGCGGCGGACGCCGGGTACCCGAGAGTCTGCCAGTGCTGCTGACCAGTGGCGACCGTGCCCAGGCCGGTCCGACGGCGCCGGCCCGGGGCCTCTGCCTGCTGTGGGTCGACTACCCGTGAGGTCGGCCGAGGGCGAAGTCCTTGTATGAACCGGTGGGTCCCGCTATACTACCTCTCCCCGCTCACCTCTCCCTCTCGACGGATGCGCCGGTGATGCGCGCTGCAGGATGGAGTATCCGTGCCGCCGTGCTGGCGGTCGCGCTGGTCGTGGCTCCGGACGGCGGAGCCCAGACCGACGGGATCGCGGCCTCGCGCCGCACCGCCGTGGTCCAGGCCGTCGAGCGGACCCAGCCCGCGGTGGTCAGCGTCCACGTGACCTACCGGGAGCGGGTGCTCCGGCGGGTGGCGGACCCCTTCTGGGACATGTTCTCCTTCGTCGTTCCCGAGGACCGCGAGCGGATCTCCAGCGGCTCGGGGGTCATCGTCGGCACCGATGGCTACATCCTGACCAACCGCCACGTGGTCCAGGATCCCGAGCGGGTGCTGGGAATTTCGATCACCCTTCCCGACGGTCGCAACCTGGAGGCCGGCCACGTGGCCTCGGACATCGCCTTTGACCTGGCCGCGCTGCGGGTCAAGGAGACCGGTCTTCCGGTTGCGCCCCTGGGGGATTCCAGCGATATTCTGGTGGGCGAGTGGGCGGTGGCGATCGGGAATCCCTTCGACCTGGGTCCCACGGTCAGCATCGGGGTGGTCAGCGCCCTGCACCGGGATTTTCCCGAGCAGCAGGGCTCCTACTACTACCTCGACATGATCCAGACCGACGCGGCGATCAATCCCGGGAACAGCGGCGGGCCGCTGGTCAACGCCTTGGGCCAGGTCATCGGGATCAACAGCTTCATCTACACCGGCGGCGATTACAGCATCGGCTCGATCGGCATCGGCTTCGCGGTGCCGATCAACACGGCCCGGGCCTTCCTCCAGGAGGTGCGGACCCACGGCAAGGTCCGCGAGTCGTGGACCGGGATCGTCTACGTCCAGCCCCTCACCCGGGCCCTGGCCCAGTACCTGTCCCTCCCCTCGATGGAGGGCGCGTACGTGGCCCAGGTCGCCGAGCGGAGCCCGGCCTCGCGAGCCGGGGTGGAACGAGGGGACGTGATCACCGCCGTCAACGACCGGAAGATCCACAGCATCGACGACGCCCTGGCCCTGATCCGGGCCCATCGCGTCGGTGAGGTCTGCGCGCTGACCGTGGTTCGCCAGGGCCGCTCGATCGGGCTCAGGCTGCTCGTTGAAGAATACCCCCGGGGCAGGCGGCGCGACTAGGCCGTCCTGCCTTGCCGGCGGTCCCGCCCCGGGTCCGGCCGGAACCGCCTTGGGAGTGGGGTCATGTACCGACGCATGCTGCCGAACCTGTGCACCATCGGCAACCTCTTCTGCGGCTTCCTCGCCCTCCACTACATCATCCAGGGGAACGTGGTCCCGGCCGCCTGGCTGATCGTCCTGGGCGCGGTCTTCGACAAGATGGACGGGAAGCTGGCGCGGGCCATGGGCCGGTCCTCCCAGTTCGGTATCGAGTTCGACTCGATCGTGGACGTCTGCACCTTCGGCGTGGCGCCGGCGGTGATGATCTACCGCACCCATCTCGAATCGCCGTGGGGCCTGGGCCTGGCCTTCCTCTACCTCCTCGCCGGGGCCTTCCGCCTGGCCCGCTTCAACACCATCAGCCTGGCCGGCGAGAAGGGGGACTACTACCTGGGTCTGCCGATCCCGGTCGCCGCGGTCTGCCTGACCCAGTACGTCGCCTTCACCGAGCGGGCCTGGGAGAGCAGTCACGCCGCGGCCCTGGCGACCCTGCTGGTCCTGCTCCTCGCCTTCCTGATGGTCAGCCGCATCGACTACGACTCGATGCCCGACTTCCGCGCCAAGGGGCTGGGCGAGCGGCTCAAGCAGGCCTACTTCCTGGGCGGCGTGGTCCTGGTGATCCACCCCCGGGCCAAGGATTTCCTCTTTCCCCTGGTGCTGGTCTACATCCTCTCCGGGGTCTACCGATGGGTGGTCGGTCTCTTCAGCGACGAGGTGACCCAGCAGGCATGAACCCTTCGCGGCAGCGACGCCCATGCTGAGAGACAAGCCGGTCAGTCATCTCATCCTCATCCTCTTCACCAGCACCATCGGCGCCAACATCATCGGCGAGGGCCTGCGCGCCGTGCTCCACTACGTGTCCGGACCGGACACCGTGGTCGAGCGGGCCCTCCTGCAGTACGTGGAGTGGTCGAACGCCATCGGGCCGCTCAACCTCATCATCGTCTCCTTCTCCTTCGACCTGGCCCTGCGCTTCAACGTCGTTTCCCTGCTCGGCATCTTCGTCGGCTGGTACTATTTCCGGTATTCCTACTGATCGACCCGCACCAAACCGGCAACCGGGTTCCGCCGGGTGGCACCCTTCGCGGAGGTAGCGTCATGTTGGGCATCGGACACTGGGAGTTGTTCATCATCCTGCTGGTGGTCCTGCTGGTCTTCGGGGCCAGGCGGATTCCGGACGCCGCCCAGGGGTTGGGCCGCGGCATCCGCGAGTTCCGCAAGGCGATGCGCGAGGTGCAGGACGAGATCGACCTCAACGCCCCGGCCAACGCCCCGGCCCGCAAGCCGATCGAGGCCCCGGCCCAGTCGGTAGCCCAGACCGCGGCTCCGGTGACGGCGGCCGCCCCGGCGATCCCTGCCGCTCCCGCGACCGACCCGACCCCCCCGGCTCAGCCGCAGGCCTGACCGTCCCTCTGCGGATGCGACTCAACGAGGCCACGGCCCACGAGCTGGCGGCGGACCTCGGCGCGGGACGGGTATCCGCGCGCGAGGTGACCGCCGCCGTGCTGTCGGCCATCGAAGCCGCGGAGCCTCGGGTTCACGCCTTCATCAGCGTGGATCCCGAGGCCGCCCTGGCCCAGGCCGAGGCCATCGACGCCCGCCGGGCCGCCGGTGAACCGCTGGGTCCCCTGGCCGGCATCCCCCTGGCGATCAAGGACGTGCTCTGCGTCCGGGACGGCCGCACCACCTGCGGCTCGCGCATCCTGGAGCGGTACGTGGCCCCGTACGACGCCACGGTGGTGGAGCGGGTCCGCCGGGCCGGTGCGGTGATCGTCGGCAAGACCAACATGGACGAGTTCGCCATGGGGTCGTCGACCGAGAACTCCTGGTTCGGTCCCACCCGCAACCCGCGCGATCCCGAGCGCGTGCCGGGTGGCTCCAGCGGCGGCTCGGCCGCGGCCGTGGCGGCCCACGAGACGGTGCTCGCCCTGGGGTCGGACACCGGCGGCTCGGTGCGCCAGCCGGCCGGGTACTGCGGCGTGGTCGGTCTGAAGCCGACCTACGGCCGGGTGTCGCGGTACGGCCTGGTGGCCTACGCCTCCTCCCTGGACCAGGTGGGACCGCTGACCAAGGACGTGGAGGACGCGGCCCTGCTCCTGGCGGCGGTCGCCGGGCACGATCCCCGCGACGCCACCTCCCTGAACCTGCCGGTCCCCGACTACCCGGCGGCGGTGCGGCAGGAGGTGCGCGGGATGCGCGTCGGCCTGGCCCGGGAGCACTTCGGCGCCGGACTCCACCCCGAGATCGGCGACGCGGTCCACCGCGCGGCCGACCACCTGGCCTCCCAGGGGGCCGAGATCCTCGAGGTCTCCCTGCCGGTGGCCGGACATCCCGAGTACTGCATCGGCGCCTACTACCTGGTGGCCATGGCCGAAGCCTCGGCCAACCTGGCCCGGTACGACGGGGTCAAGTACGGCCATGCCGCCGACGGTCGGGGAGATTTGCAGGAGGCCTATCTGGCGGCCCGGAGCGAGGGGTTCGGGCCCGAGGTCAAGCGCCGGATCATGCTGGGCACCTATGCCCTGAGCGCCGGGTACTACGACGCCTACTACCTGAAGGCCCAGAAGGTCCGCACCCTCATCCGCCGCGACTTCGACCGGGTGTTCGGGGAATGCGACGCCCTGCTGACCCCGGTGGCGCCGACCACCGCCTTCAGGATGGGCGCCCATATCGACGATCCGCTGCAGATGTACCTCAACGACGTGTATACCGTGTCGGTCAACCTGGCCGGCATCCCCGGGATCTGCGTGCCGTTCGGCTCCGCGTCGGACGGGCTGCCGATCGGGGTGCAACTGCTGGCCGCCCCCCTGGGCGAGGAGACCCTGCTGCGCCTGGCCGCCGAGGTCGAGCGCGGCGCGCCCCGAGGCCCCGACGCATGAACCCCACCACCGCCACCTGGAGATCCGGCATGCCGATCCTTGCCGCGGCCCTCGCCGTTCTGCTCACCCTCCTGTCCGGTCCCGCTGCCGCCGTCAACGAGAACGCCGGCACCACCGGGTACGGGTTCCTCAAGGTCGGGGTCGGGGCCCGGCCCGCGGCCCTGGGCGGCGCCTTTACCGCGGTGGCGGGCGACCTCGAGGGGGCGACCTGGAACCCGGCCGGACTGACCGGCATCGGCCAGCGCGCCGCCGCGCTCTCCCTCACCAGTTACCTGGTGGACACCGAGGCTGGCTTTGCCGGGATCGCCGTGCCGCGGGGCCAGCGGACCTGGGCCGCCAGCGCGACCTATTTCTCGTACGGTCAGATGCGCCGGACCGACGAGACCGGGCAGGACCTGGGGAGCTTCGGCGCCTCTGACCTGGCCGCCGCCGTCACCGTGGCCCAGCCGCTGTGGAACGGCCGCCTCTCCGTAGGGGCCAGCCTCAAGGCCGTCTATTCGAGCATCGACAGCTACTCCTCCGACGCGTACATGACCGACCTCGGCCTGTTGCTGCAGGGACCGATCTCCGGCATGACCCTGGGTGCCTCGCTGAGCAACCTTGGGTTCGTGCGCCAGGGGTACGCCGGGGGGTACAAGGATTCCCTGCCGGTGAACCTGCGCCTGGGGGTAGCGCACCGTCCGGCCCATCTGCCGCTGCCCCTGCTTCTGGTGGCCGACGTCAACCTGCCCAACGACGGCGATCCGTTCGTCGCGGTCGGGGCCGAGGTGCGCGTCGCCGGTGGGTTCTACCTGCGACCGGGGTACAGCACCCAGCAGACCGGCGCGGCCGGAGAGGACCCCCTCGGGCTGACCGCTGGGGTCGGGCTGGTCATCCAGCGGTACCGGCTCGACTACGCCTTCGCCTCGTATCCCGACCTCGGCGACGTCCACCGGGTCTCCCTCTCCGGCGGATTCTGATCCTCCTAGATCCTGCCGTTCCGTAGCCGACCGGGATCAGGGCTGTCACCTCCAGGGGACGGCCGGCGCGCCGCTGTACCGGCGCGCTGCCACGTCTTCTCTCTGGCAGGACGGCCCCACCACCAATGACTTCAGGCTGGCCCGGATCTTGCCCTTCGGGTCAGCCCATGGACACCACACTCCGTCATCCGCGCCCCATGCCCAGGGCCCCGGGGCGGCCGCGGTCTCGCGGTGCGCAGGCCCTGCCCTCCTCGGGTTCCAGGTACCGGTCGGCGTCCTCCCCTCGAGGGAAGAGACGGCGAACGAACGAGCACGGAGAGACCGGATCGAGCGCGATCCAGCTCACGCCGACCGGGCTCGTCAGCACCGGCTGCCACCCGAATGACCTTCTTCAGCAGGTTGTCCGGCTGGCCCTGCTGATCGCCTTGGCGATGCCGGCTCCGCTCCGGGCCGCGCACCAGGTAACCGTGAATCCGGTGGCCGATTCCTGGCAGGACACGGTGGTGCTCTCCGTGGTCAATCCCGGGCCAGATCCGCGGTTGCTGACCGCGCTGACCGTCCTCCCGGAGACCGGGTCGGCGATCCCGAGCGATGGCGTCCTCCCCCTACTCCTGGCTCCCGGTGACTCTGTGCGGATCGGTCTGCGGTTCACCCTGGCTGGAGCCGGCGACCCCGACCCATTCCCGGACAGCACGGATACGACTCCCGGGGACAGCGTGGCGGTACCCCCCGATACGACGGCCGTAGCTCCCGAAGACAGCACGACCGCACCTCCCGACACGACGACCACGCCGCCGTCCTCCCCCGCGGACACCACGGTCACGACGCCTGCCGACACGACCACCGTAGCTCCCGGAGACAGTGCAGGTACCCCTCCGGACTCGACCGCGACACCGGTAGACAGCACCGCAGCCTCGCCCGAC
>JBAZUN010000346.1:0-6700 GCA_041661365.1 Candidatus Latescibacterota bacterium
GTGCGGACGATCTGGCCGATGATCCTGATCTTGAAGGGGAGCTCGGGTTGGAATCGCTTCAGGGCGTCAGGGAAGTGCTGCTTGGGGAAAACGGTCAGGTGCACCATGGGCCGGCGAAGCTCCTCGAACGCCTTCTCCCAGAAGCTCCCGGAGAAGTCGTTTTCCTGATCGACCCGGGCCGGACATTTATCCCCCAGCAGGAACTTGAGCAGCTCCGGGCTGCCCTCGATCAAGCAGCCGCCGACGCTGTAGTCGATCAGGTCGATCCCCAGACCCGGCTCCTCCACAGGGAATTCGAGCGGTCGTACTACCTCGTTCTGGGTCCGGGCTTCCATGACCTCGCAGACCATCTGGTAATACTTCCGGTCGTGCACGTAGTTGGTGAGGATCTTGGCGCCGGGGTGCAGACTGTACGGGTTGTCCTTGCCCTTCTTCAGTGCTGCTTTCGCCGACTTCTTCAGGTAGAGTACGTCCCGCAGCGACTCCATCTCGAGGCCGAGGATGCTGATGTCGCCGAGCAGCAGTTGCTCGTCCTTGCGGCGGAGCGCCCCCGTACTTTCGTCCCGGTGAACCTTGGTGACGGCGACGCTGCGCTCGTGGGGCTGCTTCTTGAGCATCGTGTCGCGGAAGAGGTTGATGGCGTCCCGGGTGGTGAAGGGTTGCTGCGCGGCACCGGTTCGGAAGGGCCTTATCTGCAGGTCGGTGATCAGGGTGGGCGGGGCGCCCTCGGCGGGGAACTCCCTGCTGGTAGCCTTGATGAAGGCGTCGAAGGCGATGTGGGTGGTGATCGGGATCCGCGAGTCCCCGTAGTTCTTCAAGGTGTAGCGGTAGAACTGGCGCTTGTCCTGCTTGCGGATGTGCCCGCTCAGGGAGAGTTTGAAGGCCGCCTTGGCGCTGAAGTCCAGGGTCTCGACAACCTCGGGCAGCAGGCGGAACCGGCCGACGACGCGGCATTCCAACCGGTACGGAACGCGCCGGTTGAAGAATTGCAGCGAAAGCAGACGCGAATTGAGCCCCTGGTCCCGCGCGATCTTGAGGTTGTCCGGCGTGGTGATGTAGATGCAGGTGCCCTCGGTATAGAGCTTCTTGTCTCGCCGCAGGAAGAAGGCCCGGCCCAGATCATCGTTCTCGCCGTGCTTGCCATCCTCGCGCACCAGACTGATCACCGCGGAAGGCGGACTGATCTCGCTGAGGCGCTCGACCTCTTGCCGGGGGTCGAAGGCCCGCTCCTGCTTCTTTCTGCGCGTCAGGAAATTGAACATCCGGGGCCGTTCTCGCGGCGGCGGGGCCGCTGATACCGACGGGCCGCTGAACGGCCGCATCGACGGGGTGGGTCCGCGGGCTGCGCCGCGATGGGGTGGTAAAGGCACTCCGGCCGGGTCATATCCGTTGGGACGCCGGGCGATGCGCTCCTCAGCGCGCCGCGTAGACACGACCTAACTCCATGTATTATATCAAAGGGGTCCAGATCGGGCAAGGACAATCAGGCCGGCGGGGGCACCGGCTTACGGGCGCCGACCGTGTCAAACTGGCAAGCATTAGCGGCAAGGTGGCCCGTTTAGCCTTCGCGTGCTCGCGGTACGGATATTGCGTTTTCTTCGACGGACGGATCTACCGGTGTACTACTCACTCGAGGTGACCGATGGAGGAAGGCAGAGGCAGAACCGAACCCAGGCTGCCGCCGCGCATCGCCGTTCTGCCCCTGCGCAACCTGGTCCTCTTCCCGGCGACCTCCACCCGGCTCCTCGTCGGGCGGCCCGGCTCGCTGCAGCTCGTCCACGAGGCCCTGCAGGGAGACCGTCTGATCGGGGTCGCGGCCCAGCGGGACCCGGATGAGGAGGACCCCGGACCGGAGGGCGTTCACGAGATCGGCGTGGTGGCGAGCATCCACGAGGTGGTGCGACTCCCCAACGAGCACCTCCAGATCGTGGTCCGGGGCATGGCCCGGGTCCGTTACCACGAGGTTCGGCGGGAGGGGTCCTGTCTGGTGGCGGCCGTGGAGTTGCTCCCCGAGGCCGGGGAGCTCACCCAACGCGACCTGGCCCTGGGGCAGAACCTTTCGGCCCAGTTCCGTCGGCTGGTCTCCCTCTCGCCGTCCCTCGCCGACGACCTTCAGGCCACGGCCGCCGCCTTCGAGAAGACCCCCCTGCAGCTCGGGGATCTGGTGGCCTCGGCCTTGGAGGTGCCCGTGGTCGAGAAGCAGGAACTGCTGCAGGAGGTCTCGCTGCAGCGGCGGCTGGAGCGACTCACCCTGCTGCTCAACCGCGAGCTGGCCATCGTCGAGATGGGCCAGAAGATCCAGAATCAGGTGCAGCAGGAGGTGGGACAGGCCCAGCGCGAGCACTTCCTCCGCGAGCAGATGCGGGTGATCCAGAAGGAGCTGGGTGAGGACAGCGATCGGGAGGTGACCGAGCTGCGGCAGCGGCTGGAGGCCGCCCGCCTGCCCGAGGAGGCCCGGCGCGAGGCCGAGGGTGAGCTGGTCCGGCTCGGACGGATGCCGCCCGGCGCCGCCGAGCACACGGTGGCCCGTACCTATCTCGACTGGATGGTGGCCCTGCCGTGGCGTCGCTCCTCCGCGGGGCGCATCGACGTGGCCCGCGCCGCCCGGGTGCTGGCCGACGACCACGACGGGCTGGAGAAGGTCAAGGAGCGCATCCTCGAGTACATCGCGGTGCGCAAGCTGCGCCGCGACTCGCGTGGCCCGCTGTTCTGCTTCGTCGGACCGCCCGGCGTGGGGAAGAGTTCGCTGGGTCGGTCGATCGCCCGCGCCCTGGGCCGGCGGTTCGTCCGCATCTCCCTGGGAGGGGTCCACGACGAGGCCGAGATTCGCGGCCACCGACGGACCTACGTGGGGGCGCTCCCGGGGCGCATCATCCAGGGGCTGCGCCAGGCCGGCACCAACAACCCGGTCTTCATGCTCGACGAGCTGGACAAGGTGGGCACCGGGTTCCGGGGCGACCCGGCCGCGGCCCTGCTCGAGGTCCTCGATCCCGAGCAGAACGCCACCTTCGTCGACCACTACCTCGGGGTGCCCTTCGACCTGTCCAAGGTCACCTTCATCGCCACGGCGAACCAGCTCGAGACCATCCCACCGGCCCTGCGCGACCGCCTGGAGGTGATCCCGCTCAGCGGGTACACCGAGGACGAGAAGGTGGCCATCGCCGCCCATCACCTGCTGCCGCGGCAGTTGCGCGAACACGGGCTGAACCGGCGCCAGGTCCGCGTCGACGAAGGGACCTTGCGTACCCTGGTCCGGGGCTACACCCAGGAAGCCGGGGTGCGCAACCTGGAGCGCGAGCTGGGTCGGATCTGCCGCAAGGCGGCGCGCCGGGTGGTCGAGGGGAGGCGGGCCGGATTCACCGTCACCGCCGCGGATCTGGTCGAGTACCTGGGCCGGGAGCGGGTGATGCTGATGGTTCCCGACGAGGTGAATGCCCCGGGGATCGCCGCCGGCCTGGCCTGGACCCCCTTCGGCGGCGAGGTGATGCTGGTCGAGGTCTCGCTGATGAAGGGGAGCGGCGGCCTTACCCTGACCGGCAAGCTGGGAGAGGTCATGAAGGAGTCGGCGCAGATCGCGCTCTCCTACCTGCGGGCCCACGCCGAGTCATGGCGGATTCCTCGGGGTGCCTTGACCCGGCACGAGTTCCACGTGCACCTGCCCTCGGGCGCGGTTCCCAAGGACGGGCCCTCGGCCGGGGTCACCGTGGCGACCGCCCTGCTCTCCGCGCTGACCGGCCGGTCGGTGCGCGCCGACCTAGCCATGACCGGCGAGATCACCCTGCGGGGGCGGGTCCTTCCCGTGGGAGGCGTGAAGGAGAAGGTGCTGGCCGCCCACCGGGCCGGGGTCCGGCGGATCGTGTTACCCCGGCGGAACGAGAAGGATCTCGATGATCTCCCCGCCGGCATCCGGGAGGCGCTGCGGTTCGTCCTGGTGGACGAGCTGTCCGAGGTGTTCGCCGCCTGCTTCGCCGACGGCACCGCCCGCCGGGCCGCGTGATCTCCCTCCATCACCCCTGACCGCAGGTCGGCCCACGTGACGATCGAGAAACCCAGCCCCAGGGTCCTGGTGGTCCTGCCCGAATCCTCCCAGGGCAAGCAGTTGGTGGCCTATCTGGGTCGCCGAGGGTTCGAGACCCTCTGGGCCCACGACGGCCAGAGCGCCTATGAGGTGCTCGATACCGAGCCCCTGGACGCCCTCATCTGCGACCTGAGATCGGCGCACATCGACGGGCTGCGGCTACAGCAGGTGGCCCGGCGCCGCAATCCCGAGATCTGCGGCATCGTCATCGCCGAGACCGAGGAGATCGAGCTGGCCACCCAGGCCGTGCAGCAGGGGGCCTACGACTACCAGCTTCATCCCGTCAACCTCGAGAAGGCCGTCGCCGTGCTGGAGCGCGGCTTGTCGCATCAGCGCCTGGTCGGCGAGGTGAGCAACCTGCAGCGCCGGCTGGACGAGCGGTTCCGCTTCGTCGGGATCGCCCGCCGGTCCTCGGCGTGGCTGCGGATCCACGCCCAGATCGAGCAGGTGGCCCAGTCGCGGGCCAGCGTCCTCATCACCGGTGAGACCGGCACCGGCAAGGGCGAGGTGGCCAAGGCGATCCACCACCGGAGCCCTAGGCGCGACCAAGCCTTTGTCGAGGTCAACTGCGGGGCCCTCCCCGAGGGGATCGTCGAGAGCGAGCTGTTCGGGCACGAGCGGGGGGCCTTCACCGGCGCCTCGGCGGCCCGCAAGGGGCGGTTCGAGCTGGCCGACCGGGGGACCCTGTTCCTCGACGAGGTCGGCGACCTTCCCCCGGCCACCCAGGTCAAGCTCCTGCGGGCGTTGCAGGAGGGGGCCTTCGAGCGGCTGGGCGGCACCCATACCCACCGGGTCGACGTGCGCCTCATCGCCGCCACCAACCGCGACCTGGGCGGGATGGTGACCCAGGGCACCTACCGGGCCGACCTCTACTACCGGTTGCAGGTGGTGACGATCGAGGTGCCGCCCCTGCGGGAGTGCCGCGAGGACATCCCGCTGCTGGTCGACGAGTTCGTGCGCCAGTTCGCCGCGGAGAACGGGGGCCGCGTGACCGGGATCAGCTCACGGGCGGTCGACCTGCTGCGGGAGTACGACTGGCCGGGGAACGTCCGCGAGCTGAAGAACTGCCTCGAGGGGATGGTGGTGATGTGCCCGCGCGCCGGCCGTCTGGAGGTGGACGACATCCCGCGCCACCTGAACCGCCGCGAGCGCGAGTTCCCCGGGCTGCGCTTCCGGGTCGGCATGACCATGGCCGAGATCGAGAAACAGGCGATCCAGGAGACCCTGGAGGCCGTGGAACACGATCGCCGGCGGGCCGCCGAGATCCTCGGGATCGGCCTGAGCACCCTGTATCGGAAGGTGAAGGAGTACCGCCTGCGCGGGTCTCAGTCGCGGCCGGCGTAGCGGCGGCGGATCAGCTCGTCGAGGGTCTCGGCCGGATGCCGGACGGTCTCGGCGGTCACCTCGAACCGGTCCTTGCCGGCCAGGCGCAGACCGTGGCCGTAGTCGGCGAAGAGCCGCTGGCAGAGTTCCTCGGGCGTTCCGCCGTCGGCCCGGCTCAGCTCGTGCACCAGCTCGCGGGCCTCGGCCGAGAAGGTGAGGCCGATGCGGTGGGTAGCCGTGAAGGCGGTGAGGAAGGACTCGAGGGAGGCGGACTCCAGCAATCGGCGCAGGCCGGTCTCGGGGTCGGCGACGATCTCGGCGGTCACCGTGAATCGCGAGATCCCGGTTGAGGGGAGGCGCTTCTCGAAGTCGAGCAGGACCTTCTCGACCGCGCTGACCAGCCCGCGGGCTCCGGTGTGTTCCGCGGAGGCGAGATCGGCCAGGGCGATCAGGGCCTCGTTGGTGAAGTCGACGGTGATGCCGTAGGCCCGGAAGTCGCGCTTCTTGGCCAGCACGACGCTGCTCTTCGGGCTGCGGAGGATCGCCAGCAGGTCGTCGCGCGACAGGTCGTGCAGCACGGCGATGACCGGCAGCCGGCCGATGAACTCCGACTCGAAGCCGTACTCGATCAGGTCCTCGGCCCGCACCCGGGCCAGCAGCTCGTCCCGGTCGTCGACCTCGGGGACCGCCGCGTCGCTGGGCTGGCGGAAGCCGATGGTGCCCCGGTTCAGCCGGCGGGCCACGATCTCGTCCAGTCCCGAGAAGGCGCCGCTGACGATGAAGAGGATGTTGCGGGTGTTCACCTTCCGGCGTTCGAGCCGGCCGGTCCGCTGCATCTGCATCACCGCTTCCATCTGGCCGGCGATGTCGTGCGGTGCCTTGAGGTCGACCTCGGTCTCCTCCATCATCTTGAGGAGGTTGCGCTGAACCCCCGAACGGGACACGTCCGGTCCTACCAGGCCGCGGGAGGAGGCGATCTTGTCGATCTCGTCGATGTAGATGATCCCGTGCTGCGCCCGCTCGAGGTCGTCCCCGGCCTCGCGCACCAGCTCCCGGACCAGATCCTCGACGTCGCCCCCCACGTACCCGGTCTCGCTGAACTTGGTGGCGTCCCCCTTGACGAACGGCACCCCGAGGTGACGGGCGATGAGGCGGATGAGGTAGGTCTTGCCCACGCCGGTGGGACCGATCATCAGCACGTTGCTCTTGATGCTCCCGACGAGCTCCTCGTCCTCGTCGGGCGGCAGGTTGAGCCGGTTGAAGTGGGTGCAGATCTTGGTGGCCAGGATCGCCTTGGCC
>JBAZUN010000347.1:0-6671 GCA_041661365.1 Candidatus Latescibacterota bacterium
TCCCGCGGGATAGGGTCCGTAGTCGACCAGAACCTCGACATCCTCCAGCGTCACCCCGCCGGCGAACCGGGCCGGACGCTCCAGCAGGGCCACCTCCACCGTGTTCCGGCCGCGGCAAGGCCGCACCGTCTGCAGCTCGATCTCCAGCCACTGCCCGGTATAGGGGGTATGGCGCGAGAGGAAGTCGCGGCGGGTGGTCTGGCCGTCCAGCGAAACCCCGTTCAGCCACACGGCCAACCGGTCGGCCGACACCAGGTTGGTCACCCCGAGCCGCAGCCGCACGCGCTGCACGCGGTCGTCGGCCAGGTCGTCGCTGATGGAGAAGGGGATCGCGTAGCGCCTCGCGGGATCGGCCTGCGGGATCGGCAGGGGCAACAGGAAGGGCAGGTCGTGCGCCTCGTGGTCCGCCAGGCGCCGCCTGACGAAGTAGTGCTTGTCCCGGTGCCGCGTCAGCTCCGGATCGCCCAGCTCGGTAAGGATGCTCCGCTCCCGCTCGCCCAGGGGCCACGCGAGGAACCAGGTGTAGAGCCCGTCCACCCCCAGGTCCCACAGATTGCCGGCCGCGGCGCGCACCATGGCCGCGCTGGCGTGGGTCACGACGGTGTTGGCCCGGGTGGCGCTCTCGTAGTACGGCTGCAGCATGCCGTAGACCGAGATCTCCCGGGCGTGAGCCGCCTCGACCAGCCAGGCGATGGGCATGTCGGCGTCCAGGATCATCGAGGCGTAGACGACCGGCACCACGAAGTCGACCAGCCCCTGGTCTAGCCAGGTCCGCACGTCCAATCCGGCCCGGCGGTTCAGCTCCTCACTGGGGTAGACCCGCGCCCCGACCTGGCCCGGGCTGCCCGGGCGGTGGCGCACCCGGTCAGCCGCCTGGCGGACGAACTCGGTCAGGGTCGGGGTGTGCTCCCCCAGGTCCTCGGGACGCAGGTAGAAGGAGCAGCCGCCCGGAGCGGCGGCGAAGTCCAGCTCCACCCCCTCTACCGGGTAGCGGGTGGCCAGCTCGGTCACCATGGCCAACTGGTGGGCCCGGGCCTCGGGGTCGGCGTACCCGCGGCCGCCCTTGGCCACGGTCAGCTCGGGTGGCTTGCCGTCGAACCCGCCCATGCGCAGGCTGGCGAAGAACTCCAGCCCCTTCTCGTGGGCCCGGTCGACCAGCACCTGCAGCGGGTCCAGGCCGCGGTCGAGCAGGCTCTGCATGTTCTCCCACACCCGCCAGTACGGGGCGTCGCGGAAGACCGGCTGGTCGGCGCCGAAGCGCAGACCCACCTCGGAGGGATAAAAGAGACCATCGCCGCGCGCGACCCCGTAGATGAAGGTGTCCACCGCGGTGCCGGCAACCTCGTCGATCGGGACCCAGGCCTCCTCCAGCCGCATCGGGGGCTCGAAGACGAACAGGTAGTAGTGTCGCGCGTCGTTGAAGTAGATGGTGCGCCGGCGTCTCATCGCAGGGGCTCCCTCGGGGTTCGGGCCAGCGGCGCTGGCTACGGTCTCTGAGCGGTGCAGCGCGGTCTAGGTTGCGGCCAGGGCTTCCTCGAGGATCTCCTTGAGGCGAGCCGTCTCCCGGCGGACGTCCCAGCCGGCGTCGAGGACCGCCTGGCTGGTGACGAACTCGACGCAGATCACGCCCTGGTAGCCGTCGCGGCGGAGCCGACGGACGAGGCGACCGAAGTCGATGGTCCCCTCGTCGGGGCGGGCCTGGAAGGTCCCCGGCGAGGACTGCTTGGCGTGGACGTGGCGCGCCCAGGGATGGAGCACCTCGATCTCTTCGTGGCCGAGCCCTAGCTGCACCTGGTGCGCGTAGTCGAGGGTCAGCCCCAGGCCGGGCACGGCCTGCACCAGGCGCAGGGCGTCGGCAGGCTGCTCAGCGATCGAGCCGACGCAGGGCTCGATGTTGCACTGCAGGCCTTGGTCGGCGGCCACGGCGACCAGGCCGCGCAGCTCGGTGACGGAAAGGTCGAAGGCCTGGGAAGCGGTCTGACCGAGCTCGTGGTGCACGTGCCCGGGGATCAGCATGACGCTCTCGAAGCCGGCCAGGCGGGCGAAGGTGGTGATCCCTGCGAACATCCGGCGCGTCCAGGCACGGACCTCGGGATCGGGGTGGTTGACGGGCTTGCCGAAGTGCATGACGAACAGCTCCGCGATCTCCAGGCCGTGCTCGCCCATCACCCGCCGGACTCGATCGGCCTGTCCGCCCGGATCGTCCACGGCCTGCTGCGGCAGGACTTGGTGGTAGCCGCTCCACCCGGCGCCCACGTCGGCCCGGGTGAAACCGAGCTGCTGCAGTACGCCGGCCGACTCCTCCAGGGTCAGCTCGCCGAAGCTGAAGGTAGCCCCTGCCAGATGCATCATCTGCCTCCCCTCTCTCGATCCGGGTGGTGCCGCTCCGTCACCGCGGGCTCTGCCCCGCGGCCTCCTCGGCGGTCTGCGGGTTGCCGGTGGCGTCGCCGCCCAGCCACCGGTACGGCACGGGGTACAGGCTGAGCGAGCGGTCTTCTAGAGGCAGCCGCACCGGAGCGCTGCCCCGACGGGCCGACAGCCTGGCGGCGATGGCCACCTCGAGGGCCTGCCGCAGGTCGTGTCCGGATACCCACGGCTCGCTGCCCTTCTCGACCGCGGCGAGGAAGGACCGGATCGAGCCGGTGAGGTACCCGAACTCGTGCCACGGATAGGGCGGATACGCCGGATCGATCCGGCGCCGGTTCCCCTGCGCGTCGTATCCCCGGTAGATCTCCGGCGGGTCCCAGTCCCAGCGCACCAGCGCGTCCGCGCTCCACACGTCGACCCCGCCGCAGGGGGTGGAGGTGCCGAAGACCGGGCAGTCGATCCCCGAGGTCAGGTGGAAGCGGCCGTGGATGACCAACCCCTGGTCGGTCTCCCCGGCCAGGGCTTCCGCGGGGGTTCCCCAGGCGATCACCTCGTCGACCTCGGCCCCGGTCAGCAGGCGCAGGACCGAGACGTGCTGGCACCCCCCGCCGGAGATCTCCCCGCCGAAGCGATGGACGCTGGCGCCGACCACGCGGCCGTACTCCCCGTCACGCAGCCGTCGGGCCGCCTCCTGCACCTCGTTCATGGCTCGCTGCAGGTTCCCGCCGGCGAAGACCACGCCCCGCGCGGCGCAGGTCGCCACCATCTCGTCGGCGTCCGCCAGCACCGCGGCGATCGGCTTGTCCGTCGACACGCCCCTCACCCCGGCTTGGGCGCAGGCGATGACCGCCTCCTTCATGTACCTGGTCGGGGTCACCACCGCGGCGATCTCCGGGACCACCTCGCGCAGCAGCGCCGCGGCATCGGGATAGAGCGCCCGCACGCCGAAGCGCTCGCCCACGGCCCGCCGGCGCTCGGGGTCGTGCTCGGCCAGGGCCACGATCTCGGTGTCGGGGTACGCGGTGTAGGCGGCCGCATACTGTTGCCCCATGCGGCCGCACCCGATGATCGCCACAGTGTGTCTAGTCTGTGTCATCGGCTCTCCTTCTCCTGTTGAGCGCCAAGCGCGCGCGAACCAGGGCAGTCCCGGCAGCCGGACTCACCCGCCTGCCCTGGCGGTCAGTCGCCGCGGCTGTAGCGGAGCACCAGCTCGACGTCGGTCAGCACCAGGTCGCAGGCCACCTGGGGATGGCGCTCGGCCAGGGCGATCTTGACCGTGTGGCGTCCCCGGTCGGCCTCCCTCGGATCCATGGCCCAGCAGAGCCAGACCGCCGGGCTGACCTCGGACAGGTGCAGGGGATCCTGCGCCGCGCAGTAGCGAACCTCGGGCTCCTCCTGCTCCCCGCCGTCCCACCAGAGGCGAACCCGGTCCCCGCGCACCCACTGGTCCAGGCGAGCGCGAAGCTCGACCTGGATCGGCGGATCGGCGGTCAGGTCGTCGGCGACCTCGAGAACGACCGTCGGCCCGTCCCCGGTCAGGGTCCGCTTGAGCGGCACCGGCACCTCGCCCCACACCCGGTCGTTGTCGTACGCGCCGCGCCAGGCCCCCTGGCGGTGCAGGAAGCGATGGGTGGCGGCGTAGATCTGGTCCGTGCACCGGAGGGTCTCCGGCGAGCCGACCTGGCAGAGCAGCTCCCGCCGGGTTTCCCGGTCGGCGTGCCAGTTGAACACGTAGATCCCGTCCGCCCCGGCCTGGTAATAGTGGTGGGCGATGGCCCGGGTGCGCCGGCGGTCCTTGGTGGCGCGGTCCTCGGGACCCACCGGCGGATCGGGGAGCCCGCCGTCGAAGCCGGGGTACACGGCGATCCCCGTCCCCCGGCAGGCCTCGACGAAGCGTTCCACCTCCAGGGACGGATCGGTGGCAGCCCCGCCGGCGGGGATCAGGACGTCGACCAGCCCCTCCTCGATCCAGGCCGGCAGGTCGTACCCGAGGCGGCGGCAGGTCTCCAGGCTTCCGGCGACCCGGGCCGCCAGGAGGAAGGGCCGGCCGCGCTGACGCGCCAGCTCGCGGGTCACCTGGCGGGCGGCCCGCTGCAGGTCGGTCAGCAGGTAGCGTAGTCGGTACGCCTCGTCCTGGGGCAGGTGGAAGCCGTGCCGCTGCCAGTCCAGCTCCACCCCGTCCCAGTCGTACGACCGACAGACCTCGGCGATGTGGGCGAGCCGGTGCTCGCGGACCTCGGGGACGGCCATGTTCCACGAGAGGGCGAACCACTCCGCGGTCTGGTCCCCCAGCAGCCACTCCGGGTGCTCGATCCGCAGCCGCGTCAGCTCGGTGTGGTGGAGTCGGGCCAGGTCGCTGACCTGGGCCCCCTCGAAGTGATTGTCGTTCATGCGGACCGAGGCATAGACCTGCAGCCCCAGCTCGTGGGCGCGCGTCACCAGGGCCCGCTGGGGATCCTCGCCGCGCTCGAGCATCCGCCGCACGTTCTCGGAGAAGACGTAGCTCTGGGCGCTCTCGTAGCGGCGGCCGTGCACGTCGCCGAGGAGCTCCAGCACCTGGCTGGGCCAGCGAGCCGCGTGCTCGCCCACCGACCAGAACAGGGCACCGACCTGGGTGCCCTCCAGAGGGGCGAAGACCTTGTCCAGGAAGGCGGCCATGGACTGCGGCACCTCGGAATAGCCGTGGGGCGCGCCGTCCCAGTTGTAGATGATCCCGTACCGGGGAACCGACGACGGCGCGCTCATGCGGCCCCCTCGGTCCGGCCGGTAGTCCGGAGCCACTCCTCGTATTCGCGCCTGCCTTCGGCGTTGAAGGGGTAGTACTTGGCGATGTCCCCGGTCTCCTGGAGCTTCATCCGCTCGAAGACCTCGCGGGTCTCGCGGGCCCGGCAGTAGTCGATGACCTCGGGCGCGACCTTGGGAGGCACCACCACCACCCCGTCGTCGTCGCCGACGATGATGTCGCCCGGCAGGACCAGCACCCCGCCGCAGCCGATCGGCTCGTTCCAGGACCAGGGGTAGAGCTCGAAGTGGCCGGCGTTGTGGGGTGTGGCGCCGCGCAGGAACAGCGGAAGGCCCAGCTTCTTCGCGTGCGGGGTGTCCCGCACACAGCCGTCGACCACCAACCCGCGGCCGCCCTTGGCCTTGATCGAGGTCATCAGCATGTCGCCCAGGCAGCCGGTCTGCAGGTTGGCGCGGGCGTCGACGACCAGCACGTCGCCGTCCTGGACCGCCATCACCGCCGACCACAGGGCGGAGGTCGACTCCCCGGTCTCTTCGGTCTGGCCGGGGATGACGTCCTCCCGCTTGGGGAGGAAGCCGAGGGTGACCGCCGAGCCCACGGCCTTGAGGCCGGGGGTGAAGGCCACCGGCCCTACCAGGAAGGCCCTGAGGATGCCGCATCGCTCGCGGAGCGCCGAGCTGATGGCGGCCGTGCCGAACTCGCGGAACGGCTCGAGCAGCTCCCGGGGCGGACGTCGGATCTCCTTCGGCTTGCCCATCGCCTGGCTCCCTCCTGTTGGTCCGTGCGCGGATCCCTTTTCGGCCGACCTCGCCTCCTCGGTCGCCGACGGCTGGCGCCCTCAGGCGGCGAAGACGCCAAGATCAGCGGTGCGGAAGGCGTCGTAGGCCCTGCCGGCGTAGCGATGGCCGCCCTGGGCGACCGGCTCGCCGTGGGCCTGGCACAGCGCCTGCGCATACCGCTGGAGCAGGCGCAGCGCCACCAGCCCTCCCCGCGGCCCCTCGGCGGTCAGCAGGGACTCCCAGTCATGCGGAGAGGTTCGCTTCAGCCAGACCACCTCCCCGTGGAGCCCGGGCACGTGGTACCGCGTCAGCTCCATGATCCCCGTCGCGTCGGCCACGTCCATGCCCCGCTGCTTGCCGTCGCGCTTGCGCTGGTAGAGGTGCGGGTGGTCTGCGGTCCGCAGCAGGCCGTGGCGCGCCAGGCACCACAGAGCCCCGAGCATCCGCGGCCGGGCCTCCTTCATCCCCATCTGCTCTGCCGGGGTCTCGGCCGTGCCGGCGGTGACGATGGCGGCCAGCGCCTGGTGCAGGAGGGCCGCCGCCCGGGCCTCCTCCGGGTCCAGGGCCAGGGCCGCGGGCAGGGGGACGACCTTGGCCCGGATCGGGGCCGGCCGCTCGGGCGTACCGCGCACCGCGGGACGCACCGGCGGACCGTTGGCGTTGGCCCGGCCGCCGATGTAGGCCACGAACCAGCAGGCCGGGTCGCCGCTGATCACCGTGCTCTCGACGTCCACGTCCACGGGCAGGTCGAAGGTCGGCTCCAGCCCGGCGCGCAGGTGCGC
>JBAZUN010000348.1:0-6669 GCA_041661365.1 Candidatus Latescibacterota bacterium
GGAAGAGCTTCGTCAGGCCGTGGCCCGCCTGGTCGAGGGGGTCAATCGGGACCAGGAGCAGAAGGCACGATCCCAACCCCAGCCGCTGCGGTCGCTCCTGATCGACGACTGTCTCGACGCCGGGACTGAGTACAACGCCGGCGGGGCCCGGTACAACTGGAGCGTGGTCAACGTCGGTGGCCTGGCCAACGTGGCCGATTCCCTCGCCGCGGTGCGCGCGGTGGTCTTCGAGCAGGGCGAGGTGACCGGCGCGGAACTGCTGGCCGCCCTGCGGGACGACTTCGCCGGCCAGGAACCGCTGCGCCGGCGGCTGGAATCCTGCCCGCGGTTCGGCAACGATCAGCCCGAGGTCGACGCGCTGGCCGCCGAGGTGGCCGCCTTCGTCTTCGGCGAGCTGCGCCGGTACGCGCCCTGGCGCGGGGGCCGGTTCCTGCCCGGGTGTCTGATGTTCGTCACCTACGCCGGGGCCGGCGAGGGGGTGATGGCCACGCCGGACGGCCGGCACGCGGGCACCCCGATCGCCGATTCGGCCGGACCGGTGCAGGGCCGCGACCGCTCCGGACCCACGGCGATGATCCGCTCGGTGACCCGGATCAGCCACTGGCTGGCGCCGGGGACCCTGGTGGTCAACGCCCGCTTCGGCCGGTCGATGTTCGCCACCCCGGCCCAGCGTGACCGCCTCAAGGACCTGATCCGCACCTATTTCAGCCTGGGCGGGATGCAACTGCAGATCAACGTTGTCGACCAGGCCGTGCTGCGCGATGCCATCGCCCACCCGGAGCAACACGGCGATCTGATCGTGCGGGTCGGCGGATACTCGGAGTACTTCAACCGGCTCTCCCCGGCACTCCAGGAATCCCTGCTCGAGCGCACCGAGCACACCTGCTGATGGTATCCGGGACGGCCGAAGCCGGGGGCGCGGCCGAGCCGACTTGAAAGGAGCCGCGATGTCGCGGGTTCGACTGCTCGACTGCAACCTCACCGTGGGCCGGCGCTCGACGCCGCGGCCGGAGAACGACCTCAGCGACGAACAGCTCCTCGCCGAGCTGGACTACGCCGGCATCAGCGGCGGCCTGGCGTACCACGCCCAGGCGCGGGAGTACGACCCCAGGCTGGGCAACCAGCGACTGGCCGAGCTCGCCGCAGCCCACCCCCGGCTGATCCCCTGCTTCGTGGTCCTGCCGCACCAGACCGGCGAGTTCCCGGCCGGGGACCGGCTCCTGCGGTACCTGGAGGCCGGCAAGGCCCGCGCCGTACGGCTCTTCCCCAAGGACCACGGGTACGGCCTGGGAGAGACCTGGTGCGGCGATCTGCTGGCCACCCTGGAGGAGGCCGGGGTTCCGATCCTCCTCGACCTGGACCAGACCGACTGGCGGGAGCTGGACGAGGTGCTCGGGGCTCACCCGCGGCTCGACCTGCTGCTGCTGCGCGTGGGGTACCGGATCGACCGCTGGATCTACCCCCTCCTCGACCAGCACCCCGGGCTGCGGCTGGAGACGGCCTTCTATCCGCTCCACGGCGGGATCGAGTCGGTGGTCGAGCGGTTCGGCCCTGGCCGGCTGCTCTTCGGCACCGGCCTGCCCTTGTGGGACGCGGGCGCCGCCATCTCCCATCTGCTCTATGCCGGGGTGGACGAGGAGACCCGCGCCCGGATCGGTGCCTCTAACCTCGAGGCCCTGCTCTGGCGCCAGACCACGTCGTCCCGGCTCCCTGACCCGGTGCCCGAGGAGGACGGGATCTGGTCTCGGGTCCGTGACGGCGAGCGGCTCACCGATCTCCTCGTGATCGACGCCCATGCCCATCTGGGGGCCTGGCCGGCGTTCCGCATCGCCGGCGACCCCTGGGCCGGCGGGATGGTGGCCGCGATGGACGCCTGCGGCATCGACCAGGCGATCATCGCCCCGCACCTGGGGATCGGCCCGGAGATGGCCGGCGGGAACGAGCAGGCGGCCGAGGCCGTGCGCCTCTTCCCGGACCGGCTGATCGCGTACTGCACGATAAGCCCGAACTGTCCCGAGGCCGAGATCCGCGCCGAGCTGAGCCGCTGGCTGGGCTCCGGCCAGTTCCGGGGGATCAAGCTGCACCCGACGACCCACGACTACCCGATCGACGGACCGAACTATAAACCGGCCTGGGCCGCGGCCCACGAGCGGGAGCTGCCGGTGCTGGTGCACACCTGGGAGGGGGATGCCCGCTGCCGGCCGTCCCTGTTCGAGAAGCTGGCGGCCGAGTTCCCCGGGGCGCGGATCATCCTGGGGCATTCCGGCGCCACCCCGTCCGGGATCCGCGAGGCGATGCAGGTGGCACGGGCCGCGGCCAACGTCTACCTCGACCTGACCAAGTCCCTGATGCACCGAGGGATGGTCGAGGTGATGGTGGCCGGGGTGGGCGCTGACCGGGTGCTCTTCGGCACCGACCTGCCGTTCATCGGCTGCACCAGCCAGATCGGCCACGTGGCAGCGGCCCGCATCCCGGACGAGGACAAGCGACGGATCTTCGGGCTGAACGCCAGGCGGCTGTTCGGCCTGTGAACTGGCCCGACAGAGGATCATCCACGCGGCCCTTGACGGCCGCGACCCAACGCGGAGGAACGACGATGAACGGCAAGGGAAGGGAACGGGGCGTCTGGAGACTGAGTGGGCTGCTGTTGGCCGGGCTGCTGGCATCGGGACAGCCGGGCCAGGCCCAGGAGACCGCGGCCCCGGGCGAGACCCTCTTCGTCAGCTCGGTGCTCACCGCGTCCGGACTGTTCACCAACGGCGTTGAGGGGCCGGCCTGCGACGCCGAGGGGACCCTCTACGCGGTCAACTTCGCCCGGCAGGGGACGGTCGGCCGGGTGACCCCGACCGGTCAATGCTCCCTCTTCGTCGAGCTGCCGGCCGGCAGCACCGGGAACGGGATCCGCTTCGACAGCCGCGGCTTCATGCTGGTCGCCGACTACACCGGCCACAACCTCCTCCAGGTCGACATGGCGACCCGGCAGGTCAGCGTCCGGGCCCACGGTCCGGCCATGAACCAGCCGAACGATATCGCCATCGCCGCCAACGACCTGGTCTACGCCTCAGACCCGAACTGGGGGAAGTCGACCGGGCAGCTCTGGCGGATCGACCTCGACGGCGCGGTGACCCTGCTCGAGGGGGAGATGGGCACGACCAACGGGATTGAGGTCGGTCCGGGCGACGGGGTGCTCTACGTCAACGAGTCGGCCCAGCGGAAGGTCTGGGCCTACGACCTGTCACCGGCCGGCCAGGTCAGCAACAAGCGGCTGCTGATCGAGTTCCCGGACTTCGGCATGGACGGGATGCGCTGCGACGTGGACGGCAACCTCTACATCGCCCGCCACGGCAAGGGGACCGTGGCCAAGGTCTCGCCGGCCGGGGTGGTGCTCAGGAGATCCGGCTGGCCGGGACCAATCCGACCAACCTCACCTTCGGCGGGCCGGACGGCCGGACCTGCTACGTCACCGTGGCCGACCGTCGGAACATCGAGACCTTCCGGGTCGACCGCCCCGGACTGAGCTGGCAGCGGTTCCAGGACCGCGCGAGCGGCGTGGCCCCGGCCCGGTGGGGTGAGGTCAAGCAGAACGGGCGCTGAGCCGATTGATAGGAGAGCCGGCGATGAAAGCGAAAGAGCGAGACGGCGAGATCTGGGGCTGCCTGCTGCACCTGGGGTGCAACCTGTGGGCCGACTGGACCGTCCCGGGGTACGAGAACGACTATATCTGCTTCCGTCCTTATCTGCGCTGCGAGACCGACCTGTGGAACGAGGTGACCGGGGCGCTCGCCGAGGCCGGGGCCAACATGGTGGTGATCGACCTGGCCGACGGGGTGCGGTACGACAGCCATCCCGAGATCGCCGTGAAACGGGCCTGGTCCCCGGCCCGTCTGCGTCGCGAGCTGGCTCGACTGCGTCGCCTGGGGCTCGAGCCGATCCCCAAGCTGAACCTGTCGGCCTGCCACGACGCCTGGATGGGACCGTACGCCCGGATGGTCTCCACCGACGCCTACTACGCGGTCTGCCGTGACCTGATCGCCGAGGTTATCGACTTGTTCGACCGCCCTCGTCTGTTCCACCTGGGCATGGACGAGGAGACCGCGTCCCACCAGCGGCTCTACGAGCACGTGGTCATCCGCCAGCACGACCTGTGGTGGCGCGACCTCTACTTCTACCTCGACGAGGTGACCAAGGGCGGCTCGCGGCCGTGGGTCTGGTCCGACTTCATCTGGCACCATCCCGAGGAGTACCTGGCGAGGATGCCCCTCGAGGTGCTGCAGAGCAACTGGTACTACGGCGAGAGCTTCTCCCTCGACCGCCGCCAGAACCCGAGCCACACCTACGTGCGGGCCTACCTGCAGCTCGAGGAGCGGGGGTTCGAGCAGGTGCCGACCGGCAGCAACCACTCCTGTCCGGGGAACCTGGCCGGGACCGTGGCCTTGGCCCGACGGCGGATAGCGCCGGAGCGGCTGGCCGGCTTCCTGCAGACCGTCTGGCGGCCGACGCAGGCGATCTACCGGGATCGACTCCTCGACGCGGCCCGCCTGCTCGGGGAGGCGCGGCGGGGCGGCTGAGCCGGTCAAGCCGCAAATCGCCGAACTCCGCGGGCTCGGTTCAGAGCGTGCTCGGGTCGATCGGCAGGCGGCCGCACTCGTTCACCGTGCGCAGGATGGTGGAAAAGCTCTCGCGCCAGCGGTGCTCGGGGACGGTCTCGGTGATACCGATGACGAAGCGATCCCCCGGGGCCGACTCGCGCAGGAGCTGGCGGGTGGTCGCGGCGATGACCTCGGCGCTGGCCAGGTGCACGGATGAGGGGAAGTTGATGAACTGCACCTTCCCCGGCCAGGCCTGCCGTACCTCGGCCATGGTCATGTCGGTGTCGGGCGCCGGGGTGAAGGCCTCGATCCAGTCGAGCGGCGAGGCCCCCACCTCCTCGGCCCAGAGGCGGTTGTCCGCGTCGAGGTGGCACCCCACCAGCTTCCCCCCTCGATGGAGGACGGCGCAGGCCTCTTCCCAGTGCGGCAGGATGTGAGCCGCGAACCGCGCCTTGCCGTAGACCGCGGGGGAGTAGTTCCCGCCGCACTGGACCAGCCTGGCCGGCGATTGCGCCACGATCTCGAAGGCCTGCCGCTCGTTGGCCGCCATCGCCTGCTCCAGGGCCAGCACCTCGTCGCGGCGCTCGGCCCACTCGACGGCAAAGGCGTCGATCCCCATCAGCTCGTAGATGATCTCGTGCAGGGCGCAGCCAGGGGCGCCGGTCTTGAAGTAGGCCTCCGCGCCCACCTCGGCCTCGGCTCTCAGGTACCCCTCGTAGCTGGCCTGGTACCGCCGGTCGTTGGCCAGGTAGCGCAGGGCCGGGTAGTCCTCCGGCCCCTTGAACAGCCGCTCGATCCGCCAGGTGGTGCCGCCGGCCTGTCGGGTCAGGGACGACAGCTCCCTCAGCGGGGTCTTCACCACGGTCTGCTGATACCAGATCCCGTCGCGGCTGAAGCCGTGGGTCTCGGTCGCCACCTTCGGGGTGCTGACGGAGTAGACCGACCGGGCGTCGAGGATGTGCATCCCCTCGTTCCGCAGCCGGCGCTCATCCTCGCACTGGCCGATCCGCCACCCCTTCAGCGCGAACGGCACCCGGTCGACCAGCTCCCCCTCGAAGATCCGCTGCAGGCGCTCCCTGGCGTTCATGCGATCCCCTTACTCCGGCCGGTTTTCTTGATGGAGGTCGGGCAATGGCGTAGTATTCACGCCATCCTCGGGGGAATCGGCAAGGGCAAGACAACCACCGGAGTTCCGATGGCCTGCCAGGAGAGGGGATCATGGAACACCTGAGAGTCCTGGACACCGAGCAGCTCGAGCGCCTGCACCGGGCGTCGCTGGAGATCCTGGAGACCGTCGGGGTCCGCATCCCCCACGAGGAGATGCGGCGTCGCTTCGTCGAGGCCGGGGCCCGAGTCGACGAGGAGCCGGGCCTGGTCCGCATCCCCGAATCGGTGGTGGAGTCCTCTCTCAAGAGCGCCACCAAGTCGTTCACCCTGTACGGCCGCGACCCGCAGCGGCAGGCCCGCTTCGGCTTCGGCGAGCGCAATTACAATTCCATCGCGGGGGAGGCCCTCTGGCTCGACGACCGTTGCACCCAGCGGCGGTACACCACCCTGGCCGACGTGGCCACGGCCACCAGGCTGGCCGACGGGCTGCCGTTCATCAACCTCGTCGGCGCCATGGCCGACCCGCACGAGATCCCGGTGGCGCACCGCTGCGTCGAGGTGGCGGCGGCTCAGGTCCGCAACACCACCAAGCCGATCCACTTCTGGTTCCACGACCGGGTTTCGGCCCGGTATGTCCTCGAGATCATGGCCGCCGTGGCCGGCGGCGAGCTGGCGGCCACCCAGCGGCCCTTGGCCTATCCCTTCCTCGAGCCGATCAGCCCGCTCAAGTTCCCCTTCCACGGGATCGACCTCCTCTTCGAGACGGCCCAGTTCTCCCTGCCGGTGCCGATCGGTCCGATGGCCCAGGTGGGGGCCACGGCCCCCGGCACCCTGGCCGGCACCCTGGCCCAGGAGAACGCCGAGATCCTGGCCGGACTCTGCATCACCCAGCTCATTCGGCCCGGCCTTCCGGTCTGCTACGGCGGGATCCCCCACGCCTTTGACATGGCCACGGCCCAGATGATCCTCGCCC
>JBAZUN010000349.1:0-6665 GCA_041661365.1 Candidatus Latescibacterota bacterium
GGTGTTGAAGACCCCGTCGATGTAGCCGGTGATGCGATTGTCGCTGCTCGAACTACCGCCCTGGAACAGGTCCCAGATGCTGTTGATCTGGGTCGACCTGCCCGCGCCTGCAGGCGTTACCTCCAACGCGCCTGGTCCTCCTGCCGTGGCCTGCAGCAGCTTGGTCGAGGCCTGGTCGAACTGCTGGTCGAGCTGATACTTGCCGGTGTCTGCCGCACTGAGCGACATCTGCATCGGGGTCAGTTGGTCGACGGCATAGGCCACCGCGTGGGGGAAGACCGTGACCGCGACAAGCCAGATCGCCACCGCTGACACCAACGCGGTCGCGGGACGAGAGACGGACGCGGACAGGTACAGACCGACGAAGTAGAGCGCGGTGACATACAAGCCCGAGACGGCCAGCATGGCCCCCAGCCGTGCCAGTTCAGACCCGGACAGCACGGTCTGCAGCGTCGCCTGCATCACGATGGCCGCGGCCAGGTACCCCGCGACCAGGATTATCCCCAGCACCCCCAGATGCCCAACGGCCTTGCCCAGCAACACCTGGTCCCGGGGCACTCGATTGGCCAGTATCATCCGGAGGGTTCCCTCCTCCCGCTCGCCGCAGATCGCGTCGTGGCTGAAGAGCAGGGCCAGCAATCCCAGCACAAAGGCGACCACCTGGGTCACGTCGAGCGAGCGGAAGATCGCCAGGTACGGGTTGGCGGCGCCCAGCCACTGGGCCTCCTCGGGCACGTGGTGATGGGTCACCAGCACCTCGTTCCCCTGCCAGCGGTCGGAGCCGACGCTGAAGACCGCCAGCCGGCGCGGCTCGCGGAAGGCTTTCAGGTTGAAGACCAGGTGGCCATAGGTCCCTTCTCGCTTCAGTTGCTCCTCATATCGGACCGCGGCCTGACTGAAGGCCTCCTGCCGCGACCGTAGGTCCTGCCCCGCGGCCAGGGTGCCGGCCACCACCGAGACCAGGCAGAGCACCAGCCCCACCGCGAACCGGTAGGTCAGCAGACTGGTGAGGAACTCCTTGCGGGCGATGGTCCAGAGCATGGTCGGATTCCTCGCGTGGAATTACCGGACGTCGTACCGGCGGAAGGACCAGAACGCACCGCCGAGACAGACCAGGTTGGCCAGCAGTAGCACCACCAGCCCGGGGGTGGCCTGGCCTAGACGCTCTGGCCAGGTTGCCTCGCGGAAGTGGAACTGGGGGACCCGCTCAACGGGCACGGGGCGTGACGAGATGGTGCCCCAGTGACCGGGGATTAGGCGGTGGGTGCTGGTCGGATCGGCGGCATCCTCGTCCTCGACGAACCGGTGGAGTGTGGCGCGGTGCTGCTCTGCCTGCACCAGGAAAGCGCGGAAACGACCGACACCAGTACCGGCCAGGGCCTCGCTCAGGTAGCGGTACGCCGCCGTCGGGGAGAGCTGGACCCCGGCCTGGGCGACCTCGAGCTGCCGGACGAGCTGCCGCCAATGGTCGGCGTAGACTGCCCGCAGAGCCGCCATTTGCTCGGGACCATTTTTCATCGACTGCCATACGGTCTGCACCCGCCGCTGCACCTCGCCGGCCCGAGACACCGGCGCCAGTGAATTGCCGATGAGGCCGCCGCTGCTGGGCAGCAGGACCACCAGGAACACCCAGGCGACCAGGAGCACCAAGAGCGCTACCGGAGAGCTGGTCGACCGACTGGATACCAGCAGGCCCAGCCAGGCGAAGGCAGACAGGCAGAGGATCCCGCCGGCCAGCACCGCCCCGGTCGGGAGCCAAAGGGACAGCGGCAGGCCGGTGGGGCTGCCCAGGGCCATGATGCCGCCCGCGGCGACGGCGCCGACCAGCACCGGGGCGGTCACCGCTACCATGGTAGCTAGGAACTTGGCCCAGAGCACCGTGACGCGCGGCACCCGGTTCGCCAGCACCTGCTTGAGCGAGCCGCGCTCCTTCTCCCCGGCGACGGCATCGTAGGTCAGCAGCAGGGCCAGCAGACTGCCCGCCAGCCCGATGGTGAAGACCCAGTCCAGCTCCCGGCGGAAGAGCAGGGGGTTGCGGTCGCCGGCCTGCTCGAGGTTTTCGAGCTGGAAGGCGCCCACCCGCGCCACGTTCGGGATGCCGCGGCCGTTGCCGTCGCTGAGAAAGCCGGCCGCGCTGGGAGGACACCAGACCTGGGTTCCCCAGGCGAGAGAGAAGACGCCGCCCCGGGCCAGGTTGGCCAGCTCCGTGGCTGCCTCACGCTCACCGGCCTGCCAGGCCGCGGTCTGCTCCAGGTACCGCACGTTCCAGGCCAGCGCGCCGGCGACGAACAGGCTGAGGAGCAAGGCCCCGCCGACGGCGAACCGCAGACTGCCCAGCAGCTCCAGCAGCTCCTTGTGAACCAGTGCGTGCAGCATCCCGTCCTCCCTCAGACCAGTTGTCGCCGGAGGAACCAACGAAGCGCCAGCAGGAGCAAGAGCACGTTGCCCAGTCCGAGGATGGCCAGATCCACGGCGGCGCGCCCAAGACCGCTGGCCACCGGGGCGCGGTACGCGGCGAAGCCCGGCCAGGTGGAGTGGTCCAGCGGGGTCCACTGGTCCGGCCAGCGGACCTTGGGCGGCAGGTGGGCGTTCACCCGGGCCTCCGCCTCGGCCCGGCTGAGCAACTCCTCAGTCCGGTCTTGGGTGAAGAAGCTGGGCGAGGCGAACACCTCGTGCTCCTGCAGAAAGCGAACCAAGTCGTGGCGGCAACGGCGGGAGTAGGCGATGAACCCCTGGTACGAGTCCAGATCCGTCCCTGCCAGCGCCGCGGCCGCGTGGCCCAGCGCCGGGGCCACCAGCACGCGGGAGAGCAGGCGATCCAACTCGACCTGGGTTACCCGATCCGCCACCACCTGGTCCTCAAACCTGCCGATCTCCTCCGCGGCCAGCGTCCGTTGCGGCTCCGCCTCGGCGTAGAAAGCCTGGAGCTGCGGCACCACCTCGCGGTACAGCCCGGCGCCCGTCAGGTAGGTTCCCAGGGGCGACGTCCCATCGACGTGATAGGACGCGCCCACACCCGCCGCCTGGATGGCGTTGATGCCGCCGAACTGGCGACGGAACCGCTCCCCCGCCTCCTTCCGCGCTGCCTTGGCTGCTCCCTCGGTCAGCATCGGCATGGTCTCGGCCACCAGATAGGAGCTGACCGTCGGGAGTACGATCGTGGTCGCAGCCCAGAGCAGCGCGCCCAGCGCGAGGGCCGTCGACGACAAGCGGAAGCGCACCGACAGGCACAGCCCGGCCAGGTAGAACAGGGAGAGGTAAGCCAAGGAGGCGGCGATGATCAGCAGCGCCGCCAGCCAGTCAGCGCCCGTCAGGTGGACCGCGTCGATGGTCAGCACCGCAAGGGCCACTAGGTACCCACCCAAGGCGGGCAGCACGGCGCAGAGCATACCTCCGATCCACTTGCCCACCAGGATCTCGTGCCGGGCAATGGCATTGGCACCGATGAGCCTCAAGGTTCCGGCCTCGCGTTCTCCGGCGACCGCGTCGTAGGACAGGAACAGCGCGAGGAGGCTGAACAGCAGCCCGGCAATGGTCGCCAGATCGAAGGCCGGAAAGGCGTCCATCAACGGGCTGTTCTCCTTGCGCCACGTGAGCATCGTGGGCACATGGGCATGGGAGAACGGCAGAACGTTCCCCAGGCGCTTCTCCAGCCCTTCGCTGAACACACTCAGCGGCGACGGTGGTCGTTCCACGTACAGCTCGAGCTGGGCGTAGACCTTGATCTGGTCCAGCCGTGCCTGCTCGCGGCTCACTTCGGCGCGATGGATCTCAACCCGCGCAGCGTAGTCGTCCCCCAGCACCAGGGCACTCATCCCCATCAACACCACGCAAGCCCCCAGGGACACGACGAACCGCCAGGTCAGCAGGCTGGTGAGGAACTCCTTCCGCGCGATGGTCCAGATCATGGGGCACCGACCTTCCGTTGACCGTAGTGGTGCACCTGCCGATATTCCTGGTGTACGAACAGTTGTACGGTCACCCGTCACCCAGTCCTGTCGAGGCCGTCATGCACTTCGTCAGCATTCGGGAGCTCAGCCGTTCCCCCTCCCGCTGGGTCGACCTGGCCGTAGAGGGGGAGTGCGTCATCATCACCCGCAACGGCAAGCCCGCGGCCGTCCTGGCGGAGATGAGCGAGGACGACGTCGAGGACTTCGTCATCGCCCGCCACCTTGACCTGGCCGCCGAGATGGACAAGGTGCACCGGGAGCGGGAACAGGGCACCACGCTCTCCGCCGAGGCGCTGCTGGAGCGGCTCGGTACCGAGCCCTGAAACGCATGCCCTTCGAGGTTCAGTATTCCTCGGCGGCACAGCGCGACCTGGCCAGGCTGATCGGGGCACCCAGCGTATCATCGTCGAGGCGTCCCTGACGCTGAAGACCTCGTCCTTCCCCGCAGGAACCCGCCGCAAGCGCATCCACGGACTCCCCTTCCCGTGCTACCGGCTCCGCATCGACACCGCGTCTGATACCTTCCGGCTGTTCTACGGTATCCATTAGGAGCTTGTCGGAGAACCCCATTCGGGCTACGGCCGCCCCCGGTGTCCTCCGGCTTCGTTCCCTTCGCTTGTCGCATCTTCCCTCGATGCGGCGCTGCTCAGGCGCCTTGCCGGCGGCCACCGGGATGCAGCCTCGCTTACCAAAGCAGGTTCTCCGACAAGCTCCTGGGGCACGGTATACGTGCTGAGGATCGTTGCCCGGCGGGACGCAGACCGTATCATCCGACAGCTCCGGGGTAGTGCTATCCCACCTGAATGAGGCGTGCCGCACCTGGCCTTTCACGCGGCCCGCATGTAGTTGAGGTAGATCTCCTCGAGGTTCTCGTACTTCAGATCCTCGCGGTCGCGCAGCATCACCAGGTGGCCCTCCTTCATGATCCCCACCCGGTCGGCCAGGTCGCGGGCGCGGAAGATGTCGTGGGTCGAGATGAAGATCGCCTTGCCCGCGTCGCGCAGCGCCCTGAGCAGGTCGCAGAAATCGGCCGCGCCCTTGGGATCGAGCCCCGAGGTCGGCTCGTCCATGATCACCACCGGCGCGTCCTTGACCATGACGATGGCGATCCCCAGCCGCTGCCGCATCCCCTTGGAGAAGGTCCGGACCCGCGCGGTGAAGGACCGCTCAGGCAGGCCCACCCGCCGCATCAGCATGCAGTACTCATCGCGGGTCACCTGGCGCTTGCCGCCCAACCGGGCGAAGAAGTCCAGGTTCTGCAGGGCTGTGAGGTTCCCGTAGAGGAGGACGTTCTCCGGCAGAAACGACACGTACTGCTTGGCCTCCAGCGGCTCGCGCACCACGTCGATCCCGTTGATCCGGGCCGTGCCGTCGGTCGGGTCGATGAAGTTGAGCATCAGGTTGATGGTGGTGGTCTTGCCGGCACCGTTGGCGCCCAGCAGGGCGAAGAGCTGGCCGGCCTCGACTTTGAGATTAAGGTGGTCCAGGGCCAGGACGCCGTCCTCGTACCGCTTGGTCAGGTCGATCGCTTCGAGCATCACTCAATCCTCCGTGGGTTCAGGGGCTCGATGCGCTGCCCGTCGTCGACGCTCCTGTCGGGTATGGGGCGACTCGATCCCATACCGGCGGCAGAGCCGGCTGAAGCTGCGCATGGCGATCCCCAGGGCCTGGCTGGCTTCCTGGTTGGTGGCGTAGAGCCGGGAGACCAACTCCACCCGGTCGCGGCTGGTGGGGTTCATGGGCGCTCTCCGTAGGGGGGACGGATGGCGAGCAATGCAATAGCCGTACCCGAAATGGCTCTGGCACAGCAACCTTATGGATAACAGCGAGTTGCGTCAGGACAGGGTAAGTGCCCCGGATGTCGGGATGTTCCCTGAGGGAACAGTCCGATCAGGCAGCGGGCAGGGTAACTACTTATGTAGAAATAGGATAGGAGGGGTGGTTACCGCGGATACAGCTGGTTGGGTCCTGGCGACCCACCTCGCCCGTGCGACCAGGAGGACGCACGGAGCGCCTGGCCAGCGGTGCTGACCGAGGGGTTTTGACCCAATTAATATACTGTAACAGCCGGACAAAGGCAAGCTTAAAAAGACTGTAACACATTCGACCGCAATTGGTTATATTGACTCCCCCGAACTCCCTGGGCTGCCGAGTGGCAGCCGCCGCGACGGGGTAGAATCCGGACCGGAGGAGGCCATGTCCCATCCCCCTGAGCTGTCCCAGGGCCTGCGCGTCGAGGGTGAGCGCGTCGTCCTGGGTGAGTGGTCAGGCGACCTGGACGAGCTGGTGGCCACTGACCTGCACCTCCGGCAGTTGCTGCGCGACCGGCGGTGCGCCGATGCCCGGGCCCTGGTGCAGGCCCAGCCGAGGGAAGCGCAGGCGGCCCTGGTCTGCATCGACGAACACCCAGAGGAGGTCCTGTCGCTGACCGACATGGACGCCCAGGGCCGGCCGGGGTACCACCCGCAGGTGGTGGCCTGCCTGCCAGGCGACCTGATCGCCGAGCTGCTCGCACCCAGTCAGGCCCGGCACGAGCCGCTCAACCTGGAGGTGCTCCGGCAGATGCCTGCACCGACCCTGGCCCGGGCGATGCTGGAGACGCTCGAGCCGGTCTCCTTTCAGGAGCACCGAACCCGCCTGTCGTGGGAGTGGCTCGAGGCCGTGGCCGCGCTCGACGACCCGAACCGGGCCGCGGCGCTGCTGCTGCCGGTGGAC
>JBAZUN010000350.1:0-6665 GCA_041661365.1 Candidatus Latescibacterota bacterium
GCGGCTCCTGCGGCGGGCGATCCAGGCCGACCAGCTCTCCTCGGTGATCTTCTACGGCCCACCGGGAACGGGGAAGACCACCCTGGCGGCGGTGATCGCCAACACCACCCGCTCTCACTTCATCACCATCAACGCCGTGCTCGCCGGGGTGGCGGAGATCCGCGAGGCGATCGAGGAAGCGCGCGAGCGCCGCAAGCTGCACGGCCAGCGCACCATCCTCTTCGTCGACGAGGTGCACCGGTTCAACCGGGCCCAGCAGGACGCCCTCCTCCCCTGGGTGGAGAACGGCACCGTAATCCTCATCGGGGCCACGACCGAGAATCCTTACTTCTCGGTCAACCGACCTCTGCTCTCCCGGAGCCGGGTCTTCCAGCTCCGCTCCCTGCCGCCGGAGGCCCTGCAGCAGATCGCCCGTCACGCCCTCGACGACCCGAAGGGATACGCCGGACGACGGATCGAGCTGGCCGAGGACGCCCTTCAGCACCTAGTCGACGTGGCCAACGGCGACGCCCGGGCCCTGCTCAACGCTCTGGAATTGGCGGTGGAGACCACCCCACCGGGCACCTCCGGCGCGGTGAGGATCGACCTCGAGGTCGCCGAGGAGTCGATCCAGCACCGCGCCGTCCTTTACGATAAGGAAGGCGACTACCACTTCGACACGATCAGCGCCTTCATCAAGTCCCTGCGCGGCTCGGACCCGGACGCGACCATGTACTGGATGGCGCGGATGGTCTACGCCGGCGAGGATCCCCACTTCATCTTCCGCCGGATGCTGATCTTCGCCAGCGAGGACATCGGCCTGGCCGATCCCCAGGCCCTTCAGGTCGTGGTGGCCGCCGCCGAGGCCTTTGACCGGGTCGGTCTCCCCGAGGGGCGGTTCCCCCTGGCCCAGGCCGGCCTGTACCTGGCGACCGCGGCCAAGAGCAATTCGGCCTTCTCCTTCTTCGATGCCCTGACCACGGTGGAGAAGGAGCAGGAGTCCGAGGTCCCCACCCACCTGAAGGACGCCAACCGCGACAGCGAGGGGTTCGGCCACGGGGCCGGATACCTCTACCCCCACGCCTACCGGGACCACTGGGTCGCCCAGCAGTACCTGCCCACCGGCCTGCAGGGACGGGTCTTCTACGAGCCCACGGAGCAGGGGTACGAGCGGCTGATCCGCGAGCAGGTCCAGCGACGGCGGGAGATCCAGTTGGCGGCCATGGTGGAGAGCCCCCGTGAAGGGGCCGAGGGGCTGACCTGGTCGCCCCCCGACAAAGCCCGCGACCAGTGGCTGCAGCGGGTTGCCGGCGAGCTGAGCGGCCAGCTCGCCGCGGTGCGGGAGCGGGTGCTGGCCGCGGTCCAGCTTCAGCGCCACCAGTTGGTCCTCGACCTGGAGGCCGGCACCGGGATGCTGACCTGGGAGGCCCTGCGGCAGGTGCCCGAGGGCGGAGTCTGGGCTCAGACCACGGAGCGGACCAGCGCCGTGGCCCTGCAGGAGGTGGCGGCCCGGCTGCCCGAGCTGGAGCGGCCGGTGATCCTGGCCGGGTCCCTGGAGCAGGTGGCCGAGCTGGTCGAGGCCCAGTCGCCCGGGGTCTGCTTCGACGCGGTGATCGGACGGAACGCCTTGGGAGGACTGGCCGACAAGGCCCGGGCCGCGGCGGCTTTGTGGCCGGTGGTCGCTCCCGGCGGTCGCCTGGCCCTGGCCGAGACGGTCTCGCGTCGGGCCCAGCGGCTGCACGCCCTGGTCGACCTGACCGGGCTGCCGGGGGACTTGGCCGAGCGGGCCGTGGCGGCCGAGGAGGCGATCTACACCGATCCGGCCAATCCTCAAATAAGCTGGGACGTCGGCGACCTGGAGGCGGCGTTCATCGCCGCCGGCTTCACCGCGGTGCGGCTCCAGCTCGAGGCCAGCCGCTCCAGCCGCCGCATCACCCCTCAGCAACTGACCCAGTGGTTCAGCCCCGGGGGAGAGAAACGGCGAACCTACGCCAACCATCTGCGGCAACGGCTCACCGAGGAGGAGATGCGGCAGATCCGCCGGCTGTTCGAGCACCAGCTCGCGAACCAGACGATCACCTGGACCACCACCCAGGTCCTGCTGACCGCGGAACGGCCGGTCTAGAAGCCTGTCGGAGAACCCCATTCGGGCTGCGGTCGGTCCGAGCGTCCGCCGTCGGCGTTCCCCTCACTCGCCGCATCTCCCCTCGATGCGGCTCCGTTCGGGCGCCTTGCCAGCGGCCTCCCGGACTCGACCTCGCCTACAAAGCGGGTTCTCCGACAGGCTCTTAGGGCGCGCCGGTTGATGGCGGCCCCGCCTCCCGTTAGATTCACCCTCGATCATTACCTTGTAGCTCGGCCTTGCCTCTCGGCCCTGTCCCTCGAACCCTGCTGGTCGCGATGAAACCTCGCTTCTATCCAGTCCTGGCGGCCCTCACCGTCGCCGGTCTCTCGGCCTGCAGCACCACCGACCAGCAGGTCGACGAGCTGATCGAGCGCCTGGCCGCCAACGAGATCGCTTCACCGGCCTGGCAGCAGGCCGTGGACGAGTTGAGCAGGATCGGCCGGCCGGCCGCGCGCCAGCTCATCACCGGTCTGAATCCGGACCTGTACGTCGGCGAGCTGTTCCGCGAGTACCGCGCTGAACAGAAACAGATCCGCACGGGGAGCGCCCGGGCCCTCGGCCGCATCAAGCCGCGCGGCGCGGCGGTGGCGCTCAAGGACCGCATCGTCGTCGGGTACACCGACGCCGAGCGGATCACCTGCATCTGGGCCATCGGCGAGATCGGCTTCGATCAGGCGGCCCTGGACGCGCTCAAGGTCCAGTTGCTGGCCGTCGACCCGGTGATCCGCCTTCACGCGGCGATCGCCGTCGCCAAGATGGACGAGGAGGACGGGGCGGACCAGATCCGCGCGGCCGTGGCCGGAACCGACGCCAACCTGGCGGCCATCGCCCTGGCTGGTCTGGCCGAGTGCAATTACTTCGGCGTGCCCCTGCTCGCCGAGCTGGCCGCCGCTCCGGGGCCGCACCAGGCCGAACTGCTCGAGGTCCGATCTCGCATCCGGGAGCTCCTCGTCCGGCAGCTCCGCGCCGAGGAGCCGGTGCAGCGCCAGCGCTCGGCCTGGGCCCTGGGCCGCATCGGCGACGCCACGGCCCGGGAGCCGCTGCTGCAACTGCTCGACGACCCGAACAACCTGGTGCGGTTCAACGCGGCCGCGGCCCTGGCCTCGATGAGCGACGGCCGCGGCATCGAGTTCCTCTTCGACGCCCTGCGGAACCAGGACCCGATCCTGCGCACCAACGCGGTGACCTTCCTGACCCAGGTGCAGCGGGGCCCGGGCTCGGTGCAGCAGCAGTTGATCGCCGCCCTGCAGGCGACCGATCCCCTCTCGCGGGCCGGGGCGGCCCAGGTCCTCGGCCAGGCCGAGGTAAGCCCGGCCGTCGAGGCCCTGGTCACGGCGACCGCAGACGGGGTTCCCGAGGTCCGTAGCGCCGCGGCCGTGGCCCTGGGACGGATCCGGGCTACCGCCGGCCGACCGCGGCTGGAAGCCCTCCTCCAAGACGAGAACGAGACCGTCGTCTACTACGCCGAGTGGGCCCTGGCGCAGCTCGGTCAGGGCTGAGCGCGCCGCCCAGTCAGCCTCATTAGGAACTCACCGATGACCAGAACTGCGCGGATCTGCCCACTGCTCGTTCCCCTCCTGCTCGCCTGGGGGATCCCCGGCAGCGCCGAGACCCCTGAGACGATCCTCATCCGGGTCACCCTGGGGAACGAGCTGTCGGGACACCGGCGCGCCGACGCCGAGCTGACCCTCTCGACGTACCATCCAGACCTGGTGGTCTACACCGGGAACGGGAACGCCGACCCGCGCGCCTGGACCCTGCAGGCAGAGGATCGGAACGCCTTTGCCCAGGTCCTGCAGCAGGACCTGGCCGCCCATCGGTACGAGACCGAGCGCACCCTGCCCCTGATCGGCGTGCGCACCACCCAGGCGATCGTGACCAGCCTGGACTCGGGGGTGGTCAGCGACCGGGTCGGCGGCCAACAGCGACGCGGCGACGTGCGGCGCTGCTGGCTCCTGCGCAAGGTGGAGAACGACTGGCTGATCACCGCCCGGGTGGACGATCTGGGGGATTCACTCCTCCCGACGCCGCCCTCGCCCGCGCCCGATACCGAGGTGGTGGAGGTGCTCAGCCGCGAGGAACAGGGATGGGAGACGGGAAACCCCGGCGCGGTGGCTGACCTCTACGACGAAACCCTCACGGGGTTCGACGGGCTGCAGACCGCCCGCCCCGAGACGTGGAAGTTCGTGATCTCCGGTGCCGAGGAGTGGCGCCGCTGGCTGGAGAAACGCCTGGCCAACACCACCTACACCCTGGACCGCCAGGTGATCCACACCCTGGTCGGTCCGGGCCGTCGCCAGGCCCTGGCCGTGACCCGTGAGCGGGTCGCCACCCGCCATCGCCTCGGGGACAAGGTCCACGCCGGCGAGCGCAACGTCCTCTGGCTGCTGACGCGGCAGGGGGGAGGGTGGCGGGTCTTCGGGTTCTGCTACAACCTGCGGCTACCCGAGTAAATCGGCCGGCTCACCAGCCGGCCCTCACCAACCAGCCGTCGTGCGGTCGAGGATCTCCTCGAGCACCATCTCCAGGGCCGCGGCCACGGCCGGATCGCGGCCCTGGTCGTCGGGGAGGGAGGCATCGTAGGTGCTCCACCCCTCGAGCCGCTCCAGGCGCAGGAGGACCTCCTCGTCGGCCGACCGCACCAGCTCGGCCCCCACCAGGACCCGAAAGCGGTACTGCTCCGTGACCTCGGCGGCCGTGTAGGTGAACGGAGCGTCGTCCACCGCCTCCACGCTCAGGCGCATGACCGCGTCGGCGCGGTCCTCGTCGACGACCCGGAGCTGGCCGTCGCGGGTATAGGCCTCGACCAGGCGCTCGCTGAGCTGCTCGGCCAGCCGGAAGTCGGCGGTGGCATTGGCGGCGACCGGGACCGCCACGGTGCGGATGCCGCCCACCAGACCTCCCGACACGGTGTAGTGGGCGCAGGCCGACACCCACAGCGGCAGGCAGAGGACGATCATCCGCGCCCGGCCGGGCCAGCGCCCCCTTCCCCTCGACGCGCTTCCCTGGGACGGACCTTGGCAGCCCATCGGCGAATCCCCTCCGGACGCAAAGAAAGCCAGCCGGCTCCCCGAGAAAGGCAGACCGGCTGGCCTTGTAGAAGCATCAGCGCCTGACCGGACTCACTCCGGCGCAGCCGAACCTCCGGCGCTGGCCACCTGCAGGTTGGGCGGCATCCCGTCCAGCACGAAGTCGGCCGGATTGACGTATCCCTTGTACCCCCTGAGATCACCGAACCCGCGATCCTGATAGCGCACGGCGTAGTGCAGGTGGGGACCGGTCGACCGCCCCGAGTTCCCCAGGGCGCCGATCTGCTGTCCCCGCTTCACCCGTTCTCCGGCCTGGACCAGCATCCGGTCCAGGTGTCCGTATTCCGTGCGGTAGACCCCCTTGCGGGTGAAGGTTCCACCCCCCTCGTCGGTCTCCTGCACGTCGTGGTCGATCACCACCGCGCGGCCCAGGCGGCTGTCCATGTAGGCCATGCTGACCACCCCGTCCGCCGTGGCGTAGACCGGGGTCCCGGTGCGGCCGGCAAAGTCCAGACCGCTGTGGAAGGCCCGGCGTCCGGTGAACGGATCGGTGCGGGCGCCGAAGCGCGAGGAGATCCAGGTCCGGTCCAAGGGCACCGGCGAGATGGTCGGGAAGTGACGGAGGTTCCCCTCGGTTTCAAGGTACTTGCGGCGGATCTCCTCGAAGCTGCGCTCCTGGGCCGTCGCCTCCTGCTGCAGGCGCACGATCCTGGCGTTCAGCCCCTCGAGCAGGTCGAGCTTCTCGGCCGGCAGGGAGACATAGGCCTCGGGCAATTCATCCGAACCGCCCATCCCGCCCATCCGCTCATCGCTGGACAGGGGCTCCATCATGTGGTAGGCCCGCAGCCGCTCGTCGTCGGCGACCAGGGTCTCCATGGTCGACTGCAGGTTCTCGAGGTTCTTCTTCGTGAGGTTCAGGCCCCGCATCAGGTCCTGGTTCTCGGCGCTCATCCGCGCCAGGTCCCGGTGCTGGTCGGTCTTGGTGTAGTACCCCCGGGCATAGAACCCCAGGGCGCCGACCACCATCAAGGCCATCACCGCGAGACCGGAGAGCACCCATCGGGAGCATTTGAACTCCCGGACGTGCCCCTCGGTACCGGGGATGACGATGAAGGTTACCCGCTGTTTCGGCATGCTGTCTCTCGCCTTTCGGTGGTGGCTACGGCAGGGCCGGTGGTCTTTCCCAGGTTAGCGAGAATCAATAGCTTATGTATAGCTGAACGCGGGGCAATTTACGCAATGAGGGCGCCTCAGTCAATGTTTTTTACCGGCCGGTCGCCATGCTCCTGACCCTGGACGCGGGGAACACCAACCTCGATCTGGGCCTGTTCGAGGACAACCGTCTGCTGGCCCACGGCAAGGTGCCGACCTCCAGGCTCGGGTCCCTGACTGACTGCCACGAGGTTCTGGCCGACTGGCTCACACGCCACGCCGAAGACGCCAGACCGAACGGCGCCGCCGTGGGATCGGTGGTCGCCGGGTTGGGGGCACGCCTGGTCGACGCCGCCGGCGGCCTGTGCGACGGAGCCGTC
>JBAZUN010000351.1:0-6664 GCA_041661365.1 Candidatus Latescibacterota bacterium
CGAGCGATCCGAGCCTGGCTCGTCGGGGATCGGCGCGTCCTCGCTCGGATCAGCGGTGAGCTGCAGGAAGAGCCCGTGCCCCGCGTCCCCCTTGTGCAACTGGCCGGTCGAGTGGAGGAACCGGGGTCCGTACCCCACGGTGGTCGCCATCCCGGTCCGTTCGAGGATCGATCGCCGCATGCCGGCCAGGAGCGCCTCGATGGCCGGGGTGGACGGCAGAAAGGCCTGTATCGCCACGTACGACCGTCCCGGCCGGGCCGCGGCCAGCAGATGGTCCAGGGCCTCGCGCAGGTTGGCTGGACGGCCTTCCCCGATGTAGGTGAGTTCCCCCTCGCGGAGGGTCGGCTCCAGGGACGGCAGGCGTCCTTCCTGGCGATAGGTCTGCACCATCTGGCGGGCGAGGACCTTGGCGGCCTCCACGTCCGGCTGGTCAAAGGGATTGATCCCCAGCACCCATCCGGCCACGGCCGTGGCCAGCTCCCACCGCATGAACTCCCGGCCCAGGTCGTAGAGGTCGCTCAGCTCGATCCGGAGCACCGGGTGACCGGCAGCGGCCAGCGCCTCGACCCGTTGGTCCTCGCCGTCGTCATCGGCCAGGCGCAGGTGAACGAAGAGCCGGTCGTTCCCGTATCGGGCCGGGGCAACGGCCGGCTCGTTGTCGACCGGCACGATCCCGCGGCCCTCCTTCCCCGTGCTTTCGGCGATCAACTGTTCGACCCAGGCGCCGAAGGGGGCGATGGCCGACGAGGCGATCAGGGTGACCTTGTCCCGGCCGGCCAGGGCCGCGGCGCCCAGCGCCACGCCCAGGACCGCGGCCTCGTCGGTGTCCGCGGCCCGAGCCCGCGCCAGGAGCCGCTCGAGGTCGACGCCGACCGCACCGGCCGCCACCAGCCCGAAACAGGACAGGGCCGAGTACCGGCCGCCGATCTTCGGATCGTTCAGGAAGGTGTGGCGGAATCCCAGGGAGGCGGCGAGGTCGGCCAGGCCGCTCCCCGGGTCGGTGATGGCGACGAATCGCTTCCCTGCCCGTTCCGCACCCAGGGCCGTGCGGGCCTTGTTGAAGAAGAACTTCGCGAAGGACATGGTCTCCACCGTCCCGCCCGACTTGGTGGCCGGGAGGTAGAGGGTGGTCGCCGGCGTCAGTTCCCGGGCCCGGGCCAGGACCGCGGTTGGATCGGTGCTGTCGAGCACGGCCAGGTCGAGGTGTCCCGGTTGGACGCCGAAGACGCGGCGAAAAACCTCGGGCGCCAGGCTCGAGCCGCCCATGCCGAGGAGGAGGGCATGGGTGCAACCGTCCCGGACCGCGGCCGCCATCACCTCTCTGATCGCGGGAAGGTGGAGGACCATCGCCGTGGGGCTGTCCAGCCAGCCCAACCGGTTGGTGATCTCGGTCGGGTCGTCGCGCCAGACCGTGTGGTCGCGGTCGAGGATCCGCGGCACGATCCGCTCGCGCCGCAGGCGGGCGAGAACCGCCTCGACCTCGGCGGCGATCGGGCCGAGCCGATGCAGGGAAGGGGTGTCCATCGGGCGCTCCGGGTGCGGGAAGGTGCGGTAACGGCGTGAAGGTACCGGCGGATCCGGGCCTGGTCAACCGAGGCGTTCCCCCGGCGGAGGGGATTGCGGATCCTTTGTGCGGTCGAGGTTGGCCCGCTATCTTTCCCGGCGACGGCGACCGGCCACCAGATCGTCCAACCAAGGAGGACCGACCGATGAGTGAGCTGCACGAGAGCTGCAAGCGGGGGTTTGACGTGTACGACCGCCTCAAGGCGCTCGGGATCGACCTGGGCAAGCAGGAGGAGAGCATCTCCGCTCCCAAGGGACGGCGGATCTGCACCCTTACCTTCACCCCCTCGGGGCTGGTCTTCACCTCCGGCACCGGCGGCGGCTCCGGTCCGGTGACCAACGACGACAAGGACGTGGAGGCCGGGTACCAGGCCGGACGGGAAGCGGGGTTCAAGCACGTCCGCGCCCTGCACTGGGGTCTGCATCCGTTCGGCACCCTGAACGACGTCTGGTACTGCGTCAAGTGCATCGGCATGGTCAACTCCGCCGGCGGCGGCGCCTTCTCCAAGTCGCCCCGGGTCGTGGACGGGTACACCAAGGTCTTCCACGACGTCTTCGGCGGTCCCCTGTCGCAGTGGGCCAGCGAGGGTCTCGACGAGTCCCTCTCGGGCTGGCATACCCGCAGCGCCGTGGCCGGCTTCGACCTGCCCGGGCACTGCCGGATCGAGCCGGAGATGATCGTGCAGATCGATCCGGCCCTGGCCCTGGGGTCCCCACGTCTAGCAGCCCGTTGACAAAGCCGCTTTGCTTGGCGAGGCCGAGGAATGGCGGCCGCTGGCAAGACGCGCGAGGGAAGCCGCATCGAGGGGAGATGCGGCGACCGAGCGGAACACCGCCAGCGGCTGCCAGGACCGGCCGCAGCCCGAATGGGCTTTTTCAACGGGCTGCTAGGTCCGAAGAACAAGCTCGATAGAACAAGCGCGATCGAGGTTCCCAGTATCAACACCACCGCGAACTCCGAGTGGGTGTTCCATGGACATCGAGATCCTGACGGCGGCCGACGGCGGGTTCTACATCCGGCCACGCAACGCCTCGGCCGCGGTGCGCTGGACCCGGGAGGATAATTCCTGGGTCAGCGCCCGGGCCATCGTACCGAGCGGAAGTCGCACCGTCGATCTGGCCGCGGTTCCTGCGGACCTGCGCGAGGAGATCCTGGCCTTCGTGGCCCGGGCCGAGGTGGTCGGCGAGGCCCTCTGGCACGGCGGCGACTGAACGACGGGGAAGACCGGTGCTCACTTCGCCGATCCGGCGGTCCTCCCCGGGCTGGTGGGGCAGGGGGTCAGGTTCGTGGGGTACGGCGCCGAGATCCGGATGCTCCAGGAGGGGGTGCAGCGGGCCGGTGAGCGCGCGCTCCGGGCCCTGGGCCGGAAGGCGTGACGGCCTCCCCCAGGGTTACCTGATCCTCACCAGACGAGCGCCAGTGAACTGACTCTGAGCCTCTAGCCGAGTAGCCGTCCAGGTGCGGCGGTTGTCGCTTTCGCAGTTGCCGCCGCGCGTGACGCGCCTCGACCCCGACGCTGGTCCGGGCGGATCTGTCTGCGCCTCAGGGGTGTAGTCGCCATACCAGTCCTGCACCCACTCAGACACGTTCCCGTGCATATCACAGAGCCCCCATGGGTTGGGCAGTCTCGTGCCCACCGGGTGCGCCGATCGGATCCCAACACGCACAAGCTCTTCGTCTCTCCATATCAGGCTGTCCTCGACGCTATTCTCGGAGTACCAGGCATACCACCCCAGTTGGCTCTCATCGTCACCAAAGGACCAATGCGTCGTCGTCCCCGCCCTGCACGCATACTCCCACTCGGCCTCTGTCGGTAGACGATACAACGAATCCCCGGCGGCCTGGTTCAGTACGTGCACCAACTCCTGCGCGTTATCCCACGATATCACCGCCGCGCGGATCGCCTCTTCATGCACGCCCCATTGCCCCAACCATGGCGTCGTCCTCATCACTGCCTGCCACTGCCCCTGAGTGACTTCATACTTCCCCAGGTAATACCCTTGAGTAAGGATGACCTGATGCGGCGTCAGTCCCCGTTCGGCGTCGCCCATGGTGAAGGTTCCCGGCTCGATCCAGATGAACTCCATCGGCCACCCGGTCACGCCACTGGGCGGGGGGATAAAGTCCACCGATAAGTCACTTGTTGTCTCGTTGTCCTGGTCGAACGGTTGGACCTTGTAGGTGTAGCGGACGCCGTTGAGGGTGGTGAGATCCGCGAAGGAGGTCTCACCAGCGCCGGCCGTACCGACCAGCGCGTACTCCCCGGTGCCGACCTTGCGGTAGACGTTGTACCCGTTGACGCCCGCGACCACGTCGCTGACCGCGCCGTTGCTGACGGCGCTGTCGACGAACCGTGGCAACATCTGGTCAGAGGCAGACTTGGCCCACACGACCGTGACGCTGGAGCCGGTATCAGCCGAGGTGTCCATCGCGCGGAGGTAGGTGACCGCCTCGGGCGCGATGTTGTCGATGGCGCGAACCGGAGCCGCCGTGAGGACCTGAGCCGATAGGGCCACGTCAGTAGTCTGGAAGCTCGGGGCAACATCCTTCTCGATGTAGGCCAGGGCCTCAGGAGTCAGGGTGGCGAACACCGGAGCGTTGGGCTGCAGGGCAGCCTTCTGGCTGGCGACCATGGTGCTGGCCATCAGCTCGTACGGGGTGGCCACGACGGCCGTCGCGTCAAAGGCTTCCTTACCGCTGGTGGCGCTGTCGCGCTCGGCCGCGATGGCCCAGACGCTGGCCACGTTGTCGAGGGCGGCAACGATGGCGCGACCGACCGTCGCACCAGGAGTCGCGTCAATGCGGCCCCAAGACATCATGGCAGTGGCCGGGGTGGCCAACTCGGTGAGGGCGCCGTCCGCCACGTCGTAGTTGACTGGAACCTCACGGTAGAACTGGTACCCGGTGAGGGTAGCATGGTCGCTGGACAGCGAGAAGGTGAGCAGGATAAAGCCGCCCTGGTCGCCAGCGCCGTCGGCGCCAATGTAGTCCTCGGCGATGAGGGTGTCCGGAGCGTCGAGTGCCGCGTCCGTGGCAGCACCGACGGTTACCGCGGATGAGAAGCCTTGATGATCCGGGAAAGCGCGATCTTGATGGTCAATTAGGTCAACGACACGGAAGGCCAAGCCGGTCATGGCAGTGTTGGCCTTGGCGACGAAAGAGCCAACGCCGTTGTTGATGAAGACTGGACCGGCCGGGAACTCGACGCCGAGCTTATTGGCTGAGATGCTGACGAAGCGATCGTCATCTACCCGGGTGTTGCTGTAGGTATCGGTGAGCCTCACGCCGACGGTGAACTCTCGTCCGGCGGTCGCTGCTGCCGGAGCAGACACGATGATCTTCACATACGGTGCGGGCTTGTAGACGATCAGTGAGTCAAGCTGGCCGGTGAATGGACCTCCTGCAGTAGTGGAGTCAAAAATGGTAACGAGCAGCGAATCATAGCCGCTCGTGTCCTTAAGGATGATCGAGCGCTTGCCAGCACTCCAGTCGTTGCCGGTCAGGGTTGCGCGGCCGTTGCCCAAATCGGTGACGCCCGTTCCGCGCACGGTCACACCGTCGGCGCCGACAATCTTGAGGATCGAGGCAGCCCTGTAGGTAATAGCGTCGTGGGTACCATCTAGGGAGCCGTCGGCGGTCAGGTTTACCACGACAGTGTCACCAGCGACGACGTGCTTGGTGGCGTCGATTCCCTTCTTGGCTGTGTTGACCGCAACGTTGAACCGCTTGATACCCGGAATCTCGAAATCGGTTACTACGACGGTGACCGTCTGGCGATCCGTACCTCCCCTGCCGTCCGATACCGTAAAGGTGACCGAATAGCGACCTGCCGCCTCGTACCCCGGAGTCCAGGTAAAGATGTGGCCCGATAGTGACGACCCCGTGGGAGCGCCCGACACCGTATAGGTCAGCGTATCGTCGTCGGGGTCACTTCCCGACAAGGTCAAGTTGAGGGTCGCGCCCTCGGCGACCGATAAAGCACCTATGTCCGTCAGGGCCGGGACGCGGTTCGCGGGGGGACTGCTACCAAAGCTGTCGGCGAAGCGGAAGAAGTCGGAGAAGTCGACCGTGCCGTTCCCGTCCAGATCGTATCCCGGGTCCGATGAACCAAAGGCATCGGCGAACATGAAGAAGTCAGAGAAGTCGACGGTGCCATTGCCGTCGAAGTCCCCCGGCCAGGATACGGCCTGCTGCCCAGCAGTGGGTCCGGCCCAGGACAGGCACAGGGCAGCGACCAATGCAAGGCCCAAGTGCTCTCTCATCTCTGGCTATTCCTGAACGAGGTTCCGATGGCTATCAACAGCACCAGGCTCTGCCAATACAGGTATAGGCAGTACTCCAGATACCATGAAAACGCGGGACGGTCAAGTTCCAGTCTTAAGCGATGCAGGGCGGGGCCATTCCTGCTGTCCTCGCCGTCGTCCGACCATCGCCTCCGCTCACCGCCCCAGGGTGATCCCGAGGATCCCGAGGATTACCTCGTTGGCCACGGCCCGGACCACCAGGCCGCCCAGGTTTCGTCCGGGATCGACCGCGATCCGCTCGACGATCCCGTGATTGCGGTCGCTGAAGTACTCGGTCTCGGCCTCGGTCTGCACCGCCGCCACCAGCCAGTCGTCGAGGTTCTCGGGGTTCACCAGCGCCAGTTCCTCGGTCCCGCCGTCCAGGTAGGAGACGATCAGGCGCCCGTTCTCGACCCGCGACTGCATCGGATTGGTGACCCCGATCAGGAAGACCGCCACCTCCCGGGCCCGGCCGATCAGGGGGAAGCGCAGCTCGTCCGGAAGGTTCTCCCAGACCGAGACGCAGGCCGCGTTGGGTCCCTGGGCCGGGGTGAGGAAAGGGATTCCGGATTTCGTTCGGTAGGTCCCACCCGATTGGCGCAGGCGGGCGTCGTTCACCTCCACCTTGCCGAACCCGGCCTGGTTCCAGTCCCAGCCGAAGCGGCCGTTCAGGCAGGCCATGATCGAGTACCCCGAGGGCCTGGGCCGCCGGTATTCCTGAGCGTGGATCTCGGTCAGGCCGAGGGTGTACTGAGGGTCGATCGGTACCGGGATCCATTCGAGAGACGCGCCGGAGACGGCTGGTCGGATCGGCATC
>JBAZUN010000352.1:0-6651 GCA_041661365.1 Candidatus Latescibacterota bacterium
ACGCGCATCAGATCCGCGCCTCCAGTTCGCCGATCAACCGACCGGCCCGGTCGAGCACGTCCTCCATCTCGGTCGAGGAGACCGAGGCCGGGGCAAAGCGGATGAACTCGCACTGGACCAGCAGCTCGCGCAGCCGGTCCGCGACCTCGGGGGCCACCCCCCGGTCGACCAGGGCCTCGGCCGCCAGATCAGGGGTCAGCCGGGCCTCGGGCAGGTTGAGCTTGTCGGCCAGGAAGGCCAGCACGGCCCGCTGCACCTCGGCGTGGAACTCGGGTCCCCGGCCGGCGTCGAGCAGCTCGCCGGCTTCCTTCAGCCGGCGACCGGCGCGGCCACGGGCACGGCGGCGGCGTGCATAGGCCACGTCCCCCTGCAGGCGCTGGTGGTGACGTCGCTGCACCACCAGCCCCCCCAGGGCCCCGGGCATCGCCGCGAGGAGCAGCCAGTAAAGCGGACTACGGTGGAAGGCCGATGGCCGGTCCAGCTCGGTGGCATCGGCCTTGATGTGGCGGATGTCCTGGCCGACCGGCTCGACGTCGGTGCGTCCCACCGCGAAGTCAGGACCGGCGGGAGCGCCGCTGCCGCGAACGCGGATGGCGGTCGCCGGGCTCTCCGACCGCCGGTACTGACCGCGCTCTGGATCGAAGTGGGCGAAGCGGAGCGGCGGGATCGACAGCAGGCCGCCCCGGTCGGGGATGAGGATGTACTCCCAGGTACGCCGTCCGCCGACCCGGGAGCCGGTCACCTGCGGCTCCTCCGCGAGCTTGGGATCGTAGACCTTGAACCCCGGCGCGGCCACGACCGGAGGCTTGACCGCGTCGAGGTTCCCCTGCCCGCTGATCTCCATCCTCAGGGTGACCGGATCCCCGACCGCCACCTCCGTGGGTTGGGCCTGCACCGAGAGCGCGAAGGTGCCGACCGCGCCGGTGAACTCGGTCGGCCGACCGGCATCGGGAAGCGGGGTGACCTCGATCTCCACCGGCTCGCTCCGCAACAGCACGGTGCGGGTGGCGCCGCCGAAGAACGGATCGTCGAGCAGGCGCCGCATCGAGCTCGCGCCACCCGTGGCCCGCTGCGGCACGTCGCAGGCGATCGCCAGGGGATCGACCCGGTGCCGGCCGGCGCTGGTCGGGAAGAGGGCCATCTGTCGCAGCGGGGCGGCGTTGTAGAGCACCCCCCTGACCTCCTCGCGCCGCGGTGCGAGCTGCTGGGCCACGAACAGCTCCTTGGCCCAGAACCCCGAGAAGGAGGGGATCTCGCGGAAGCCGACGTTCTCCAGCGGCACCCGGTAAAGCAGGTCGTAGCTGATCGTCACCTGCTGGCCGACGTACGCGCTTCGACGGTCGGCGCGGGCCCGCAGGAACAGGAAGTCGCCCGCGGCCTGGCCCTCCGGCGCGGCGTTCTGGGAAGGCGCCACCGCCCGCGAGGGCGCGCCGGCGACGACCTCGACGGCCAGTGGCTTGGTCTGGTAGACCTTCCCCCCGTACCGCAGCCTCGCCGGACCGACGGTGAACCGGCCCGGCTTGAGGGGGTACAGGGTGTAGATCCAATCCACCGTGTAGGCCGTGGAGAAGTTGACCATCTCGACGCGGGTGCTTCTCGCCGGTCCCTCGACGTGGAAATCGCCCAGGGCCAACTCGGGAGCCTGAAGGCCGGTGATGTTCTCGCTCGAGCGCATGGTGAGGGCCAACCGGATCGGCTCGGCCTGGCCGGTGCTCGTCCGGTCCACCGAGGCCACGAACTCGATCTCGGCCAGAGCCGGCCGCACGGCGAGACCGAGTACCAGGGCCGCGGCCATCCAGGCTCTCACCAGTCCTTCTCCCTGACCGGCCCGGGCTGGTGCAGGCGGCGCATCTGCCCCTGGCGCTCGCGGTCGGCCAGCGCATCGAGCAACTGCTCGGCCTCCTCGCGGTCGAGGCGACCGCCTGACCGGGCCGACCTGCCGGGATCGGTTCCCTGCTGCCGCATCCCATTAGCCTGCTGCTGGCGGTCGTCGGGCTGGCCGTTCTGCTGGGACGGGGTCGACCGCTGCTGGTCCTCTCCCTGAGACTGATCCCGCTGGTCCTCGCGCTCCCCCTGCTGGCCGGCCTGCTGCTGCCCGGACCGGCCTTGCTGGCCGGAGCCGCCCTGCTGATTCTGCTGATTCTGCTGGCGCTGCTGCTGGAGCTGCTGGAGCACCAGCTCCAGATTGGCCTTGGCGTCCCGGTCACCGCTGTCGGCCTCGAGCGCCTCGCGGTAGGCCTGGGCCGCCTGCTGGTAGTCCTGCTGCCCGTAGAAGAGATTCCCCATGTTGTAGCGGGTCTGGGCGCGCAGAGCCGGATCGCCGGTCAGGGCCTGTTCGTACTCCTTCAGGGCCGCGGCACTGTCCCCGGTCTTCACCAAGCTGTTCCCCACGTTGTAGTGGAGGGCCGGTAGCTCCGGAGCCTCGACCTGGGCGTCGCGGTAGAGCCTGAGCGCCTCGCCGTACTGGCCTTTAAGGTACTCCTCGCGGGCCGCTTCCGCCTTGTCGGCCACGGGATCGCCGATCCGGGCCGCGGCCAGGGCCGTCCAGAGCAGGGCCAGCGCGGCGGCCCGCCACCACGGCGTCCGGTTTCTAGCAGCCCTCATGAGAACCTCCCGCGCCACTCACCGCGCCGGGTCGCACCGTCCGGCAGGAAGGCCTCTGCCAGAAAACAGAGCAGGGCGATCAGCAGCGGCACCTGGAACCGCTCCTCGTACTGGGTGAAGCGGGTGGTCCCGCGGGAGCGCTGGCCCATCCCGCTCACCTGGTCGCGGAGCTCGTCCAGCTCGCGGCCGGCCAGGGTGCTGCGGTAGTAGACCCCGTCCGCGACGCGAGCCACCTCCTCCAGGGTCCGCTCGTCCATGCGGGTTTTCACGTAGTTCCCCCGGCGGTCCTTGTGGTACTCGGCGCCGTTGGGCCCCGGCTCCGGGATCAGCTCGCCGGTCGGGGTGCCCAGGCCCACGGTGAGGATGCGGACCCCCTCGGCCGCGGCGGCCCGCGCGGCCTCGACCGGATTCCCGACGTGGTCCTCGCCGTCGCTGAAGAGGACCAGGACCCGGTGCTCGCGGTCCTCGGGATCGAAGCAGCGGGTGGCCACCCGGATCGCGTCCCCGATCGCCGTCCCCTGACTCGGCACCGCGGTAACGTCGGCCAGGTCGAGGAACAGCCGCACGGCCCCGTGGTCGGTGGTCAGCGGACACTGCACGAAGGCCTGTCCGGCGAAGAGGACCAGACCGACCCGGTCGTCCTCGAGCCGGTCGAGGAGATCGCCGATCTGATCCCGCGCCCGGGCCAGGCGGCTCGGCTTGACGTCCTCGGCGAGCATGCTGCGCGAGACGTCCAGGGCCACCACCAGGTCCACCCCGCGCTGCTCGGTGACGACCGTCCGCGCCCCGAACCGCGGGCCGGTCAGGGCGAGGACCAGGAACAGCACCCCGGTCCACAGCAGGGCGGCCTTGAGGTAGCGGCGACCGGGGCTGAGGTTGCGGGTCAGGCGGGTCACCATCGCCGGGTCGGCAAACCGCGCGAGCACGCGTCGCCGAACCGCCATGGCCCAGACCAGAAAGACGCCCAGCAGCGGCAGCAGCAGGAGGAGCCAGAAGGAGGCGAGATAGCCGAAGTGCATGGCGGCCTCAGGGCAGACGCCGGAAACGGGTGTTGGCCAGCACGGTCTCGGCCAGCAGGAGGACCAGCCCCGGCCAGAGGAACCAGGCAAAGCGCTCGGCGTAGTCCACGTGCACCCGCGCGGTGACCTTCGAGGTCTCCAGCCGCCCGATCTCCCGGTAGATCTCCTCCAGCTTCCCCTCGCTGGTGGCGCGGTAGTACCGCCCGCCGGTCCGGGCCGCCACCTGCTGCAGGGTGCGCTCGTCGATCTCCACCTGCACGGTCTGGTACCGGGTGCCGAAGACCCCGCGCACCGGCCGTCGGATGACCCCCTCGCTCCCCACCCCCACGGCGTAGACCTTGATCCCGACGGCCGCGGCCAGGTCGGCCGCGGTCAGGGGCTCGATCTCGCCGGCGTTGTTGACCCCGTCGGTCAGCAGGATGACCACCTTGCTCTTGGCGGTCGACTCGCGCAGCCGGTTGCAGGCGTTGATCAGGGCCATGCCGATGGCCGTGCCGTCCCACGACTCGTCGGCGATCTGGATCCCGTCGAGGAACTGCAGCACGATCCCGTAGTCGAGGGTCAGCGGGCACTGGGTGAAGGACTGCGCGGCGAAGACCACCATCCCGAGGCGGTCGCTCGAGCGGCCGCGCACGAAGTCGGCCACCACCTCCTTGGCCACCTGGAGCCGGGTCTTCTGTCCCTGATCGAGGTCGTTCAGCTCCATGCTCGACGAGACGTCCAGGGTGAGCATGATGTCGACACCCTCGGCGTTGCGCTGGCGCACCTCGTGCCCGGCCTGGGGACGGGCCATGGCGACGACCAGACAGCCCAGACCGACCACCCGGGCGACCAGGAGCAGCGGCCGCAGGCGGACGGCCAGGGTGGCCGGCATCTGCCGCAGGGCGGTCAGCACCGGGAAATCGAGGCTGCCGGCGCGACGCCGCTCGACGACCAGGTGTCGCCAGACCAGCAGCGGCAGGAGGAGCAGGAGGAGGAGCCACTCGGGCGAGGCGAACCGGACGAGGTTCATGGCGCGGCCGGCACCCCTGAGGCCGCTGCCGGCGTCTCCGTCGGCGTGGTCGCGGCCTCACGGCTGCGCCAGAACCGATCGACGGCGTGGACCAGGGCGATCCCCGCCTCGGGGGTCCGGCGGGCCCGGTCGATCTCGGGAACCAGCCGGGCGAACTTCACCAGGTCGGCCAGTTCGAGGTACTCGCGCACCTGATCGACCAGCCCGGGGTCCAGGCCCTCGGGGCGCAACCGCTCGCACGCCTCGGCGGTGGTCAGCTCCATGGCCGGGATCCCCAGCCGCTGTTCGAGGTACCGCCGCAGGTTGTCCGCCAGCAGGGAGTAGTAGGTCTTGTAGTCGCCGCGCTCGACCAGGCCGAGGCCGGCGATGCGGACGAACTCGGCCACGTGGTCCACGGGTACGGACGGCGGGGCCGCGGGCTCAGGCGCGCTCCGTCGCCGGCGGAAGCGCCGCCAGGCAAGGATGCCGGCCACCGCCGCGAGCACCGTGAGCACCAGCACCAGCCACAGGGGCAGGCCGCCGGAGAGTTCCACCGGAGGTTTCAGGTCCCGCAGCTCGCGGTCGTTGCTGCCGCGCACCGGAACCACCTCGAGGTCGACCGGCTCGGTCTCCCGCGTCAGGGTGTCGCCCGAGGCCAGGGCAAACCGCACGGTGAGCGGCGGGATGCGCCGGGAACCGAGCTCGAAGAGGCGGACCTCGAAGGGGTAGACCACTTCCAGGCGGTCGTGCAGCTTGGCGGGACTCAGCGGCCGACCGGGGCGGTATGAGATCCCCTCCAGCCAGGACCGCGGGTCGACCTCCTCGAGCAGGGGCCGGTCCCCGGCGCCGTACCGCACCTTCAACGCCAGCCGGACCGGATCACCGAGGGTGACCCGCGTGGTATCGACCTCGACCAGGGCCTCGGGGGGCGGTCCGGCCAGGACCGCCACGGCCCCGGCCAGGACCCAGCAGAGCGCCAGGCCCATCAGGAGCCGGCCGGAGAACCCCATTCGGGCCGCGGCCACCCCCGATCTCATCCGCCCGTGTCCGTTGCCGCGTCCACCGAGGTCGAGACGGCCCGAGAGACCTCGTCCAGACCCGGATCGAGCCGGCGCCGGGCCTCGGCCGAGACGCGGTAGAACACCGGATCACCGGCACGGGACAGGTAGACGCCACCGTCCCGCCCCTGGCCGAATCTGGCTTCGACCAGTACGCTGCTCTCACCGAGCGCGCGTATCACCAGAACCGGCGCCAGCAGCCCGCAGGCCGCCGGATCAGCGGCCGGACCGGTCAGGAAGGAGTCGACCTTGGTCTCGGCCAGGTCAGCGACCACCTGTTCGAGCTTCCATCCCGTGGCCTCGCGGCCGGCCGGTTCGGTAAGCGACCAGGTGCCGGCCGTGTCCCGCCGCGCCACGACCCGTCCCGCCGATCGCTCCAGCTCCAGACCCACCACCGCGGTGCGATCGAGCCGCAGCGGCTTCCGGTCGCGCAGGTCAGCCGCCTCGCGCCGCAGCAGGCCGGCCACCGAGGAGTCGACCACCACCACCTGAGGTCGGCTGGTATCGCGGCCGTAGTACCGGCCCGGTGACGCGGCAGCCCCGAGCTGCAGCCGCTTCTCGGCCCGGTCGCGGCCGACCAGCAGGGAGATCTCGCCGGTGACCGGCTCGATCAGCCCGTGGAGCTGCAGCACGGCCGGAGGGGCCAGCTCGGCGGTGAACTCCTCGACGCGGCCGTTGCGCAGGCGGTTGAGGAGCTGCTCGACCTCGTCCCGGTCGGCCTCGGCCGCGAACGGCTCGGTCAGGCGCCAGCCGTCGGAGCCGCTCCGGACCAGAACGATCCGACCCTGGGGCCGGATCAGGCGGATCTCCTCCACGGCCTCGGTCTCGAACGCCATCAACCGGCGGTCGCGCAGGTCGAACGGTCCCTTGTCGAGGTTGTCGAACCGCCAGGCCCGGACCGCCACCACCTCGGGGTTACGACCTCGCACCTGGACGTAGGTGAACTGCTCGGTCGGGGTGTCGGCGCCGAAGCAGACCG
>JBAZUN010000353.1:0-6643 GCA_041661365.1 Candidatus Latescibacterota bacterium
CCCCGTCCTGCTGCTGGCCGGTGCCCTGCTGGCGGGAGCCGCTGCTGTCCGCGGGGCCGAAGCCGACGAGGAGCCGGTGCCGGCGGTCACCGCCCCGTACCGGATCACCCGCGTGCACCTGCTTCCCGGGCTGCAGGGGATCCAGGCCGCGGTCAGCCGGGGGGCGTACACCGCGGACTTCGGCAGCCGCGAGGGGGTGCGGGTGGGGAGCGTCTTCAGCGCCTACAGCCAGGGGGAGCTGATCGGGGTCCTTCGGGTCCGCGAGGTCTGGCGCGACAGCGTGGCCCTCGAGCTGGTCGAGCTGGTCGACAAGGCCGACCCCGATTCGCCCCGACCCCTCGAGGCCGGGACCTACCTCCGGCCGAAGCTGGTCTTCCTCGAGAGCATCCAGTTCCACGAGGGGGCGCTCGACCTGTCCCTGGGCATGCGCCAGCGGCTCTTCGACGTCACCCGGTTCGTCCGCGCCTACCCGGACTGTCCGCTGCTGATCGAGGGGCACACCGACGACGCGGGCAAGGCGGCCGAGAACCTCAAGCTGTCGGCGGAGCGTGCCCGGACGGTGCTCACCATGCTGCACGAGGTCTACCGGGTGCCGGTCGGGCAGATGCGGGCCGTGGGTCGGGGCGAGACCCAGCCGATCGCCGGCAACGGCACCGAGGAAGGGCGCCGGCGGAACCGCCGGGTCGAGTTGATGCTGGTCGACGCCCTTCCCGACACCCAGTCGGCGGCCAAGCCCAAGGCCGCGCCCGCGGGTTCGCGCGCTGGTATTCAGCCGGCCCGGTCCGGCCGCCGGTAGGTCCCGCTCCTCCCCCCCCGTTTCTCCACCAGGCGGATCTCCGAGAGGGTCATGCCACGGTCGACGGCCTTGCACATGTCGTAGACCGTGAGCAGGGCCACGGTCGCGGCGGTGAGCGCCTCCATCTCGACCCCGGTGCGGTCCGTCACCCTGGCCTCGGCCGTCACCTCCAGCCGGTCGGGACCCAGGACGAAGTCGACGGTGACCACGGCCAGGGGGAGGGGATGACAGAGCGGGATCAGCTCCGCGGTGCGCTTGGCGGCCATGATCCCGGCCAGTCGGGCCGCCTCCAGCACGTTCCCCTTGGCGACCTGGTTGGACTCGATCAGCGCGACGGTGTCCGGGCTCAGGCGGATCTCGCCGCGGGCGCGGGCCAGCCGGCGGGTGCGCGGCTTGGCGCCGACGTCGACCATGCGCAGCCGTCCGGCCGCGTCGAGGTGGCTCAGTCGGCCCGCCATCACATGCCGGCGATGAGGGCGTCGCCGAACGCCGAGCAGCGGACCTCGGTGGCGCCCTCCATCAGACGGGCCAAGTCGTAGGTGACGGTCCGTCGCTCGATGGCCCGCTCCAGGCCGCGGATCACCAGCTCGGCGGCCTCGGGCCAGCCGAGGTGGCGCAACATCATCTCCCCGGAGAGGATCAGCGAACCCGGATTGACCTTGTCCTGGCCGGCGTACTTGGGGGCCGTGCCGTGGGTGGCTTCGAAGATGGCGTGCCCGGTGGCGTAGTTGATGTTGCCGCCGGGGGCGATGCCGATCCCGCCGACGCAGGCGGCCAGGGCGTCGCTGACGTAGTCGCCGTTGAGGTTGAGGGTGGCGATCACCGAGTATTCAGCCGGCCGGGTGAGGATCTGCTGGAGGAAGGCGTCGGCGATGACGTCCTTCACCACCACCTCGCGCCCCCCGGCCCGCAGCCGGGTCCACGGGCCGCCGTCGATCTCCTCGCCGTGGTACCGCGTGCGGGCGAGCTCGTACCCCCAGTCGCGGAAGGCGCCCTCGGTGAACTTCATGATGTTCCCCTTGTGGACCAGGGTGACGCTCGGACGCCCCTGCGCGACGGCGTAGTCAATGGCCGCCGCCACCAGCCGCTCCGTGCCTTCCCGGGAGACCGGCTTGACGCCGAAGCCGGCGCTGTCCGGGAAGCGGACCTTGCGGAATCGCTCGGGGAAGCGGTCCCGCAGGAAGGCGGCGAACTCCCTGGCCTCCGGACTGCCCTCTTGGAACTCGATGCCGGCGTAGATGTCCTCGGTGTTCTCGCGGAAGATCACCATGTCGACGTCTTCCGGGCGCTTGACCGGGGACGGGACGCCGGCGAAGTAGCGGACCGGCCGCAGGCAGACGTAGAGATCGAGGATCTGGCGCAGGGCCACGTTCAGGCTGCGGATGCCGCCACCGACCGGCGTGGTCAGCGGCCCCTTGATCCCCACCAGATAGTCGCGGAAGGCCTCGACCGTGGCCTCGGGGAGCCAGTCACCGGTGGCCTTGAAGGCCTTTTCTCCGGCCAGCACCTCCATCCAGGCGATCTGCCGCTTGCCGCCGTAGGCCTTGGCCACGGCCGCGTCCAGCACCCGGACTGAGGCGGCCCAGATGTCCGGGCCGGTGCCGTCGCCCTCGATAAACGGGACGATCGGTCGGTCCGGAACCGAGAGGCTGCCGGCCTGCAGGGAGATCCTGCCGCCGCTGCTTGGGACCGAGGGTTGCCACGCGGACATCGCTCCTCCTTGGCTCTGGATAGGGGTATCTATTGGGTAACTCGCTATCCGACAATGGGTTCTGTTGGTGCAGTAATGTAGGTAACGGAAACTGCCGGGGCAACGGCCGGCCACGGCGTCGGTCGGGCCGCTGCGGCCTTGGGATCACGAGAACCGTGGCTTGCAATCGCCCCGGAAGCGCGCTATATTACTTACTTCATTCCGCGCGGTTCAGCACTTTCGGCGTATGAGTGCCAAACGCCCGGTACGGGGCGCGGGGATAACCATCCGCGCCGACCGTCCGGTATTCCACCAAACAGGTCAGGAGGTCTGGGACCATGGCAGCGAAGCAGCTTCGATTTGAGGCGTCGGCGCGTGATGCCCTGTTGCGCGGGGTGGACAAGCTGGCGAACACGGTGAAGGTGACGTTAGGTCCTCAGGGACGGAACGTGGTGTTGGACAAGAAATTCGGCTCGCCGACCGTGACCAAGGACGGCGTGACGGTGGCGAAGGAGATCGAGCTGAAGGACCCCTACGAGAACATGGGGGCCCAGATGGTGCGCGAGGTGGCGACCAAGACCTCGGACGTGGCCGGGGACGGGACCACGACCGCCACGGTGTTTGCCCAGGTGATCTTCCGCGAGGGGCTGAAGAACGTGACCGCCGGGGCGAACCCGATGGACCTGAAGCGGGGGATCGACAAGGCGGTGGGGGTGGTGGTGGAGGAGATCAAGCGGCTGAGCAAGGAGGTGAAGGGGCGGGAGGAGATCGCCCAGGTCGGCACGATCTCGGCCAACAGCGACACGGCGATCGGGGAGCTGATCGCCGACGCGATGGAGAAGGTCGGGAAGGACGGGGTGATCACGGTCGAGGAGGCGAAGGGGACGGAGACGACCCTGGAGGTGGTGGAGGGGATGCAGTTCGACCGGGGGTATCTGTCGCCCTATTTCGTCACCGACGCCGAGGCGATGGAGGCGATTCTGGAGGAAGGGTACATCCTGATCCACGAGAAGAAGATCTCCTCGATGCGGGATCTGGTGCCGGTGCTGGAGAAGGTGGCCCAGTTGAGCAAGCCGCTGCTGATCATCGCCGAGGAGGTGGAAGGGGAGGCCCTGGCGACCCTGGTGGTGAACAAGCTGCGGGGGACGCTGAAGACGGTGGCCGTGAAGGCTCCGGGGTTCGGCGATCGCCGGAAGGCGATGCTGGAAGACGTCGCGGTGCTGACCGGCGGCCGAGTGATCTCGGAGGAGGCGGGGCTGAAGCTGGAGAACGTGCAGTTGTCCGACCTGGGTCAGGCCAAGCGGATCGTGGTGGACAAGGACAACACCACCCTGGTCGAGGGCTCGGGGAAGGCAACGGAGATCAAGGGCCGGATCCAGCAGATCCGTCGGCAGATCGAGGAGACCACCTCGGACTACGACCGGGAGAAGCTGCAGGAGCGGCTGGCCAAGCTGGCCGGTGGGGTGGCGGTGGTGCACGTGGGGGCGCCGACCGAGACCGAGATGAAGGAGAAGAAGGCGCGGGTCGAGGACGCGCTGCACGCGACCCGCGCGGCGGTGGAGGAGGGGATCGTGCCCGGCGGTGGGGTGGTCTTCCTGCGGGCGCAAAAGGCGCTGGCGACGCTGGAGGTGACCGGCGACGAGGCGGTCGGGGTGCAGATCATCAAGCGGGCCCTGGAGGAGCCGCTGCGGCAGATCGCGGCGAACACCGGGGTAGAGGGGGCGATCGCGGTGCGCAAGGTGTCCGAGGGCAAGGGAGCCTTCGGCTTCAACGCCCGCACCGAGGTGTATGAGGATCTGGTGAAGGCCGGGGTGGTCGATCCGGCCAAGGTCTCCCGCTCGGCCCTGGAGAACGGGGCGTCGATCGCCGGTCTGCTGCTGACCACCGAGGCCCTGATCGCCGAGATTCCGGAGAAGCCGAAGCCGGCCGCCGGCGGGCCTCCGGGCGGCGACATGTACGGCGGCGGTGGCATGGGCGGCATGGGCGGGATGGACATGTAAGCGCGGGCTGCCCTGTTGGTGCAGAACCCCAAAGGGCCCTCCGCCGTCGGCGGAGGGCCCTTTGCTATACCGGCGGCCGCGGCTCTTCGGGCGGCGCGTACTGCGGGTCGGCTTCCAGGGTGGCGCCCTCGGCGACGAAGAGGTGGGGGGTCAGGAGCCAGCCGCGGAAGCGGGCCCCGGGCTCCAGCCTGACCTGTTCCCGAGCCCGCAGAAGTCCCTCGACCTGACCGGAGATGGTGGCCTGGCCGACCTCGATCACCGGGGCCTTGACCTCGCCCTCCGGGCCTACCACCAGCCCGCCGGTGGTCGATACCAGCGGCCCGTGCACCCGGCCGTCGATCCACAGGTCGTGCTCCAGCCGGAACGAGCCCTCGAGCACGGTTCCCCTGCCGATGATGGTGCTGCGCGTCGGGTCGGGTCCCCTCCTCATCTCACAGCCAGAGGCGGTAGCCGGCGGGATCGCGGGGCCGGCCGTCCTCACGCACGGCGTAGTAGAGCGATGGCCTGACCGCGTCGCCGGAGCTGCCCGAGAGGGCCAGCGGCTGCCCCCGGTCCACGGTCGCCCCGGACTCCACCAGCAGGCGGCCGTTGTACCCGTACTCCGTCATCAGGCCCCGGCCGTGGTCGACGACGACCACGTTGCCCAAGCGGGGGTCGTACCCGGCCCGGACCACCTGACCCGCGGCGCTGGCCCGCACCGGCGTTCCCGTCGGTACGGCCACCACGGCACCATCCAGAACCTCGCTGAACGGTCGCACCACCTCGCCCTGGACCGGCCAGAGGCCCGGGTACCCGCGCAGCTCGCCCTGCCGCAGCCGCTCGGCGCCGGACACCGCGTTGTCGTCGGCCCGAGGTTCACCCTGGTCGACCGGCAACTCCTGGGAAACCGGCTCGCCGAGGATGGCCCGCAGTTGGCGATTGCTCTTCTCCAGACGGGCCAGCACCTGCTCGAGCTGCTGGATCTGGCCGACCTCCTCCTCGAGGAGGGTATTCTGCCGCTGCAGCGCGGCCACCTCCTCGGACAACTCGCGGGCGTCGACGAACGACTTGACGCCCAGGGCCAGGAGGAGGACCAGCAGCAGACCGGCCACGCCGCCCGCCAGCAGGACCAGCCGGTGCACCTTGACCTCGACGGTCTTGCCGCCGCCTTCGGGGATGACCAACAGGGTGATGCGTTCGCCCTTGAGCATGGCCAGCTAGCCGCCTTTCCGGGGAGTCTTGGGGAGGGAATACCGGCGTACCGCGGGTGGCCAGAACAGGGAACCAAGGTACGCCGCGCCGCGGCCTTCGGTCAAGGCCTCAGTCGCCGGCCTGCCGGTCCAGCTCGTTGTGCACCACCGCGATGCACTGGGAGGCAAAGAGCATGGTCGGGCCGACGCTGAGCGGGTGCGCGCCCAGCCGTTCGAGGAAGCGGTCGACCTTTCTCGGCATGGCCAGGTGGTCGGTGAGGACGAACCCGGCCGAGGCGGGGAAGGAGATCGAGCGGAGGTCAGCGCCGCCGGGGCGGAGCGCGTAGACCGGACCGGCGGCCAATCGCTCGCGCACCAGTTGCTCGAAGCTCTTCTTGGCCACGAAGACCCCGGGGATAGCCTGCACCTCCTCGCCCAAGGCCAGGTGCCGGCCCGCGTCGAGGGCCTGCCGCAGCACTGACCAGATCGACTGCTCGTCCAGCCCCGGGAGCGAACCCAGGGCTTCCCCTTCGAGCCGGATGACCTTGGGCGGTGCGACCGGACCGTCGAGGGCAAGGTGGATGGCCGTGTCCGGGCGCGCCCGGCGGGAGGTGAACAGGGCGTTGACCACGCAGTGCGCGATGACCTCCAGATGCCGGTCGTCCCCGGGCTGGGCCTGGGCCAGCCCGGCCGTGGTCGGCCCTTTGCGGGCGCGCAGGATGAAGTCCCTCATGGCGGAAGGAATAAGGCCCGGATCAGGTGGAGGAGCAAGACGCCGTTGACAGACCTCCATCCGGCGTCTACGATGGAGCCTGTCGCTCTCTATCCGGGCTCTTTCGAGAAAGGACTGTCCGATGACCGGTCGGGTCACCCGCGTCGAGCGCTTCACCCTGGTGGTGCCGTTTGTCGAGCGCGTGCGTCTCGAGATGGAACGGGCCGGGGTTCACACCTGGTCCGAGCTGGAGATCACCCGCGTCCACACCGACGC
>JBAZUN010000354.1:0-4272 GCA_041661365.1 Candidatus Latescibacterota bacterium
GCTCGATCAACCGCGGACGGTCGATCAGGAGCGGCTGGTCCGGCGCCTCGGCCAGATTCCACCGGCCACCCTCGAGCACGCGCTGACCGTGCTGCGGGAGATGTTCGCCACGTAAGGTCGGCGCTTCTCAGCGCGCCCTGGTGAAGCGGCAAGCACCGGACGGACTCTGGGCCTGATCTTAGCGGTGGACCCTCGAGTGGGCCTTTGGCGGTCTGGGCGCACGGGGCGCCGGTACGAGCTTGATCTCGATATCACACCCCACCGCCTCCGCGTATCTCCGGAGGGTCGTCACCGAGGGCGAGTGCTTGCCGGCGGTCTCCAGCCGGGACACGGCGCTCTTGCTTGTGCCCATGCGCTCCGCCACCGCCTCTTGCGTCAACCCGGACCGCGAACGAGCGCGGAGCAGCTCGGCGGCTAGCGCGAACTCCTTGCCGAGGTCGGCGTAGGCCTGGCCAAAGCCCCTCCGCTCGCGGGCCTTCTCAATGAAAGTCGCGTGGTCGTGCGGGACGGGTTGGTACCTGAGATCAGCCACCCTGTACCTCCTTCAGCCTTCGGCGCGCCAGGGCCAGATCATGTCCTGCGATCGTCTCCGTCTTCTTGACGAAGGCGTGCAGGATGACCACGCGCTGACCGGTGACATAGCAGAAGAGCGCCCGGCCTATCCCTTCGCGCCCATGGCACCGCAGCTCAAAGAGACCACCCCCCACGGCGCGCGTGTGCGGCATTCGCAGATGCGGCCCGAACTCCATCAACAGCTCGACCATGCGCGCATAATGAGCCAGGACGCCGACCGGCCAGCTCTCTATGTCCGCTTTGACGCGGTCATGGTAGTAGACGACGGAATACGACATGGCGTGATGTTAGCGTTTTTGAGAACACCTGTCAAGCGGCGCTTCGCGGAGCGGGCCGCGAGGGACGCTGCCAGGTCAGCCAGCAGGCCTTCGGCGACCGGGACGATGGGCCAGAAGCACGCGATGGTCCCGGAGCCATGCTGCAGGAGGCCGAGCTCGCCGCCAGGGCTAGGATCGGGCCGCCGTACCGCTCGAGCTTGGCCCGGCCCAGGCCCTCGACCGCGCCCAGTTTGGCCAGGCTGTCCGGCCGGGCGTGGGCAATGGCCGCCAGTTGCCGATTGGTACAGATCACGTAGGCCGGGATCCCCTCCTCCCGGGCCTGACCGTTGCGCCAGTCGCGCAGGGCGTTGAAGAGGGGCCAGTCCGCCTCTTCCAGCAGTTGGCGCCAGGCCTCCTAGCGCTCCGGCCGCTCCACGCGGGCAGCGACCCGGGGTGCCTCGACCTCGGGCCGGAGCAGGTTGTAGGTGACCACCACGGCCAGGCACGGGGTCTCATCCTTGATGAAGAAGTGGTCCCGCACGGACAGGACCTTCTTGTCGCTGCTGAACTCGCGGAGCGGCCCGTCGTCAAAGCCGCCGAGCACCGGGTCGAAGCGGAGGGTGAAGATGCGGACGAGCATGGGCCGGTTACCTCTGAAGACCGGGACGGGCGGAACCGATCATGGGCCGCGGTGTATTATGGTGCGATGACCGCCGCTGCGGTGCGAGCCCACCGCCGCCTGCGCCCACGCCCCGAGAGCCAGACGCACGACCGCGCAACCCATCCGGCCGACCAGCCCCGGGCGCCGCTCCATACGTCATGGTCACGTCGCTCCGGCCGACGCCTCCTCCGGCTGCCGCTGACGCGTCCGGTCCGGCGCGCACGCGCGCCGGACTCCGTATCGTCTCAGCCGCGACACCGCAGTCCACCCTACCACCCCCGGCGAGCGATCGGCCTGCGGGCGGCTCCGCCTCGCCCGCCTGGCCGACCGCTCGCCTCCCTCAACGCACCAGCACCTTCCCCTGCCACCCCACCGCAAAGGGTAAGAGGGTAAGAGCGCAAAGTGTCAACGAATCCTCAGCAGACGAGCGCCGACGTAGACGATGCGACCGTCCGGCGTGTGGTAGCCGCGACGCGCCGACCGCGTGTACCGGGCATCGCCGTCGAAACTGCCGCCCCGGACGACGCGGTGGGAGCCCGCCGACGGACCCGGCGGATCGGTCACCGCCCCGCTCCCGTAGCTCCCAAGCCAGTCCTGCACCCACTCATACACGTTCCCGTGCATGTCATACAAACCCCACGGGTTCCCCTGCCACGTCCCCACCGGCTGCGCATACTGCTTGCCCGCATTCCAGGCGTTGGCCTCATACCAAGCGTAGTCCCGTAACTGACTCTCCTCCTCCCCAAACGACCACCGCCCCCCGGTCCCCGCCCGACAGGCATACTCCCACTCCGCCTCGGTCGGCAAGCGATACAACGAGTCCCCCGCCGACTGGTTCAGCGCGTGCACCAGCCCCTGAACATCGTACCACGAGATATACACCGCCGGGTTGTTCGCCGATGCCTGCACGTAGCTCTGACCTGACCACGGCGCGCTCCCCATCACCCCTTGCCACTGACCCTGCGTCACCTCCGTCCGTCCCAACCAGAACCCATTCCTGATCGTCACCTCGTGCTGCGGCCCTTCGTTGTCGTACCGCCCTGCCTCCGTGCTCGGTGATCCCATCGTGAACGTCCCCGGATTGATCCAGACGAACTCCATCGTCGCACCACCAGGGAGGGTGAAGGTCTGTACTTGGCCGGTGGTGCCAGTGCCGCCACCGGGGGACGAGGAGCCAGCCACACCGGCAGCGAGCGCATTGAAGTCGGACCACTCCTGGGCGTCGACGCTCTCCTCGTCGTACTGGTAGAGCACGGTCCCGGCCAGTTGAGCCTTGCCGCTGCCGGCGCGATCAAGACCGGCCCGCGCGGCAGCCACGGTCTCCCAGGCCGTGTGTCGCCCCTTTCCGGGCCAGGTCACCGGGCCGGCGCTCAGACCTAGCAGTACCCGCCCGGAATGGGCCCTGCCCAACTCGTCCGCGGTGACCGCGACCACGTTCTCGTAGACCGCCAACCCGTCCTTCTGCAGATCGCCCTGCGGACTCACCAGATCGGGCCCGTAGTCATAGGAGTTGGTGCTGACGAAATGGGCGTACTGGAGCACCTCTTCGTACTGAGTCTGCTCCCACAGGGCTGAACTGGGGGCCTGGTCGGTGCGCAGGGACTGCACGTGCACCAGCAGGGGGTACCCGGGGAGGGCGTCCCGGAGGCCCTGCAACAGGGCGAAGAACCCCTCGACCTCCTCCGACCGGGCCAGCCACACTGCGTCCAACACCTCGATATCCAGGGCGATCCCATCGTAGCCGTAGTCCTCCACCAACTGCCGGCAGGAGGAGATCACCTGGGCCACAACGCTCTTCCGGCTCAGGTCCAGCGGCTCTGCAGCGTCCAGCTCTACGTGACCGTTGACCCACGCCAGCACCCGGGCGCGGCCGCGGAAGCGGTCCTGGAAGGCCTGGCTGTACCGGGCGAAACCATCCGGAGTCCACTCGGGATCGGCCGGACCGCTGAGGCCCAGGATGGCGCCTTCCCGGTTCAAGGTTCCCACGTTGGGGAGCAGCAGGTTGATGCTATTGGCGTCGACCACTGAGGACAGGTCGTCCAGACTGAGGTTGTAATGGGTGTAGCGGAATCCCACCCACACTCCGGTGAGGGGGGTGGTCAGAGGAACCCCGGTCGGCAGGGGCGTGCTGCTGGTCGCCGAGATCGTCTCGGCCACGACGTTGCGGTCGGCGACCGTCACCAACACCCGGGCGGGCGCGAAGTCGTACCCGCTGCCGCTGGCGGTGACAGCGTAGATACCGGCGGGCACGCGGGCGAAGCTGTAGGCCCCGATAGCGGTGGTGGTGGCGGTGCCCTCGAAGCCGTCGCCCTTGATCGTCACCGTCACCCCGGGCACACCCACACCGGCGTCCCTGACCCAGCCGGTCACCGTGTACAGCTCTGGCCCCTGAACCATGAAGGTCCTGGTCTCGGACCAGGCCTCGGCCCGCTCCCTGCTGCCGTCGTAGGTGACGGCGCGCACGCACCAGTAGTACACCCCGGAGTCCAGGCTGATGCGGTGCACCGAACCCTCGGCGTTGGTCAGGAGCGTGGAGCTGCCCATCGGCTGCCGGTAGTCAGGATCGACCCGGGGGTCGGGCTTGGTGCTGATCCTGAGCTCGTAGTTGACCGGAGCATTGGCCAGGCTGCGGCTCGACCAGGAGAAAGCGGGGTTCGCCGTCTGTACGGTCTCGGCCTGCCCGGGCCGATCCAGCGTCACCACCGGGGCCAGGTCGTACGGGCTGAACTTGACGCTGGTGACCTGCCTCTCATCGGCGGGCATCCAGTTTTCGTATCGCCG
>JBAZUN010000354.1:4282-6610 GCA_041661365.1 Candidatus Latescibacterota bacterium
GGAGGAAGTAGCGGGCCTCGGGGTCGGTGATCTCGATCTTGGCGGCCGCCAGGAAGCCCGCGGCCGCGGGGGACCAGAAGACCGCGGACAGGAAGCTGTCGACCTGCGCCGTCGTCAGCGGCGGCGATTGCCAGGAAGCGGTGTTGTCATAGGCGATCGCGCCGGCGGCGTCGTATACCACGACGCGCTCGATGCCCATGACCGGGGCATTCGGAGCGTCCTCCTGCCGCCGCACCACACCGAAGCCGTTCTGGTCGAAGAGCCTGTCCACCCGCGGCACGAGCTCGTTGTTCCACTCCGCCGCATAATGGTCGGCGGGGCTCCAGACCAGCCGGTAGATGTGCATGGTCGCCAGGACCTGGTTGAGGAGCCCGTCCTTGAGCACCTCCACCTGGTAATTGAGCCATGTGGTCCTGGGGCTGTCCACCGCTTCGAGCAGCCACAGCAGGATGTTTCTTCGCCAATCAGAGGTGACGTTGCCGAAAGACAGAGATTGGCCATCGTAGGCAATGGTCATCTCGGCAGCGGTAATGAACCGGGTGCTACCCAGCATGCCCTTCTTGAGGCCGACCGAGAAGTAGGAGAAGTGGGTCACTGGCGCTTCCAGGTACCGGCTGTCGGCGCTTACCGTCGTGGCCAGCCCCTCCAGCGCCAGCGAGTCGTCCCAGGTGACCACCTGCAGATCGGCAAGGACCGCACCGTCAGGCAAGGCGATGCTGGTTACCGGCACCCGCACCAGCACCGGCTGGTCGAAGGTCACCCCGCCGGCATCGACGCTGTAGACCGGAGCCAGCAGGGCGTGCTCGACCTGGGCCTGCAGAACCTGGTCGTCCCGCTGCGGTGAGATCTGCTCCACGGTTACCTCGACCCCCTGCGCCTGACGCGAGGACAGGGCACCGGCCGGAATGCTCACCCCCAAGCCGTTCTCCAAGGCGACCTCGGCAGCCTTGCCGGGCATCACCAACCGGACGGCGGTGGTGTCCGTGTCGGCCGGCAACTGAGTGTCGGGATTCACCGCCTTCTTCTTGCCGCCGCCGCAGGAGATGCTAACGAACACGGCCAAGGCGCACAGCACGCAGGCAGAAAACACGGATCTACGCATCAGACAGCCTTCCTGAATAGCCCGCCGGAGGCGTTCCCGGGCGGGGCAGTGTCTGGTTCCTGTGACTGTATAGTACCCGGCCTCGACTACGAGCACGGACCGCGATTGCTACGCAAGAGGTCGATCACGGCGCAGTACAGGTACACCACGGGCCTGTCAGCCGTGCTGGCATCGAAACAGACGCGGCTGTGCCGCGCACCCGATGGAACGGTGAGGGTTTCCCACCGCGAGTTCGGGCAGGTGGAAGTGCTCTGGTCAGGTGCTGCGGAGGGTCGGACTGGGGTGGGAGACCGCCCCACTTCGGGCAGCCATGTCCGGTTGGGGCCTCCTCGGGGGCGCAAGATAGCACGGAGGGAGCGTCGAGGCAACGGGGGGCTAGCCCGAGCCGGGTAGCCCCAGTGAGCTGGCCGGCGGCATCACCTCGACGTCACCCCTGACGGCAGGCTGTTGGGTATCGAGGTGCTGCACGCCTCCCGCTAGCTGGACCCTGGCACAGTCAAATCCTGCACTCTCGAACTCCACCGAGCGCAGCTCCAGCCCGGCAGACCTGGCCAGACCCCGCCTGCTCCCAGCTTCGACCCTGCCTGACCGCCCTACCTCCGGACAGCGGCAAACCTCGCCCGCACCCGGCCGCCAGCCCACTGCCTTGACCGGATCCGACCGCCGGCCCGCGCGAGTGTCACGGGTCACGGCCGGTGCTGAAACAGAAAGCGCAACCTCCGCATTTTCTGGAGGTTGCGCTTCTAAACAGATGGTGGAGGCGGCGGGAGTCGAACCCGCGTCCGAGAGCAGCCTCACCAAGGCATCTACGTGCGTAGTCAGTTGTTGAGTCTCGCCCCCCGCGACTCCAACTGACAGGATCCGCGGGGCGCCAGTCCGGTGCGGTTTCGCCCTCTCCCCCCGGACCTGAGATCGGGCTAGCCTGCGAAGAATGACGCCAAGGCCGGCCGCGCAGGCGCTACCGACCCCGGCGGGCTACCTGATTTTACTCAGGCGGCCAGCGCGTAGGTGTTATCGTTCGCGTTTGTGTTGTTCCCCGAGGATTAACGAGGTGTCAGGGGCCCTCGGCACGCCACCCGGGCTTTTCCGCCCCCGTCGAAACCAAGTCGCCCCCAAAACGGTGGATCGATCTGGTCTCCACGTCAGGCAACGGCGAATATAGAAGCCGCTCGTGACTCTGTCAACGAACCGGCGGTCCTGGCGCGACCTCCTCAGCGCCGCAACAG
>JBAZUN010000355.1:0-6593 GCA_041661365.1 Candidatus Latescibacterota bacterium
CAGGGACCGGGCCGGTGCCAATACGACTGGTAGTGGTTGAAGGGAGCTACCCAGTCGAAGTCGAAATTCGAGGCATACGGCGGATCAGCGGCCACCCCGGTGACGGTGAAGTCAGCGCCGGTTCCTTGGTGACTCAGGAAGAGCGCCTGCCCCAGGGGATCGGCCGGGCCGAAGAGCTTGGTCGCCAACCGTCGGGTGATGACCACCGACCCGGGTGCGGCCAAGGCCGTGGCTGGATCTCCTTGTATCAGGGGGAAGGTGAACAACTCGAAGAACCCTGGATCGGCATACAACCCTTGCTCCTGGACCACCTGGTCCCCGCTGCGAAGCAGGGCCATCGCCCCATGATCCGCAAAGCTCGTCCGCACGGCTCGGTGGATCCCGGGCACATTCGCCACCAGTTCGCTCCCCAGGGCGTTGGGCGTGAAGCTGCAGTGCTCGTTAAGCTCGCTGAATTGGTGAATCTCAGGGCGTATGAGGTAGGCCTGGTAGAGGCACTCGGCGTTGGCGTGGAAACGGTCCCAGGTCAGCTCGGCGCGCACGAAGAGGAAGACGATGAGCACGACGACCAGGGCCACGGCCAGGCCGCAGACGCTGACGACCGCGTAGACCCGGTTCCGCCACAGGTTCCGCCAGGCGACGATCAGGTAGTTCCGCAGCATACTGACTGCTCCCTTTGGCTGTCACCGCGTGCACCGATCCTGCACGAATCGGCCTGGAACCCTGCCTCCGCTTGCCTGGCCCGGCAGGCCGGGCTACATTTACGCCAACCTCCCGAGGAACCCATGTCCACTGACTGTCCGCCTCCGCCCCTGCCCGCCGACTTGCCCGAGGTACTTCGCCGCATACGGACCACCGCACGTCCGAGTCGCGTGATCCTGTTCGGCTCTGCGGCCCGAGGAGATGCACGACCAGACAGCGACCTGGACTTGCTGGTCATCGTACCGGCAGGCACCCACCGTCGTCACACGGCACAGAGCATCTATCGTTCCTTGCTCGGTATCGAGACCCCGGTGGACGTGGTCGTCATGACTGAGCAGGACGTCGAGCGCTATGCCCACACCGAGGGGCTGGTGATCGCCCACGCCCTGGCCGAGGGTCGTCTGCTCTATGCCGCCTGAGTCGCAGTGGGCCCTCACAGCCATCGGCGCACCGGAGTAACGTCCCCTCCCCTCACCCCTCCACCCGCTCCTCCCGCTCGACCCAACCGTCCAGCAGGTGCACGATCCGTCGGCCGTACCGGGAGTTCTTCTCCGAGTGGGTCACCTGGATCACGGTGGTCCCCTCCTCGTTGGCCTGGCGCAGCATCCCCATCACCTCCTCGCCCTGGCGCGAGTTCAGGTTGCCGGTCGGCTCGTCGGCCAGGATCAGCCGGGGTTGGCCGATCAGGGCCCGGGCCACGCCGACGCGCTGCTGCTCGCCGCCGGAGAGCTGATGCGGGAACAGGTCCTTCTTGGCCACCATCTGGAAGCGGTCGAGCAGGTCGCTGACCCGGCCCTTCCGCTCGGAGCCCTTGACCTTCCGGTAGAGGAGCGGCATCTCGAGGTTCTCATAGACCGTCATCTCGTCGATCAGGTGGTAGGCCTGGAAGACGAAGCCGATCTGGTCGCGGTGCAGCTCGGTCAGCTCCTTCTCCTTGAGCTGGTGCACGGGCCGGCCGTCGAAGGTGTAGGTGCCCGCGGTCGGAGCGTCGAGCATGCCGAGGATGTGCAGGAGGGTCGACTTTCCTGCCCCGGACGGGCCCATGACGGTGAGGAACTCCCCCGGAACCACGGTCAGGTCGATACTGCGGAGCACGTAGGCCTTGAGGCTGCCGGACTGGTAGTACTTCTCGATGCCGGCGAGGCGGATCATCGGATCGGCCATCAGGTCCCCTCCCCATCCGTCGAGGGATTCCCGCCGGGTCGTCCCTTCGGGCCGTGCCGGTGCGCCTGACGGGCGTACGGGGTCTGGATGCCAAGCCGACGGCACAGGCGGCCGAAGCTCTGCTCGGCGATCCCGAGGGCTCGGGCCGCTTCCTGGTTGCTGGGGTAGAGACGGGCGACGCGTGCCACCCGCTCAGGTTCGATGCTGATCATCGTGGCCTCCTGGGGGTCGATAGAATGGTAGGGCTGTGGGGGTGACGCAAGGAGTGTGCCAAGGGCCGCGAGATCGGCGGGGACTGGACTTACGTAGGAGGGCTGCAACCGGCGCTCATGGCTGATGTCCCACAGCCGGACAATGACTGTCCGCTGGTGGACAGTGCTGACGAGCCGGTCGTGTATGCTGCACTCCCGTCGAAGAGGGAACCATCCCATCCGTGGCGCTTGACCCGGCGCTGTCCGTGAGCGTCCTTGCCCGGGTCGCGTCGACCGAGCAGGATCCGGACAGCATTCTACCACCACGAACACGGGAGCGGGCAGATGCGCAGGTATCGAGCGGTCATCGTCGGCGCCGGGAGGATGGCCGGCACCATCGACGACGAGTGCGCCCAGTACGACGCGGTGGCCCTGCCGTATTCCCACGCGGCCGGGTACGCGGCCGTGCCGGAGGTCGAACTGGTGGCCTTCGCCGACCTGGACCTGGGGAAGGTGCACGGCCTGCAGGAGCGGTACCAGGTCTCGCGGGGGTACCAGGACTACCGCGAGATGATCGAGCGGGAGCGACCGGAGATCGTCAGCATCGCCACCCCGGCCACCCATCACTGCGAGGCGGTGCTCTTCGCCGCCGAGCACGGAGCCCGGGCGATCTACTGCGAGAAAGCCCTCTGCTGCTCGCTGGCCGAGGCCGATCGGATGGTCGCCGCAGTGGAGTCCCGCGGGATCAAGTTCAACACCGGGACGCTGCGGCGTTGGGCCCCGGGGATGGAAGCCCTGCGGGAGATGATCGCCCGCGGCGACCTGGGTGAGCTGCAAGCGGTGATCACCTACAGCGTGGGCAACATGCTGCACTCGGCCAGCCACTTCTTCGACCTGCTGCTCTACCTGGCCGGCGACCCGGGGCTCGAGTGGGTCCAGGGCACGGTCCTGGACCCGGACTTCGACCCGGCGGCCGACCGCTGGGACCGCGACCTCTCCGGGATCGGCCAGGTGCGGCTCGACAACGGGGTCATGGTCCACGTCCTCAGCACCGGGCTGTGGGCCGAGTTCGCCGCGGTCGGCAGCACCGGCGCGGTGACCGTGATGAACAACGGGGTCGACTTCGCCTGTCGCCTCCGTCAGGCGACCTCGGACGGCCAGTACCACGAGCTCCAACCGGCCCCCTTCCCGACCTACCCCCGCTGCAGCCCAACGGTGCGGCTGATCCAGGACCTGGTCCAGGCCCTCGACCGGGACGGCGAGACGCGCCAGGGGATCCGGCGGGCGGTCAACACGGCCGAGATCGCCTTCGGGATCGTCGAGTCGCACCGTCAGAGCGGGGCGCGGGTGCCGCTGCCCCTGTCCCGGCGCGACTTCTGGATGCACTCCCACTGACCGCGGCAAGGGGAGGGAGATGGGCAGGTATCGCGTGGGTCTGATCGGCACCGGCCGGATCGGCAGCGAGTTCGAGGATCGGTTCGACCTACACCCGAGCAGCATCGCCGGTGCCTTCGCCGCGCTGCCCGAGTGCCGGCTGGTCGCCGGCTGCAACCGTGGGCAGGAGCGGCTCGAGCGGTTCGGCCGACGCTGGCAGGTGACGGCCCTGTACCGGGACTACCGCGAGATGCTGGCCCGGGAGGAGCTGGACCTCGTCGCCGTGGCCACCCCACCGGGGCTGCACCGGGACCAGGTCGTGGCCGCGGCCGAAGCCGGTTGCCGAGGGATCTTCTGCGAGAAGCCGATGGCGCTGTCCCTGGGCGAGTGCGACGAGATGATCGCCGCCTGTCGCCAGCACGGCTGCCGGCTGCTGGTCAACTGCTCGCGTCGCTGGTCCGGCCGCTTCGAGGCGGTCCGTCGCGACGCCGCGGCCGGGCGCTGGGGACGGCTGCTCCACCTGGCGGGGTTCTGCCAGGGGTGCAAGCCCCTGCCGGAGTGGGAGGCGGCCCACGAGGGACCGATGCTCCACGACGCCGTGCACCTCTACGACCTGATGCGCTTCTTCGCCGGCGAGGTTCGCTGGGTCCTGGGCACGGCCGAGCGGCGGCACCGCCGGGACTTGCGGGTCGAGGATGCGGCACTCGGCATCCTGCAGTTCGCCTCCGGAGCCCAGGGGATCGCCCTGGTCGACGAATTGACCGAGCACTCCCACTTCCGCCTCGAGCTGCACTTCGAGCGCGGTCTGGTGACCCTGGGCGGGCAGGAGCACGCCCAACGGGCGGTCCCGGCCAGGGAGGTGGCCGAGGACTGGTGGTGGCGGCTGGAGGAGGACACCCTGCCCGAACCGGCCTGGGCCGGCACGCCGATCCTCAACGCGGTCCGCGACCTGGTGCGCTGCGTGGAAACCGGCGACGAGCCGCGCTGCAGCGGCGCCGACGGCCGGGCGGCCGTCGAGGTCATCATGGGGCTGTACGAATCCCAGCGCCGCGGCCTGCGGAAGGTGGTCCTGCCGCTGACCGATCCCCGTCCCCTGCTCGAGGTGCTGAGGACCGAGGGCCATTACTGAGCCGCAGTCGATCCCCGGGCGCCGCAGGCACCGGCGGACGCCTCGGGGGTGCAGGCGATCAGCGGATGAAGTTGGTCCGCACCTTCGGCTCTGCCGGCGGCGGGAGGATCGATGCCTGGCGGCCCATCTTGACCAGACCGAGCAGCCAGGCCAGGTTCCGGCCGAGCACCTCCATCACCTGGACCCCCTCGCCGTCCCCGACCGCCTCGCCCGGTTTCGCCCCGTGCACGGCGCTCCAGTAGTTGGACGAGGGCACGAGCATCTCGGCATAGTGCAGGTAGTGGTTGAGCTGGTCGAAGGTGGTCACGGCGCCCGAGCGGCGCAGGGCCACCACCGCGGCGCCGGCCTTGTGGCGGAAGAGTCCCCCGTTGGCGCCGGCGACGTAGAAGGCGCGGTCGAGGAAGCACTTCATGGTGCCGGCGATCCCCGCGAAGTAGACCGGGGAGCCGAGGACGATCCCGTCGGCTTCCTTCATCCTCGCCACGATGGCGTTCACCCCGTCGTCGGGAAGGGCGCAGCGCTGGTCCTGGTTCTGCGCGCACCGGCCGCAGCCGATGCAGCCGTGCAGGGGCAGGTGCCCGACCTGCACCAGCTCGGACTCGATACCCGCGGCCGCGAGCTGGGCGCCGACCAGGTCGAGGGCGAGGCGGGTGTTCCCTTCCGCGCGCGGACTGCCGTTGATCGCCACTACCTTCATGAACCTACCTCCCGATGCGAGATGGTGGCCGCCGGCTACTGCCCGGCCAAGCTCATCGGCCTAACCGCCCCCGGTAGCACCGCCTACTTCACCTGCAGCACCGTCACCTGACCCCCGTCGTCGGCCAGCCACAGGGTGCCGTCGGGATGGACGGCCATGCTCTGGATCGGCTTGTTGGTCAGGGCCGTGGCCCACCCCTGGTCCGTCAGACAGCCCAGGGAGCGCTCCTCGGTGGCCACCCAGGGGCGACCCTGCCGGTCGATGGCCATCGCCTGCACCGCCGGGTCGAGCAGGCCGTTCTGGTCGTTGAAGTACCGCCAGCGCCGGCCGTCGTACCAGTCCACGCCGTTCAGGTCGTAGTAGACGAGCACCTTGCCGTCGGCGGCCACCAGTCGTTCGCAGTGGTTGTCCCCCAGCACGTCCCGGCTGGTGAACCGCTCCCATTGCCGGCCGTCGAACCGGTAGAGTCCGGTCCCCCAGGTGCCCACCCACAGATAGCGCGAGCAGCCGTCGAGGCTGACCATGCGCCGCTGCGGTCCCTCCTGCTTGCCCGCGCCGAACAGGTCCACCGGGGTCCAGCGCTGGCCGTCGAAGCGGAGCAGCGGCACGTCCCAGCCGGCGGCGAAGACCCCTTGTCCGAGGGCCTGACCGACCTCGCCGAACCACTGGCCGCTCTGCTCGGTCAGCATGGTGTCCCCGTCCGCGTACTTCAGCCCTTCGTTGGTGGCGGCGTAGAGCCGGCCGGTGGAGTCGACCAGCAGGTCGCGGACCCACATCCCCTCGAGGTGCTTGGCGCCGGGGAAGACCCCCTGCCAGCGCTCGACCCCGGGCTCGAGCCGGATCACCGTGCCGCCGCTGCGGGCGTAGACCGTCCCGTCGCTCCCGATGGTCAGGTTCCCCAGGCCCTCGGACAGACCGTGCTCGCGACCGTAGATACGAACCACCTGACTGGCGAATTGCCGCTTGGTATGCCAGCCGACGATCTCGAACGGCTCCTCGTCGGCCATGACGTTGCTCCCCGCGGCGCTGACCGCGGCCTCCTCTCCGGGCGTGGTGAACCGCAGCCCCGCGACGCGGTTCCCGTCGAACCGCTCGTCCTCCTCGGGCTCACAGATGTTCAGGCTGAAGTCGAAGTCGCGCCAGCGCTGGACCACCTCCACCAGCAGGGTGTTGCGACCCTGGCGGACGGTGATCGGCGGCCGATCGTTGGGCAGCTTGTGCTGGCGGGTGCGCTGGTACCGGTAGACCTCTTCGCCGTTCACCCACACCGTCAGAGGCTCGTCCGAGCCGACCCACAGCTCGGCCTGCTGGTCGCGGGGCGCCTGGAACTCGGCGT
>JBAZUN010000356.1:0-6588 GCA_041661365.1 Candidatus Latescibacterota bacterium
GCCGCTTCCTTGGCCTGCCGCAACTCGGCCTCCACGCGTCGGCGCTCGAGGGCTTCCTCCTGCAGACGGGCGTTCGTGGCCCGCAGCTCCGCCGTGCGTTCGGCCACCCGCTCCTCGAGCAGGTCGTGCGCCTGCTGCAGCTCCTCGGCCATCCGGTGCTTGTAGAGGGCCACCTCGATGGTGCTGCCCAAGGCCCCGGGACTGTACGGCTTGGTGAGGTACCCGAACGGCTCGCTGGCGGTGGCCCGCTGGACCACCTCGCGCGTGGAATAGGCGGTCAGATAGACCACCGGAACCCGGGAGTCGGTCCAGAGGCGGCGGGCGGTTTCGATGCCGTCCAGGGCGCCGGCCAGATGGATGTCCATGAGGACCAGATCCGGGCGCAGCTCGGGCAGCCGGGCCAGCACCTCCTCGCCGGTATTCAAGGGGGAGGGCACCTCGTAGCCGAGGCGCTGCAGGGCCTGTTGCAGGTCGAGGGCCACGATCGGCTCGTCCTCGACGACCAGGATCAGCGGTTTGTCTCTCATGGCGTGCAGACCCGGCAATGAGGAGGGCGTCCAGAAGATATCGCGCGGCGGCACTCGGACAACCCAGGGTACGCCGGGCGCGGGCACGCTTCAGCGGACGAGCCGGGCCAGGCGCAACAGGCGGGCGCTGAAATCGGCCCCCTCGGACCGGGCCGCCGTCAGGTTGACCATGATCTCCGGTCGCTCCTGGCGCAGGCCCACGGCCAGGGTGATCCCGTCCCGGCAGTATTCGGGTACCCCGGTCATGGAGGTGATGCCCCGCGCCCGGGTCAGTCGGATCAGCCTGGACAGGTCATAGGCGCGCAGCGGCGCGACGTAGAGCAGATCGAGCCGCGTCGCCTCGGCGAGGCTGTCCAGGGGGGCCTCGTTCGACAGGTCCAGGGCCACACAGCGGACCGGGATGCCGTGAATCTCGGGGATTGACGGTTCGGTCATCGACCGCAGGATCGCGTCGCGCGCCCGTACCGACGCCCGGAGCCGGGACTGGTAGGCCACGCCCAGGACGATCTCCGCGCCGACCCGGGAGCCCAGGGTCCGCTCGAACTGCAGCGCCTTCAGGAGGATCGGCACCTGAACTGGAACCGGTGCCGCCATCTCCTGGGACCGGCCCGGACCGGCCCAGGTAAGCAGAACCGCGATGAGACCGATCCGCAGCAAGCGGGTGCCGGCCACGGCGTCAGAAGACATACCCAAGGTCCACGGACCAGGTGCGTCCGTCCTGCTCGATGGCCGGCTGCAGGTGTTCCAGGCCGCCTGGATAGGCGTACCGGGTGTTCAGCAGGTTGCGCACCGACACCGCGACCCGGACGCGGCCCAGTGTCCCGGTCAGGCGCAGGTTGCCCACGATACCGGAGGGCTCGGTGATCGGACGACCGTCCTCGCCGATGGCCAGGGTGCGACGGGAGCTTTCCCACCGCCAGTCGGTGGCCAGGATCAGGCCGCGGGTCAAGGGACGGTCCAGGCCGATCCGGGCCAGATGGCGTGGGGCATTGCTCAGTCGCTGTCCCCGCTGTCCCTCGGCCCGTTGGGCGGCGTACTGCAGGCTCAGGTTCAGTCCACTGGACCAACGGGTGACGACCTCCACCTCCAGCCCCAGGGCGCGGGCTTCGCCGGTGTTGCGGAACTGGAGCAGACCGTCGGTCGGGTCCGCCTGCTGGTCGATGAGGTTGTGCATGACGTACCGGTACAGGGAGGCGGAGGCGAAGGCCTGGGGGAACAGGTGCTGTTCCCAGACCAGTTCGGCGGTGCGGATCCGCTCGGCGCGCAGACGCGGATTCGCCTTGGCCGCGTCTGGATCGACATACGAGGTCTCGTACAGATTGGGGGCCCGGAAGGCTTCCCCGTAAAGCAGCTTGAGCGTGGCCGACGGGGTCAGGTCGAGGACCGCCGCCCCGCGCGGAGTGGTCGTGCTGCCGGCCGCGGAGTAGGCGTCGTGCCTGACCCCGAATACCAGGGAGAGGTTCTCGCGGGCCTGGTACTCCTCCTGGGCGTAGACCGAGAAGACGCGAAAGGGGAAGTTCTCGTCGAAGTAGACCGCCTCCTCGTCGCGCGAGCGGAACGAGGCCCGCAGGTGCTCGCGGTGCTCCATCCCCGCGATCAGGCGGCTGGCCGGGGTGGCGTCCCAGCGGTACTGTCCCTCCAGCCCGAGCCAGGCCCCTTCGGCCCGCTCGCGGATCACGGTCGGGTCCCCGGGCTCGTCGTAGGGATAGGTTCCGTCGCTGCGATAGGTGTCGACCTGCGCCCGGAGTTCCAGGGCGCCGCGGGGTGACGGTTCAGGGGCGTAGCGCAGGTCCAGGTGGCCGCTGGCGTCGAGGGACCGGGACCGATGGTCGCCGAAGGTTACCCCGAAGGCCCCGGTGGGGATCCCCTTCTCGCGCACCCCGGCGTAGGCCTGGGCGCGGAAGGGACCGCGGCGCGCCGTGCCGAGGATGCCGCCGTGGTGGTCCCAGTCCAGGTTGCGGGCCACCCCGTCGCCGGTCTCGTCGTCGTACTCCGGGAAGTAGAGATCGTCTCCGGCCAGGTCTCCCCACACCCCGGTCACGGCCAGGTCGAGGCCGTCCGCGGTCTGGCCGCCGCTGGTTGCCAGCAGGCGTTTCCGGCCGGCGCTCCCCCCCTCGGCGGACAGGGAGAGGCGGTCGCCGTCGCGACCGTCGCGGGTGATCACGTTGACCACGGCCAGCATGGCGCTGGAGCCGTAGAGAACCGACCCTGGGCCGCGCACTACCTCGATCCGTTCCACCGCGGCCAGGTTGAGCGGCAGGTCCGTGCCGATGGATGCCGACCCGAAGACGTTCTCGTTCATGCGGTGGCCGTTGAGCAGCAGGAGCACGCGGTTGTTGTAGTCGGTGGGACGACTGAAGCCGCGGATCCCGAGGTACTGATAGTTGCGGTCGTCGCTGAGGTAGAAGCCGCGCACGGACTGCAGGGCCTCGGCGAGGGTCCGGTATCCGTACCGCCGGATCTCGGCCGCCGTGATCACGGTCACCGAGGCCGGAGCCTGACCGGCGAACTGCTCGTGCCGGGCCGCGGTCTCGATCGGGATGCTCAGCAGCACTTCCAGGGAGGCTTCCTCCGGGTTCCCCGGATCCCGGGACGGAGAGGCGGCGAAGGCCGCGGCTCCAAGCAGGACGAGGAGGACCGCGGCAAGCACGGCGAACCTCTGCACCGGCTGAGGCCAGTGGACCACGAGGGCTGGCGACATGGTGCTCCCCTCCCCGGATGGGGTGTGGACACGGCCGGCCGGTCGGAGGCGGCCCGGAAAGGGTCGGGGCGCTCGCTCGCTCATTCGGCCTCCAGGACCCGGGCCACCGCCTCGGCGACCTCGACGGCGGCGAAAGGCTTGTGGAGGATGCCGCGCGCTCCGGCCAGTTCGGCGGCCTCGACGCCGTACCCGGTGGCGATAAGGACGCGTACCTTGGGATCCAGGCGCAGCAGGCCGGACAACACCTCGGCTCCCGACATCCCGGGCATGGACAGATCGAGGAGTACGGCCGAGATCGCGCCGGACTGGGCCTGGTACAGGGCCAGGGCCTCGGGTCCGTCCGCGGCGGCCAGCACCCGGTACCCCCGGGGCACCAGCACGGCCTGGACCAGTCGGCGGATCGGCTCCTCGTCGTCGACCACGAGGATCGTGCCGGCCGCCGCCGTCGTCTCGGTCCGGGGTGCGGCCTCGGCCCCCCGCGATATATCGTCCACGACCGCGGGGAGATAGACCCGGAAGGTCGTTCCCTCCCCTGGGGTGCTGTCGCAGGCGATGCCGCCCCCGTGGTCCTGCAGGATGGCGTAGACCGTGGCCAACCCCAGCCCGGTGCCGCGGCCCACCTCCTTGGTGGTGAAGAACGGTTCGTACAGGTGCTGGAGCGTGGCGGCGTCCATCCCCGTCCCGTTGTCCTGGACCCGGACGCGCACGTAGGACGCGGCCGGCGAGGCCAGCGGGCCACCGGGAAACTCGGTCCCCGCGGTGGTCGCCAGCTCCAGCTCCAGGCGGGGTGAATCGCGGGCCTCTCCCAGGGCATCGCGGGCGTTGATGCAGAGGTTGAGGAAGGCCTGGCGCAACTGCCCCTCGTTGGCCAGCACCGGCGGCAGGGCTCCGGACTGGACCACTTCAATGGTGATCCGACGATCGAAGGTGGCCTGGCACATGGCGGCGACCTCGCGGACCACCGCCTCCACGCTCATCGGTGCCTTGCTCGCCGAGGTCCGCCGACCGAAGAGGAGGAGCTCCTTGACCATGTCCGCCGCGCGCATGGTCGCGCCGAAGGCGTCCCGCAGCGGCTCGGCCACCTCGGACGGCGCGGTGAGGCGGGCCAGCTCGAGGCTGGTGAGGATGATCTGGAGCATGTTGTTGAAGTTGTGCGCCACGCCGGCGGTGAGCTGGCCGATGGCCTCCATCTTCTGCGCCTGCCGCAGCTGGTCCTCGAGTTGGGCCCTGGCCTTCTCGACCCGGAGCCGCTCCTCGATCTGGCGCTGCAGGTCACCGGTGCGCTCGGACACGCGCAGCTCCAGGGTGCGGTTCGCCTCCTCGAGCCGGTCGCGGGCCTCCTGGAGGCTGTCGACCATGCGGTTGAAGACCACGGCCAGCAGGCCGACCTCGTCCCGGGAGGTGACCGGCGCCCGCTCGGAAAGGTCCCCGGAGGCGACCCGCTCGGCCGTGGCCACGATCCGGTTCAACGGGCGGGTGATGACGCCGCTGACCGCGATGATGGCTCCCATCCCCAGGGTGAAGATCAGCAGGCTGACCACCGCCACGGCGCGGCGGTTGCGGCTGGTCTCCGCGCGCACCTCGACCAGGGAGAGGATGACCGCAAGCGAACCGAGGCGCACCCCGCGGAAGGCGACCGGTTCGTCGATGCGGATCGATTCCGGATCGACGGTTCCCTCCAGGGGATCGGTCGGGCTGGCGAGGCCTTGTCCGAGAACCAGCACGCCGGCAGTGTCCCGGACGGCCACGGAGACCACGTCCGGATTCTGGCGGGCGCTGGCCAGGGCCTCCTCCAGGGTCTCGGGGTCGTCGAAGTAGAGCGCCGGGGCCACGTTGTAGGCGGTCATCGCGGCGATGCTCCGACCCTTGGCGAACAGCGCGGCTTGAGCCTGATGTTCCCCGCGGGCAGGGAAGAAGAGATAGATGAAGAGGGAGATCAGGCCGATGAGGAGGATCGTCACCAGGATCAGCTTGGCCCGGATGCCGAGCGCGCCGGCCGGTATCCGGGCCAAGGAGGGTGCATCGGCTAGCGTTGGATGTTTCGGCATGGACAACCCCCGAGGTTCTGGGGAGGAAGGCCGGATCCCGGTTGGCCTGATCGCCCCAACCATGCAACGGGCAGGTGCCGCTGTCAAATCGGTCGGCCGGGGGATCCTTCGGGATGAAGTGCAGGCGTTGTCCGGTTCACGTCCATCCGGCCGTTTCCCGGCGCGCGAGGTCGGCCATGGCGTCGAGCCAGACCGGATGGTCGTTCAGGCAGGGGCTCAGGTGCAGAACCGCACCTCCCGCGGCGACGAACCGGCGCGCCCCCTCGTGCCCGATCTCCTCGAGGGTCTCCAGGCAGTCCGCGGTGAATCCGGGACAGCAGACCGCCAGGGTGCGGACGCCCGCACCGGCCAGACGCGCGAGGGTCTGGCTGGTGTAGGGCTGCAGCCAGGGTTCCCGGCCGAAGCGGGACTGATAGGCCAGGGTCCAGCCCTCGGGGGTCAGGGTCAGGGCCTCGGCCAACAGGCCGGCGGTGGTGTGGCATTGATGCGGGTACGGATCGCCCTCGTCGGCGTACCGTTGCGGCAGGCCGTGGAAGGAGAAGAGGTGGTGCGTCGGCCGGACGTCGGCGCGTTCCTGGCTGTCGCGCACCGACGCGGCCAGGGCCGCGATGTACCCGGAATGGTCGTGGTACGGGGGGACGAAGCGCAGGGCCGGCATGGCGCGGCGGTGGTCGAAGAACAGCGGACAGCGGCGTCCCGCGGCCGCCTGGTTGACCGCGTCGTAGACCGAACCGGTGGTGCTGCAGGAGAACTGGGGGAACAGGGGGAAGACGAGGATCCGGTCGCACCCGCCGTGCTGCAGCTCGGTCATGGCCGGGCCGATCCCCGGCTCGCCGTACCGCATCCCGAGGGCGACGCGGTACCGCGGACCCAGGCGCTCCTGCAAGCCGCGGGCCTGGGCCCGCGAGTGGATCATCAGGGGCGAGCCCTCGGGTCGCCAGACCTTGCGGTACAGGGCCGCGGAGCGGGCCGGCCGGCGGGTCAGGACGAACAGATAGAGGATCGGGAGCCACTTGAGCGGGTGCAGGTCGACGACCCGCGGATCGGCGAGGAACTGGCGCAGATAGGAGCGCAGGGCCTTGGTCGTGGGAGCCGCCGGCGTGCCGAGCTGGGCCAGGAGGACGCCGATGGGCCGGGAAGGGGATGCGGACATGGTCAGACTCGTTTGATCGGCCTTCTGCTCCTCGCTACCTTTGCAACCCGTCGAAGCTGTCCGACGCGTCTGAATATACCGCCGGTTCCGGGCCGCGGCCACGAGGCGGCCGCCCGCGACGGCAGAGAGGAGCACGGCATGCGCAGCATCTTCGTCGGC
>JBAZUN010000357.1:0-6572 GCA_041661365.1 Candidatus Latescibacterota bacterium
CGGGAGCATGTACATCACCGTTCTCACCCGCACGGCCCTGACCAGACCGATGACCGATCTCGAGGTCAAGGCCCTGGTCTTCGACCGGCTGGGCCCCAACCACAAGGTGCTGCTGAAGATCCTCCGGCCTGACCAGCCTTTGGTTCAGGCCGTGCTTACCGCGGACGCGCCGAGCCAGCAGTTCCAGGTCAACCAACCCCGGACCGGTATCCTGCGCGAGATCGAGGAGCTGTTCAAGGGTTGGTTCGAGTAAGGTCGACCTGGCTTCATCTGCCCGGCCAGGCTTGCTAGGAGTCGCCCTGGTCCTCGGGATCAGGAGAAGCCGGCGCCGGGGGGTGACCGGCGCCGGTTGGGCCCGCGATGCGCGCCGGCGGCTCGTAGAGCGATTGGATCTGGTGCTCGTACACGCCGCGGACGATCTCCCGCTCGCGCTGGGCCGGCAGGTCGACGAAGTGCACCTGGAGGGCAAAGCCGCTGGAACCCGGTCCCAGGTGCACCACCTGGCAATGAACCCCGGCCAGGGGGAAGGGGCCGTCGAACCGCGGGTCCACGAGCAACCGGCGATCGATGGGCACGGCCTCGGGCACGGAAACCGCCAACCCCCCGGCGCTGAGGTTAGTCACCTCCCCCTCGACCCGCGGCAACTGCTGCAGCTCCGGCAGTGAATCGCCGCGGTCCTCGTCGGGGTGCTCCGCCGACACCGGAAATCCGGCCTCGATCCAGGCCTCCAGGCCGCGGGCCACCTCCTCGTCCTCCGGGAGGAGATAGAACGCGATCGGGAAGTGCACGGGCAGGCGGAAGAAATCCCGCTGCTGCAGCCGCTTCACCGCATCCGAATGCCGGATCCCCACGGTCACGGTCTCAGGATCAACCGTCAGCACCCGGGTGACAAAGCCGTATTCGGTATCTCCCTCCCGCCAGAACCGCACGGCCAGCGTGCTCCCGCGCCGCAGCGAGTCGACCAACTCCCTGTCAGTCCGCAGCAGGGGGGCCACGATGAGCGACCATTCGGTTCGAGCCAGTACCACGAACGGCGTGGACCCGGGCTGCTGGCCTCCTTCGGCCCAGACCATGAGACTCTGCCCCGGGGCCAACTGGCGGGTGGAGCGCTGTGGATGGTCAGCCGGGACCTGGTCGAACCCGAGCGCCACGCGGATCCTGTTGATCTGGTCCAGCCGGCGGTCGTTGGGGTTGCTGCGGCCGATCCGGTCGGCCAGGGCCCCCAGGTGACGGTCGAAGACCGAGATCGTGTTCACCAGGGAGGTCAGGTTGCTGATCATGGCGCGTCGGGCAACCCGGAGCAGGAAGTGCCCCTGGTCCGTGGACAGGCCGGCGGCGATGGCCTGATCCATGAACTCCCGCCCAAGTTGGTGTCGGCGCTGACGGGCCCGCCGCCACGCTATCACCAGCATCGAGAGCAGGATGACGACCAGCAGCGCCAGGGCCAGTTGGCTGTACCACGTGGACTCCGTGGGTTCGAGCCTCAATCGAAGCAGGCTATCGCGCAGGTGCTCCATGCGGGTACCCGAGGTGTCATCAGCGTCCGGGCCGTCGGCCAGCAGCAGATGCTCATAAATAGCAATGCTCCACCCGCAAGTCAATCCACCTGTAGGCGGTGGCTCCTCGCCCTGGCCGGTAGGGGCTACACGACCAACCTTTGCGGGGATCGGGTCGGCCAGGACTCCCCGAGTCGGTCGACCTCGGCAGCGGCCGGGATGGAGTCCATCGCCCCTGGTCGAGTGACGCAGAGCGCCGCGGCTCGGGTAGCGCGTTTGAGCCGTTCGACCGGGGGAAGTCCCGCGGCCAGGGCGGCCAGGAAATACCCCAGGAAGGTGTCGCCGGCACCGGTGGTGTCCACCGCCTCAACGGACAGGGCAGGCTCGTGGAGGACCTGCCCCGCAAGGCGATACCAGGAACCTTGCGATCCGAGGGTCAGGAGGATCTCGGCCTCCGGGTAGCGAAGGCCAAGACGGGCCAACTGCTCCTGAGGCCGAGCCTCGCCGACGAGCTGGGCCGCCTCGGTCTCGTTGAGCACCAGCAGGTCGATCTGCTCGAGAGGGTATTCGGCGACCTCTGGACCACCGGGAGCCGGGTTGAGGCATACCGTGAGGCCCTGCTTCCTGCCCTGGGTGATGAGATGAGGAATTTCGTTTATTTCATTTTGCAGCAGCAGGATATCTCCGAAAGAAAAATGGCCGATGACCTGGTCAGCCCAGGCCGAAGAGACCTGCCGGTTGGCTCCGGGGAAGAGGATGATGCTGTTCTGTCCCGAAGCCTCGACCTGAATGATGGCATGTCCGGTCGGCACCTCCACCGTGCGGGTGAAGCGCATCTCCACCCCCAACCCGGAGAGCTTGGCCACCAGCCACCCTCCCTCGGGGCCGACCTGACCAGCGTGGAAAACCGCGGCCCCGGCCAGGGCCAGAGCCGCGGATTGGTTCGCTCCCTTGCCGCCGGCAAATACCCGGTAGTCGGTGCTGGCCAGGGTTTCCCCTGATCGGGCCAGGTGTTCGACCCGATACACGTGGTCGATGTTCAGCGAGCCGAAGCACAGGATCTTCATCGCGATCTCGATAGACTGATAACGGAATCTCCCGCAGTCAGTTCAAGTAGTTGCCTCGCGCAGGACCTGACGCCCGCCGAGCTCCAGCAGACGGACATCGGAGGCCACGTCCAGGAACCGGAATCCCTCGCTGATCCGCTTCCGCGTGGGGCCCGGATCGCGCACCGGGATCCCGTACGGCTTGCCGACCCGGGCAAAGGCGACCCGCATCGCCTGGATCGCGGCCTCGTGTTCCGGGTGTCCTGGTTCGACCCCCATGGACAGGGCCAGGTCAGAAGGGCCCAGGAAGCCGATGTCGACCCCCTCGACCCGGGCGATCGCCTCGGCGTTCCGGATCCCGGTCATGTCCTCGATCTGGGGGATGACCAGGATCTCGTCGTTGGCGCGCTGGCGGTAGTCCTGACCCAGGACCACGCACCGCCCGGTGCCCACCGAGCGGCTGCCGCGGGGGGCGTACCGCATGGCCTGGGCGATGCGAGCGGCCTGCTCAGGGGTGCTTACGTGGGGGATGACCAGGCCATAGGCTCCGGCGTCCAGCAGCCGGGCCAGGGTGACCGGATCGTGGTCCCAGGCCCGGGCCAGGGGAACGGCGCCGCGGGCCTCGATCGCCCGGAAGCAGTGGGCGATGAGCGGGAGGTCGTAGGCCGTGTGCTCCGCGTCCAGGGTAAGCCATTCATAGCCGGCCGCGGCCATGACCTCGGCCGCCATGGGCGAGGCCAGGTTGAGCCAGGCTCCGAGGGAGGGGCGCCCGGACTGCAGGGTGAGGCGGATCTGGTTGGGTCGCATCTGCCGTGGTCTCCGGTGGGGGATGAGATGCCGTTGCTGCCGACCTGTCCGCAGGGCCGACGCTGCTTGGCCCGCGCATCCCCCAGAAGGTACGGTCCGGGTCCGGACCAGCGCCAGGATGCCGTCGCTCGGGACCGTCGATTGACGCGGTCTTGCGGCACGGCTATATTGCCCGCGCGGTTCCCGACCTTCCTCCTAGTGCCTGCTTGCAGAAATCGGCTGCATTCGGGCGCCGATCCATCCCGGGCCGCGGCGTTGGCCTTCCTCTGCGGATCTCCCCTCGATCCGCCCTCGGTCGGCCGCTTGGCGGCCCGGGCGCCTCGACGCCCTCGGTGCTGACGCGGACTTCTGCAAGCAGGCACTAGCCTCGGGCTCTTATGGCCCCTGATGATATTCGGGGGCTTTTTTGTTGCGGGTCAAGGAGTTGATCCCATGGTCAAGATCCACGATCTCCACGTCCGCGAGATGGTGCCCCTGGAGGCGCCGGCCCAGCTCAAGCGGGAGTTGCCCGCCTCTGAAGGGGCCATCCGGACCGTGGCCGAGGGCCGGGAGACGGTTTGCCGGATCCTCCATCGCGAGGATCGGCGGTTGCTGGTAGTGGTGGGGCCGTGCTCCATCCACGACCCGGACGCGGCCCTGGAATACGCCCGGCGGCTGGACGCCCTGCGCCGCGAGCTGTCCAAGCAGTTGTACGTGATGATGAGGGTCTACTTCGAGAAGCCCAGAACCACCGTGGGGTGGAAGGGGCTGATCTCCGATCCGTACCTCGACGGCTCGGAGAACATGAAGGCCGGCCTCCGGCTGGCCCGTCGACTCCTCCTCGAGATCAACGAGATGGGACTGCCCGCGGGGACCGAGCTGCTCGATCCGATCACCCCCCAGTACATCGCCGACCTGGTCTCCTGGGCCTCCATCGGCGCCCGCACGACCGAATCCCAGACCCATCGGGAGATGGCCAGCGGCCTGTCCATGCCGGTGGGCTTCAAGAACAACACCGAGGGGAACCTGCAGGTTGCCGTCAACGCCATGAGCTCGGCCCGGCATCCCCATACCTTTCTCGGGATCGATCAGGATGGGCGCACCTGCCTGGTCCGCACCTCGGGGAACCCTTACGGCCACCTGGTCCTGCGCGGTGCCGACGATCGACCCAACTACCACCCCGAGGACCTGGAGCAGGCCGGGGCATTGCTGCGGAGCGCCGGTCTGGAGGAGGTGGCCCTGATCGACTGCAGTCACGGGAACTCCGGCAAGCAGTGCGCGCGACAGGAGAGGGTATGGCAGGACGTGGTGCGGCAGAGGGTTTCTGGATCTGACTTCATCATCGGGATGATGTGCGAGAGCTATCTCGAGGAGGGGAGCCAGAAGATCCAGGCCGATCCCTCTGCCCTGCGCTACGGCGTCTCGATCACCGATCAGTGCGTCAACTGGGAGACGACCGAGCGGATGCTGCGGTACGCCTACGACCGGATGGACCGTCTGTAGTAAGTCCGACCGGCGATCAGGGGAGGCTTCCCCGCGCGGTGGCCGTCCTTGCCAGCTCCAGACTGCGCCGGTATTCGGGGTTACGCGGGTCCAAGGCGGCAGCGCGGGCAAAGGCCCGCACGGCCCCGGCGAAGTTCCGGCGCAGCATGTCGACGTTGCCGATCCCCCCGAAGGCAGGGGCATAGGTGCTGTCGACGGCAGCCGCCCGCTGGTAGTGGTGGAGGGCCGGTTCGAGCCTCCCGGCGCGCAGGTGGATGTTCCCCAGGTTGTAGTGGGCCGGCACCTGGGCAGGGTCCAGCGCCAGGGCCCGCTCGTATTTCTGCCGCGCCTTGTCCATCTCGCCCCGCTGGCCGTAGACCACTCCCAGATCGAAGTAGATCCCGGCCCGGTCAGGATAGGTGGTCAGGGCGTAGAGCAGTTCGTCGATGCGGGTGTCCTGTTTCTCCAGCCGGGCCGCTATCTCCAAGGCCCGATGGGCCTCGTCCTGCCTGCTGAGCCTGAGGTAGGCCTGGCCCAGGGTGTAGTGCGCCCGGGTCAGCAGGGGATCCAGCCGGATCGCGCGCTCCAGGCAGGTCACGGCCTCGTCAAAGCGACGCTGCTTGGTCAGCACCGCCCCCATCCCCGCCAGTGCCGGCGAGCAGGCCGAATCGATCCGGACGGCTCGCCGGTAGGCCTGCAGCGCCGCGTCCAGGTCGCGATCCTTGGCCCGGACCTCCCCCAGGTTGAGCCAGGCTTCGGTGTAGGCGCTGTCCAGCTCCGTGGCCCGAAGGTAGGCCACCGCGGCCTGGACATGGTCTCCCTGCCGGTACAGGAGCTTGCCCAGCGAATTATGGCCGCGGGCATAGGTCGGGTCCAGCTCGATCGACCGCCGGATCTCGGCAATGGCCTCGGGGAATCGCTCCACGGCGGCGTACAGCCCGCCCAGGTTGTGGTGGGCCGCCACGAACCCGGAGTCGAGCTCTATCGCCCTCCGGTACGCCGTTTCCGCTTCCCGGTACCGGTCCTCGGCCAGACAGGCGTTCGCCAGGTGGAACTGTATCCCCGGATCTGCCGGCGCCTCCCGGGCGGCCCTGGTCAGCGCGGCGATGGCCTCGGTGGTCCGTCCCTGGGCCAGCAGGTCCCGACCCGCGGCCAGCTCCGCGGCCCCGGCTTGCGGCCGGGGCGCCACGGCGGGCACGACCGCCGGCTTGGCCGGGGGAGAGGGATCGCCGCACCCTCCGACCCCCACCAGGGCAATGGTCAGCCAGGTCAGCGACGCGGGACGGCAGGTCAGCACGGGGAAGGGGCTGGGCATGGCTCTCCAGGGGACGTGATCAAGGAATATACCGGGTCATCCGCGTCCCTGTCTACCGGTGCGGCTGGACCGGGTGGAGAGGGTGCCTATATTCTGTCCCGCCCAGATGCGGTGATCCTTCCTGATACCCGGAGGTGCTGTCACGAGATGGTGAGTCACAGCAACGCGTTGCCGAATCCCGTCTTTCCCGCGGCCGGTCCTCGCGGCCGGTCTCATGGAGGTCTGTTCCTGCTCGTTCTTGCCGCGACCAGTCTGGGTTGCTCCACCCCCGATTACGTAGCCCGAGTCGGGGACCGCACCATCACCGTGCCGGATTTCGAGGCCCGCGCGCGGGCGCTGGTGAGGAGCGGGTACCGGGGCCTGGATACCCTGCGGCAGGAGGACCGCGAGAAGCTGCTCGAAGGGATCGTCTCCCAGGAGCTCGTGATCCTCGATGGCCTGGCGCGG
>JBAZUN010000358.1:0-6563 GCA_041661365.1 Candidatus Latescibacterota bacterium
CCCCTTCCTGCGCCACAAGCTGGCCGGGGAGAAGGACGACATGCGGATCGTGGCCTGTGAGCCGGCCTCCTGCCCGACCCTGACCAAGGGGCCGTACCTCTACGACTTCGGCGACAGCGTCGGGCTTACCCCGCTGCTGGCCATGTATACCCTTGGCCACAATTTCGTGCCGGCCAAGATCCACGCCGGCGGACTGCGCTACCACGGGTCCGCGCCCCTGGCCAGCCACGTGCTCAAGCTCGGTCAGATCGAGGCCGCGGCCTTCAACCAGATCGAGTGCTTCGAGGCCGGGGTCACCTTTGCCCGGGCCGAGGGATGGGTGCCAGCACCCGAGACCAACCACGTGATCCGCGGGACGATCCTCGAGGCGCTCAAGTGCAAGGAGAGCGGCGAGGAGAAGGTCATCGCCTTCAACGCCTCCGGTCACGGGCACTTCGACATGGGCTCGTACCAGGCCTATTTCTCCGGCGAGCTCGAGGAGCACTACTTCACCGACGAGATGCTGCAGGAGAGCCTCAAGAAGATGGGGGATATGCCCAAGCCCTAGTGCTCTGCAGCAGAGCACCAGGATCCCAGAGGAGGAAGATCCGGCATGTGCGCGTTGAAGCTGAAGTCCGCCGAGGAGACCCGGTACGACTCGATCGCCCTGGGTGAGGTGATGCTCCGCCTCGATCCGGGGAGCGTGCCCACGGCCCGGGCCCGGACGGCCCGCGTCTGGCACGGCGGCGGCGAGACCAACGTGGCCGAGGGGTTGAGCTACTGCTTCGGCCTGCGGACCGCGGTGGTCACGGCCCTGGTCGACGACGGGATCGGCCGCAACATCGAGAATCAGTTCCGCGAGGCCGGGGTCGACACCGGTCACGTCATCTGGTTCAGTCCGTCGGGGAAGGGCCGGTTCAGCACCGACGGCAAGGGCACCCTGCACAACGGGATCAACTTCACCTTTGCCGGGAAGGGGGTCCTGCCCTCGGTCACCGAATACTATCGGGCCCACACCCCGGTGCGCGAGATGGGGCCGGGCGACGTCGATTGGGACCTCCTCTTCGGCCGGCTCGGCACCCGCTGGTTCAGCACCGGCGGGATCTACACCCTGCTCTCCTCCAAGACCGCCGAGCTGGCCCTGGAGGCGATGAAGAAGGCCGGGGAGTACAACATCGGCCGGTCGTTCGACCTCAACTACCGGTCCAAGGTCGAGCCGAACAAGGAGCGGGCCCGGCAGATCAACCGCCAGATCGTGCCGCACGTGGAGTTCCTGGTGGGGAACCAGGACGATTTCGGCGACGCCCTGGGGTACGAGACCAAGAAGGTGGCCAAGGACGCGCCCTTCGCGCAGTGGCTCGAGGTCTACACCGGGATGCTGCGCACCGTGGCCCGGGAGTATCCCAACCTCAAGCTGATCGGCACCCAGCTTCGCGGCGCCCTGACCGCTGACCGGATCACCTGGGGCGCGGTCCTCTACGACGTCGAGGCTGACAAGATCCATCAGGCCGCGGTGCGCGAGGGGATCGAGATCGCCGACCGGACCGGCGGCGGTGATTCCTTCGCCTCCGGGGTGATCGCGGCCCTGCTCAAGGGGAAGGGGCCCGAGGACGCGGTGCAGTGGGGCGCGGCCCACGGCATCCTGGTCCAGGAGACCCCCGGCGATACCAGCATGGTCACCCAGGCCGACGTGGAGAAGGAGGTGGCCCGCGCCCTCAAGGGCGGCGGGGTGTCGGCCCTGCGCTGATCGATCGGAAGAGGGGTTCGTGACGCGGGGTGGGTCCATTCGCGGGCCCACCCCGCGGTCTGTCGGCGCCGGTGGTCGGGAACGGGACGGTCTTTCCCCGGCGTCGGCCGCCGCCGTTATTCTTCCCCATGCAGGTATCCTGGAAGCGGAACTTCTACACCCTCTGGGCGACCCAGCTCGTCGCCATCATCGGCTTCCAGGCGATCCAGCCGTTCCTTCCGTACTACATCCAGGAATTCGACGTCAAGGACCTGAACGAGGCCCTGATCTGGGCCGGCCACATGGGCACCGCGGCCGGTCTGGCCATGGCCTTCTCCTCACCGGTGTGGGGGGCTCTGGCCGACCGCTTCGGCCGTAAGTCGATGGTCGTCCGCGCCATGCTCGGCGGCGGGGTCACGGTCGTCCTCATGGCCTACGTCACCACCCTCACCCAGTTGCTCGTTGCCCGCTTCCTGCAGGGGGTGCTCGCCGGCACCGTGGCCGCCTGCATCACCTTGGTGTCGACCACCACCCCGCGCCAGCACCTCGGGTACGCCCTGGGGCTGATGCAGGGCGCGGTGATGCTCGGTGGCTCATTGGGACCGCTGGTCGGCGGGCCGTTCATCGAGCGGTTCGGGTACCAGAGCTGCTTCGTCGTCTCCGGGGTCCTGGTGGCGGTGGCCGGGGTGGCGGTGCAGCTCTGGGTGCGCGAGGACTTCCGGCGCGAGCCGGGGACCGAATCCCCCCTAACCGGGACCGCCGGTTTCCTCTCGGACTCGGTCCGACTGCTGCGCCTGCGGCCGTTCCTCCTCATGCTGGTCAGCCTGACCCTGATCCAGTTCGCCTTCGGCGTCACCATGCCGGTGGTGCCGCTCTTCCTGCAGACCCTGGCCCAGACCGACAACATCGTGGCCTTGGCCGGCCGGGTCTTCTCGGTGGCCGGGCTGGTCGGCGCCCTCTCGTCGGCGATCCTCGGCCGGTGGAGCGATTGGGTGGGAGCCCGGCGGACCCTCCTGATCGGCCTGTTGACCAACACCCTCTTCGTGGTGCTGCAGGGGCTCTCGACCTCGGTGACCATGCTGGCAGCGCTCATGGTCCTGGCCTCGATCTCCGGAGGCGCCATCCGGCCGGTGGCCAACGCCATCATCGCCCGCATCGTGCCCGACGAGGACCGGGGGAAGGCCTTCGGTCTGCTGACCAGCGCCAACGCCTTCGGCTGGGCCCTGGGCCCGGCGGTCGGGGGGTACGTCGGCGCCGAGCTGGGATTCCGGACCGCCTTCTTCGTCACCGCGGCCCTCTTCCTCGGGGTGACCGCCTGGGTCTGGCGCGCCATCCGTCAGGTTCCCCTTGAAGAGCCGGCCATCGGCCGGGCGCGGTCGGCCCTCTGGGGGCGGCAGGTCCGCGCCGAGGTCGGGGACGGCCAGGAGTAGACACCATGCAACCCAAGGTGCTCGTCGACATGGGACCGTGGGTCAGCGGGGCTGACCGCGCCAGGTTGGAGCGCGTCGCCGAGTGGGTGGAGCCGGCCGCTGGCGAGCCCTGCACCGAGGACGAGCTGATCGCGCGGCTTCGAGGGTGCGCCGGGGTGATCCGCCTCGGCGGTCGCCTGCCGCCGCTGACCGCCCGGGTCTTCGCCGGTTCCCCCGACCTCCGCCTGGCCGGGGTGCGCGGCGACCGCTTCGGCGCCGGTGTTGATCTGGAAGCCGCCGCGACCCATGGGGTGAAGGTGGTCGACGTCGACAACGTGGCCTCGGCCCAGCCCGTGGCCGAGTGGGTCCTGGCTCTGATCCTGGTCTGTCTGCGGAACGGGGGCGCCGTCTTCCGGCAGATGATGGCCAGCGAGGAGCTCTGGGCGCGGGCGCAGAACGACCACCTGGTCTGCGGCGAGCTGACCGGCCGTCGGGTCGGCCTGGTCGGGTGCGGTCAGGTCGGCCGGCGGTTGATCGAGCTGCTGGCCCCGTTCCGCGTCGATCTGCGGGTCTGCGATCCCTACCTCGAGGAGGAGTCGGCGGTCCGCCTCGGGATCGTCCGGGCCGAGCTGGACCAGGTTCTCCGGCACGCGGAGATCCTCGTCCTGCAGACCCCGCTCACCCCGCGCACCCGGGGGATGATCGGCCGGCGGGAGCTGGACCTGCTCTGCCCCGGGGCGGTCCTGGTCAACTGCTCGCGGGGTCCGGTGATCGATCAGGAGGCGCTGATCGAGCGACTGCGCCAGGGTACCCTGGTCGCCGGTCTGGATGTCTTCGATCCGGAACCCCTGCCCAAGGACAGCCCCCTCCGCTCCCTGCCGAACGCCTTTGTCACGCCCCACGTCGCCTGGTACGCGCCCAACGCCTTTCCCCGCTACTTCGGCAGCATGGTCGACGAGTTCGTCAGGTTCTTCACCGGACAACCCCTTGAACACGAGTTGACGCAGCGGCTGGTCGACATCCGCCACGGACGGCTCTGAGGAGACCCACACCATGAGAATCACCGACTACCACACCCTGGTGCTGGGCACGCCCTGGCGCAACATCACCTACCTCGTGGTCGAGACCGACGCCGGGCTGGTGGGATACGGCGAGTCGCGCGTGGTGGGGAAGACCCACACCGTGCTCGAGTACCTGCGGGACATCCGGCGGCACATCGTCGGCTTCGATCCCTTCGACATCGAGGCCCTGTACCGCCGGTTGACCCTGCTCGACTTCGGCAAGCCGGGCGAGGTGGTGATGACCGGCCTGGCCCTGGTGGAGCTGGCTTGCTGGGACCTGGTCGGGAAGGCCTGCGGCCAGCCGGTCTACCGTCTGGTCGGCGGCAAGGTGCGGGACCGGGTGCCGGCCTACGCCAACGGGTGGTACACCGGCGAGCGCACCCCCGAGGCCTTTGCCGAGGCGGCCAGGGCCGTCGTGGCGCGCGGGTACCGGGGGATGAAGTTCGACCCGTTCGGGAACGGCGACCTCGAGCTCTCCCGCGAGGAGCTGAGGCGATCCATGGCCCTGGTGGCCGCGGTGCGCGAGGCCGTCGGTCCGGAGGTTGAGCTGTTCATCGAGATGCACGGCCGCTTTGCCCCGCACCAGGCGATCGAGATCGCCCGGGCCCTGGAGGAGTACCGTCCGGGGTGGATCGAGGAGCCGGTGCGGCCTCACGACCTGCCGGCCCTGGCCCAGGTGGCCCGGCAGACCGCCATCCCGATCGCCACCGGTGAACGACTCTACGGCGCTCCCGAATACCGCGAGCTGTGGCCGCTGCGGGCGGCCCACGTGGTGCAGCCCGACATGACCCAGGGGGGCGGCTTCCTCGAGACCAAGAAGATCGCCGCTTTCGCCGAGGTCCACTCGGTGATGGTCGCCCTGCACAACGTCGGCGGGATCGTCTCGACCGCCGCCGCCCTGCAGTTGATGGCGACCCTGCGCAACGGCAAGGTGCTCGAGCACTTCAACGACTTCGCCGACGCCCACGTGAAGCAGGCCGGGTCTCCCTACCCCGAGGTGGCCGACGGCTGCTTCACCGTTGCCGACGGGCCGGGGTGGGGGATCGACCTCGACGAATCCTTCATCGCGGCCCACCCACCGACGCGCGTGGCCGGGGTGGTGCAGGACCCCGGGCTGAACATGTTCGAGAACGCGGTCTGGAACCGGCGGGGACAGGACCGTCCTTAGGAAGCAGGTTCCGTGTTCACCGCGTTGGGGTTGATCACCCTGGGGTTCGCCTTTCTGGTGTTGGTGAGCACCTTCTTCTGGATGGCCCGGCTCGTCGGTCGGCGGGTGGCGGCCCGGGACGAAGACGAGCCGCCGCCGGCGGTGCCCCCGGGAGGGAAGGGGTTCGGCGGCAGGTTCGCCCTGATCCTGGGCGCGATGGGAACCGCGCTTCTCCTGTGGCCCCTGCCCAGCCTGGCGCTCTGCTTCGGCGCCATCTACTACGGCGTCACCGCCGTGCGTCTCCAGTGGCGTTACTGCCGGTCGGTCAGCTACCTGGGCGGGGCCGGACTGGGTCTCGGCGTGAGCTCGGTGGGGCTCCACCTGATGAAGGCCCTGGGTTACCTTGCCCTCACCCCCGGCGGCTGACGCGAGGTGCTTGGCCAGGTGCGTGCATGGACCGACGGGAACCGTACCCCTACCTTCTGTCGGCCGGGTCACGGAGATCGTCCATTCATGGAAAGGATCCAGTCATGAAGATCGGGATCACCCAGATCATCCTTGGTGAGATGTCGCTGGAGGATACCCTGGACCTGTGTCGGCAGGCGGGGTATCAGTCGGTGGAGCTGGTGTTCAACGAGACCAAGGATCTCGACGTGCGGCTGCGCGATCCTGAGCTGGCCAAGGTGCGCGAGCGCTGTGCCGCCGCCGGGGTGGAGATCGGCTCGGTCATCGCCACCTTCGCCGACCGCGGCAACCTGCTGAGCCGCGATCCGGCCGAGCGCGACAAGCTCCGTCGGGGACTGGTCCGGTCCCTGGAGATCGCCGGGGTCGTCGGCGCCGGGGCCGTGCTCCTGCACCCCGGGGGGCTCACCGTCGAGGGGACCTACGAGGAGGCATGGGCCGACCTGCGGGACGCGCTGCGCGAGACCACACCGCTGGCCGCGGCCCATCGGGCGGTGATCGGCCTGGAGAACGTGTGGAACCGCTTCCTGCTCAGTCCGTGGGAGGCCCGTACCTTCATCGACGAGGTCAACAGCCCCTGGGTCAAGCTCTACCTCGACACGGCCAACATGATGGCCTACGGCTATCCCGAGCACTGGATCCGCGGCCTCGGCCCGCGGATCGTCCGGGTGCATTTCAAGGACTACGTCCGCCGGGACCACCGCTTCGTCAACCTCCTCGACGGAGACACCGACTGGCCCACGGTCATGGCCGAGCTGCGTCGGGCGGAGTACGGCGGA
>JBAZUN010000359.1:0-4572 GCA_041661365.1 Candidatus Latescibacterota bacterium
GACGATGTGGTAGCTCTGCCCGATCCGGTTGACCAGGATCGGCTGGATGACCCCCCGCTCCCGGATCGACCGCGTCAGCTCCTCCAGCCGCTCCTCGTTGAAGTCGGTCCGGGGCTGAGCCGGATTCGGCTCGATCTCGTCGACCGGCAGCTCGACCACCCGGGCGCCCTGACCGTCGGCCTGCCCGGTCTCGGGGTATTCCGGGATGAGGGCGCTGATCCCCTTGCCCAGGACCGGCTTCTTACCCATGGCTGAGCACCTCGCCGGCCAGCGCCATGTAGTTCTGGGCGCCCGGCGACAGGATGTCGTAGAGGACGATCGGCTGGCCGAAGCTGGGCGCCTCGGCCAGCCGCACGTTCCGGGTGACGGCGGTCTTGTAGACCTTGTTGCCGAAGTAGGACTTCACCTCGGCGGCCACCTGCCGCGACAGGTTGAGCCGGGCGTCGTACATGGTCAGCAGCACCCCGGCGATCTGCAGCCTGGGGTTCAGGTGGCGCTGGATCAGGCGGATGGTGTTGAGCAGCTTGCCCAGCCCCTCCAGGGCGTAGTACTCGCACTGGATCGGGATCAGCACCGCGTCGGCCGCGGTCAGGGCGTTGATCGTCAGCAGGCCCAGCGAGGGTGGGCAGTCGACGATGGTGTAGGTGAAGCGGTCCTTCACGCCCGCGAGCAGGCCGTCCAGCTTCTGCTCGCGGGCGATCATGTTGACCATCTCCACCTCGGCCCCGGCCAGGTTGACGTGCGACGGGATCAGGGAGAGGTAGGGGATGCTGGTCTTGCGCACGACCTCCTCCCCGGACCGGTGACCGAGCAGGGCGTGGTAGATGTTCGCCGGCTCGACCTCGGCTACCGGAATCCCGCAGCCGCTGGTGGCATTGGCCTGGGGGTCCATGTCGATGAGCAGGGTCGGCTGCTCGGCCACGGCCAGGCACGCGGCCAGGTTGACCGCGGTCGTGGTCTTACCGACCCCCCCCTTCTGGTTGGCGATGGCGATAACCCTGCTCATCTGTCTCCGGCTCAGGCGTCGGACCTGATCTTGACGTGGACCGACAGGGCCGCTTGGGCCGCGGCCAGCCGGGCGATCGGCACTCGGTACGGGGAGCAGGAGACGTAGTTGAGCCCGACCTGGTGGCAGAAGATCACCGAGTCGGGGTCGCCACCGTGCTCGCCGCAGATGCCGACCTTGAGGGTCTTGCGGGTCTTGCGCCCCCGCTCGGTGCCCATGCGGACCAGTTGCCCGACCCCCTCCTGATCCAGGGTCTGGAACGGATCGGCGGGGAGGATCCCCTTGGCCACGTAGTCGGGCAGGAACTTGCCGGCGTCGTCCCGGCTGAAGCCGAAGGTCATCTGGGTCAGGTCGTTGGTGCCGAAGCTGAAGAACTCGGCCTCCTTGGCGATCTCGACGGCCACCAGGGCCGCGCGCGGCACCTCGATCATGGTGCCCACGGCATAGCTGAGCTTGGTCTTGTGCGCCTTGCCCAGCTCCGCGGCGACGCGGTCGATCATCGCCTTCAGGTCGGAGAGCTCGCGGACCGTGCCGACCAGCGGGATCATGATCTCGGGCAGGGCCTTGACCCTGGCCTTGCGGGCGTTGATCGCCGCCTCGAAGATCGCCTCGACCTGCATCTCGTAGATCTCGGGGAAGGTGACCCCCAGACGGCAGCCGCGGTGGCCGAGCATCGGGTTGAACTCGTGGAGCGAGTCGACCTTCTGCTGGATCTTCTCCAGCGGCAGCCCCATCTCCCGGGCCATCTCCTCCTGCTGGGCCAGCTCGTGGGGGACGAACTCGTGCAGCGGCGGATCGAGGAGCCGGATGGTGACCGGCAGACCGCTCATCGCCTTGAAGATCCCCTCGAAGTCGGCGCGCTGCATCGGCTTCAGCTTGGCCAGGGCCTTGCGCCGGCCGGCCTCGTCGTCGGCCAGGATCATCTCGCGCACGGCCACGATCCGGTCCCCCTCGAAGAACATGTGCTCGGTGCGGCAGAGGCCGATCCCCTGGGCGCCGAAGGCCCGCGCCACCTCGGCGTCGTGCGGGGTGTCGGCGTTGGTGCGCACCATCAGCTTGCGGGTCTCGTCGGCCCACTGCATCAGGATGGCGAACTCGCGCGAGAACTTGGCCTCCTCGGTCGGCACCTGACCGAGCATGACCAGGCCGCGGCTGCCGTCCAGGGAGATCCAGTCCCCCTTGCGAACCACCTTCCCCCCTGCGGTGAACTGGTCCTGCTGGTAGTCGATGACCAGCTCGCTGCACCCGGCGACGCAGCACTTGCCCATGCCGCGGGCCACCACCGCGGCGTGCGAGGTCATGCCGCCGCGCGCGGTCAGGATCCCCTGGGCCGCGTGCATCCCGCCGATGTCCTCGGGAGAGGTCTCCTGCCGGACCAGGATCACCTTCTCGCCCTTGGCCTCCTCGGCCTCGGCCTCCTCGGCGTTGAAGACCACCTTCCCCGTGGCCGCGCCCGGCGAGGCCGGCAGCCCCTTGCCGATCACCTCTTCCTGGCCGGTCTTCTTGAAGGTGGGGTGGAGCAACTGGTCGAGGTCAGAGGGCTTCACCCGCTCGAGGGCCGCGGCCTTGGTGATCAGCTTCTCCTTGACCATGTCCACGGCGATCTTCACCGCGGCCGCGGTGGTCCGCTTGCCGTTGCGGGTCTGGAGCATCCAGAGACGCTTGTTCTGGATGGTGAACTCCATATCCTGCATGTCTTTGTAGTGCTTCTCCAGCAGCGCGCAGACCGCGACGAACTCCTTGTAGGCCTTGGGGAGCTGCCTGGTGAGCTGGGCCACCGGCTGCGGGGTGCGGATCCCGGCGACCACGTCCTCACCCTGGGCATTGATCAGGTATTCGCCGTAGAGCTTCCGCTCGCCGGTCGACGGGTTGCGGGTGAAGGCCACGCCGGTGGCGCAGTCGTCGCCCATGTTCCCGTAGACCATCGACTGCACGTTGACCGCCGTGCCCCAGTCGTGGGGGATGTTCTCCAGCTCGCGGTAGCGGATGGCGCGGGCGCCGTTCCACGAGCCGAAGACCGCGCCGATCGCTCCCCAGAGCTGCTCGGTGGGGCACTCGGGGAACGGCTTGCCCAGCCGCTTCCTGATCTCGGCCTTGAACTCGGCGACCAGCTCCTTCAGGTCCGTGGCGGTCAGCTCGTTGTCCAGGCTCACCCCGCGGGCCTGCTTCTTCTTCTCGATCAACTGCTCGAACGGGTCGATCTCCTTACCCTCGGGCCGCAGGCCCATCACCACGTCCCCGTACATCTGCACGAAGCGGCGGTACACGTCGTAGCAGAAGCGCTCGTTCTGCGACCTGGCGATCAGCCCCTGCACGATCTCGTCGTTCAGACCCAGGTTGAGCACGGTCTCCATCATCCCGGGCATCGACACCCGGGCGCCGGACCGCACCGAGACCAGGAGCGGATTGGCCGGATCGCCGAAGCGGGCGCCCATGGTCTTCTCGACCTCCTTGAGCGCCTTGTCGACCTGAGCCTCCAGCTCCTTGGGATAGGTGTTCTTGTTCTGGTAGTAGTAGGTGCAGACCTCGGTGGTGATGGTGAAGCCGGCCGGCACCGGCAGCCCGAGCTGGGCCATCTCGGCAAGATTGGCTCCCTTGCCGCCGAGGAGGTTGCGCATCTTGGTGTTCCCCTCGGTCTTGCGGGTTCCGAACAAGTAGACGCATCTGGCCATGGTCTTGCCACGCTTCCTTGAAGAAGGTTGACGGGATGGTGCGGACTGCGGGTGGTTGGCTGACACGGGATCGACGCGAGGGGAGAAGATAAGGGATCTCCCCGGCCCCGGGCAAGTCGCACGGAGCCGGGGAGATAATGGTTCGCCAAGGGGCCGGAAGGCGGCCTCGACGCGAGCTCGCGCGAGGCCGCGTCGCTCTGACCGCGGCAGGGGAGATCAGGTGGTCTGGTTCCCCCGGGCCATCACGATCTTGCCGGTGCGGACCAGCTCCCGCAGGTCGAACTTGCCGAACATGGCGGCCAGGGCGTCCATCTTCTCCGAGGTGCCGGTGGCCTCGATGGTGATGGTGTCCTCGGAGATGTCGACCGCCTTGCCGCGGAAGACCTCGGCGATCTGCAGGATCTCGGTCCGTTCCGGGACATCGCAGCGGATCTTGAACAGGGCCAGCTCGCGGGTGACGGCCTGATCGACGCTGTGATCACGGGCGTGCACCACGTCGACCAGCTTGTTGAGCTGGAGGATGATCTGGAGGAGGACGTCCTCCGGTCCGCTGCAGGTGATCGTCATCCGCGAGGTGCGGGGCAGGTGGGACGGCGACACGACCAAGGACTCGATGTTGTACCCCCGCCGGCTGAAGGTCTGGCTGATCCGCATTAGCACCCCGGGCTGGTCGTTGACCAGCAGGCCGATGGTGGCCTTGGGACTCCTGGCCTCGCGGGCGGTGGCCGGCTCTTCGATGGCTTGTGACTCGGTCATCTCTCGTCCTTTCTCCCTTAGCAGCCCGTTGAAAAAGCCCATTTGGGCTGCGGCCGGTGATAGCAGACCCTGGCGTCGTGTGCCGGATCGCTCTCGATCCGGCCACGTCCCTGTGCCGCTCGCGCTGCGCATCTTCTC
>JBAZUN010000359.1:4582-6560 GCA_041661365.1 Candidatus Latescibacterota bacterium
CTCGGCCTCGCCAGACAAGGCGGCTTTTTCAACGGGCTGTTAGGTCCCGCCCACCGGCTTGGCCAGCCGATGACGGGGCGGTTCGACCAGCATCTCGCTGAGCGGCGCGCCCGCCGGGATCATCGGGAAGACGTTGTCCTCCTTCTCGCACTCGGCGTGGACCAGGCAGGGGCCCTGGTCGTAGGCCAGGGCCTGCTTGAGCACCTTGTCGATGTCGGCCATGCGCCGCAGGTGGAACCCCTGGATCCCGTACGCCCCGGCCAGCTTGACGAAGTCCGGATTCCCCTCCAGGTCGACCCCGGAGAGGCGGTCGTCGTAAAAGAGGCTCTGCCACTGACGGACCATCCCCAGGTACCGGTTGTCCATCACCAGGATCTTGATCGGCAGGCGGTGGAGCGCGGCCGTGGCCAGCTCGGGCATGGTCATCTGGAAACCGCCGTCGCCGACGATGGCCACCACCGTGTCGTCGGGCCGCCCGAACTGGGCGCCGATGGCGGCCGGGAAGCCGAACCCCATGGTCCCGGCCCCGCCCGAGGACAGCCACTGGCGGTGGTGCGCGGTGCGGTAGAACTGGGCCGCCCACATCTGGTGCTGGCCGACGTCGGTGACGACCACGGCCCGGCCGGCGGTCAGGTGGTAGAGCCGGTCGAAGACCGCCTGCATCTTGAGACCGCCCTTGCGGCCGTAGTGCAGCGGGTACTTGGCCTTCCACTCGTCGATCTGGCGGAGCCAATCCCCGGTCTCCAGCGGCTCAGACCGGGCGGTCAGTCCCTCGAGCGCCAGGCGGGCGTCCCCCTCGATGAAGAGGTCGGGGATGAGCACCTTGCCGTACTCCGCCGGGTCGATGTCGACGTGGATCTTGCGGGCGTCGGGACAGAACGCCTCGAGCTTGCCGGTGATCCGATCGTCCCACCGGGCGCCGACGCACAGGATCAGGTCGCAGCCGACCACGGCCTTGTTGGCGTAGGCCGTGCCGTGCATCCCCAGCATCCCCACCGACAGGGGGTGCTGCTCGGGGAAGGCCCCCTTGCCGAGCAGGGTGTTGGTCACCGGCATCCGCGTCTTCTCGGCAAAGGCCTTGGCCGCGTCGTGGGCGCCCGAGGCGATGCAGCCGCCCCCGAGGTAGAGGAGCGGACGCCGGCTGCGCCGCAGGAGGCGGGCCGCCTCGTCGAGCCGGGCCGGATCGGGCTCGGTCTGGCAGTGGTACCCGGGGAGCGACACCGAGTCGGGGAAGTCGGTGGTGCACTCGGCCGAGGTGACGTCCTTGGGCAGGTCGACCAGGACCGGGCCCGGCCGTCCGGTGGTGGCGATATGGAACGCCTCGTCCATGACGCGCGGTAGGTCGTCGACCGCCTTGACCAGGTAGGAGTGCTTGACCACCGGGATGGAGATGCCGAAGACGTCGGCCTCCTGGAAGGCATCCTTGCCCAGCATCGGCGTGGTCGTCTGGCCGGACAGCACCACCAGCGGGACCGAGTCCATGTGGGCCGTGAACAGGCCGGTGATGGCGTTGGTGGCCCCTGGTCCCGAGGTGACCAGGGCCACGCCGGGTTTCCCCGTGGCCCTGGCGTACCCGTCGGCCATGTGCGTGGCGCCCTGCTCGTGGCGGGTCAGGATCAGCTTGATCCCGGGGGCGTCGACCAGGGCATCGAAGATCGGGATCGCGGCCCCGCCGGGCAGGCCGAAGATGAACTCCACCCCATGACGCTCGAGGGCTTGGATGACCTTGTCAGCCCCGCGCATCGCCTCTTCTCCTTGTTTGGTATGTTTATCGTAATTATGTAAAAGAACTGGGAGAAGTATAGGACTAGATTGAGGCAAATGCAAGATGTTTCCTGCTTGCTGGCTATTTTGCCAGCGGAATATCGATTAAGGCGACGGGAGCAATGCTGTGAAGGTCCTTTTTCATCAGATAAGCGCTTGTGGGGTGCCCCGCACTTGGAGCGGCGGTCGATTTACCCGATTCCTCTATAAAATG
>JBAZUN010000360.1:0-6556 GCA_041661365.1 Candidatus Latescibacterota bacterium
GCCGGTGGTGCATTATAAAGTGCTGGCGGCCGGCCGCAACGACCCGGCCGCGGCCTTCGGCGTGGTCGCCCGCAGCATGCGGCCCCAGGACGCGGTCTGCGTCGGGGTCTTTCCCCGTGACCGGCCGGAGATGATCCGCGAGGATGTGGAGCTGTTCGAGCAGGCCCTGAGGGCCGCGTCGTGAAGGCGCCCGCGCTCTTCGACGCGACCGACCCGGGACCGGGATCGACTCCCCTCATCCAGCCCTGGCGCCGGGTGGAGCTCGACCCGGAGTACGGCGGTGCCTGGCTGGTGACCGGCGACGTGGACGGCGACGGCCGGGCCGAGATCGTCAGCGCCCGCAACGTCAACGTCGGCGACGTCCACTACACCAGCGCCGTGGTCGCCCAGGATCTCGAGGGGAAGGTGCTCTGGCGCTGGGGCGACCCGGCCATCGGCCGCCGCGGCTTCCACCATGACGTGGCCTGCCAGATCCACGACTGGGACAACGACGGCCGCAACGAGGTCATCCTCTGCGCCGATGGATTCCTCGTCGAGCTGGACGGGGTCACCGGCATCGAGCGACAACGCCTGCCCCTGCCCCCCGAGGCCACGGACTGCCTGGTCTTCGCCGACCTCAGCGGCCGCGGTCACGCGGGCGAGGTGCTGGTGAAGACCCGCTATTCGCAGGTCTGGGCCATGAATCGCTCCGGCCGGATCCTTTGGACCATCGAGCGACCGGGCGGGTACCTGACCGCGCACCAGCCGGTGCCGGTCGACGTGGACGGCGATGGCCGGGACGAGATCGTGGTGGGATACGCTCTCGCCGGATCCGACGGTGAGCTGCGCTGGGTCCTGGAGAACGGGGGCAGGTTCCCGGGCCATGGCCACCTCGACTGCTGCCGGGTGCTCCGCCGCGGCCCGACCCCCGAGGAGTGCGTGCTGGCCCTGACTTGCTGCGGCGATGCCCGGTTGATGGCGGTCGACGGGAAAGGCCGCGTGCGGTGGGAGATCGACGGGCCCCACTTCGAGTCGATCGACGTGGGTCATATCCACCCGGGCCAGGCAGAGCCACAGTTGGCCGTGGACCTGGTGCCGCACACGGGCGGGCAGCCGGAGAACGAGGTCTGGACCCTGAGCGCGGACGGGGAGCTGCTGGGACGGCTCAGGGCCGAGTACTGCCGCTTCCACACCCTGGTCGACTGGGACGGCGACGGGTACGACGAGCTCGTGCTGCCGCATGCCCGAGGGCTGTTCGACGGCCGCGGTCAACGGATCGGCACCTTTGCCATGGAGGCTCAGCCCGACCTATACGGGGGCCAGCCCCACGAGGAGGGCGAGGTGGGGAACACGGTGATCCGCGGCGACGTGACCGGCGACGGCGTGCCCGACGTCATCCTCACCGCGCCCGGGGTCGCGTACGTCTTCGCCAACCCGGTCAGCGTCGGTGCCAGGCCAGGGGCCGGGCTCGGGTGCGGGACCAACTTCACCTTCTATTGACAGGAACGCGCATGGGCAGCAGCGGCGGACTGCACTGGGCCTGGTGGCCGATCACGGCCCTCTGGCGCCTGCTGGCCACCATCGTGGAGATGGCGGGCCGCTTCGCGGCAATCCTCATCGGGCTGGTCTTCATCCTGGTCGGGATTCTCCTGAGCCTGACCATCATCGGCGCGCTGCTAGGCGTGCCGCTGTTCGTCGTCGGCGTGCTGCTGGTTGTCAAGGGGATCTTCTGAGGTCAGGGATATCTCCCTCCGACGCCTCGCCATCGCTGGCTGGTGGCCGTGAGGTAAGGAGGCTGGCCGTATCCGCGTCCCGTCCATCTCACCCTCCCAACCTCCCGCTTCGACCGCTGCTTCTGCGCCTCCCCGACCGATTCGGGACCCTGGGCCTTATCAAGGTGCTGCGCGGGAAGTCCAGGTGCTGGACATGCTGCTGCAGGAATTCCAGAGACCTTGACCAGGATATCTAATAAGCCGATATTGGTAAGCATGAAGACGACAATTGATATTCCAGAGTCGGTCTTGCGGGATGCCATGCGCCTCTCCGGTGCGGCGACCAAACGGGAGGCGGTGGTGACGGCCATGACCGAGTACGTTCATCGAGGGAAGATGGCCGCCCTGGCCAAGCATCTTGGCTCGTGCGCCGACCTGATGACTCCGGAAGAGCTTGAGCGCATGCGGAACGAGTCTTGATATGTCCTTGTGCCTGATCGATACCTCCGCGTGGGTGCATGCTCTGCGACCAGACGGGGATGCGCATGTGGCCGCCCTGGTCCGCAATGCCCTCGAGTCGGGCGAGGCATCCTGGTGCCCCATCGTGCAGCTTGAGCTATGGAATGGGGCCAGAGGTGAGCACGAGAAGGGTGTTCTGACCAGCATGGCCAAGGTGCTCCCCGAACTGGCCATCGACGGCACGGTCTGGAGCACGGCCTGGGAGATGGCAAAGCAGGCGCGCGCCCGTGGTATCACGGCACCAGCGACCGACATCCTGGTGCTGGCTTGCTCTCAGCGCCACGGGATTCCGCTGGTTCACGCTGACGGCCACTTCGACCTGCTCATGGCGGTCTGATCCGCGATCGGCAAGGAGGCAGCTCCCCTTCCGCAGCCTGACCATCATCGGCGCGCTGCTAGGCGTGCCGCTGTTCGTCGTCGGCGTGCTGCTGGTTGTCAAGGGGATCTTCTGAGGTCGGGGATCGTCCTCCGTCACCTTGTGCGCCCCGCGGGGTCCGCGCCGTCGGACGCCCCCTGGTCCGCCCCCCTAGCCGTCTGCGCGACGGGTTGTTGACACACCGCAAATCATCTCGCATAATCAAATAATCAAATTATCTGCTGCGTCCGGTCCACATGCGATAGCACAGGCCGAGGTTCCGGTGCTCCCGTTGTGCCACAGCGAGGGATCTGGTTGATGAAGACGAGGGTATCGGCGACCGATGTGTCGCGCCGCATGGCCGACTATCTGAACCGCGTCGCGTGCCGGGACGAGGAGTTCGTCATCATCCCGGGGGGGAAAACCCGTGGCTGAGCTGCTATCCGTGCCCAGGGGCGTGCGCCTAGGCGAGTTGCCGGAGTTGCTGGCGGCCCTGCCCGGGCTGGCTCCCGGCGACTCGGAGCGATTCGGCCGTGACCTTGACGAGATACGCCGCGCGAGTGGCCTGTAGGAAGGACTGCGCGACCCGTGGCAGTCCTGATCGACTCCAGCGTGCTGATCGCGGAGGAGCGTTGCGGCGCCGACAACGTGCGCGACTTCGGGCGCGTACCGGGTCTGACCGTGGAGACGTGGCCACCCGTCTAGCGGCAATCCGACGGTGGCAGGTAGCCGGTGACCGGCAAGGGGCCGTGGTTGCCTCACCGAGCATCCCCGGGTAGATTCGGGCCCGATACCGGAGCTAAAGGCGACTCGATCCGCCGGCACACTGGTGGTGCGCATGCAACTTGAGGACCATTTCGACTTCCTGGCGTCCGATGACATCCGCTTCCGCACTTCGCGGATCGGTATTGAGTCGGTCCTCTACGAATACATCCACCGGGGCCAGCGGCCGCAAGCCATCCAAGAGCGGTTTCCTTCGCTGACCCTGGCGCAGGTGCACGCGGCGATCCTCTACTACCTTTACCACCGTGAGGAGTTGGACGCGTACCTGACGTCGTGGCTCGAGCACGCGGACCAAGTTCGGAAGGCTCAGGCGCAGCATCCGCCGGTGGTTCTGGGACGGCTCGAATGCCAGGTTCAGTCCGAGGGAATCCTTTCCGCCGGCTGGCCGGGTGATAGGAAGAACAAAGGCTCTTTTCGGGTGGCAGGTCAAGCCGCGCGGGGCGGGTCGGAAGTCGGCGATGGGGCATAGTGGGGTGGCTGCAGGCCCAAGGGGCGTTGCTAGGTGGGTTTGGGTGGTGGTGTGAGGGAGGAAGGCCGGCGGGCGGGGGCGCCGGCGGGATGGTGGGCCAAGGTGGGCACAGCGCGGCCTGTGGGTCGGATCCGGTCAGGCTCAAGCGGCGAAGTCGAAGTCGGGCTGGGGGTGCAAGCGGGCCGGGGCGATGGGTGGCGGCCGCCGGGTCGGCGGGGGCGGGGACGATCTGGGCGCGGTCGGTGGCGTGGGGGGCGAGCACGCCGTGGTAGCGGATCAGGTGTTGCCGCGGCGGGGCACCAGGGCAGCCAGTTTCTCCAGCAGTTCGTGGGGGGACAGCCGCAGGTGGGTAGTGCCGTCGGCCCAGGGGGTCTTGAGGGCGAGGCTGAGGGTGTCGGGATCGAGCCAGCGGAGACGGGCGGCGGCCAGGGGCGGCCGCAGGACGTAGCGGCAGAGCTGCTCCAGGCGGGTCCGGTCGTGAGCTGGGACGCGGGTGGCGGCGTGGAGGGAGAAGCCGCGAGCGGCGTAGCATAAAGGACTGGTGCGCTGGCCGCCGGCCGGGTCGGCCAGGGGATCGGACTGGTGGTCGTCAAGCAGGCCGCGGCGCTGGAGCAGCCGGACGAGGCGCTGGGCGGTGCGCTCGACCAGGTGCTGGATGTCGGCGTCGGTCGGAGCGGGGGAGGCGACGAAGACCGGGTCACCAGCGGTGCCCTTCACCCAAACGCCAGAGTACCGCTCAGATCCACGATAGACAGGAAGCCGCAGAGGAACGCTCGGCCGATGGCTTCCATGAGGGTAGTCTTTCTCGGTCAGCCTGCCCGTTCGCCACTGGGAAGCCGCACCCCCAACGCCATCTGCCCGCCTGCTCCTGGCTGAGCGATCCTCAGCGGCGGGTCACCGATCATGCCGTTCAGGTCGAGTAATCCGCCGTCGAAGGTGTAGAAGACAGTAACCCCGAGCTCAACCGCAGTGGCTACGTGGATCGCATCCTTGTAGGCCAGCTTCTCAATGCTCCAGAGGAGCTCCTGAGCCTTCTCGGCGATGAACCTGTCAAGGGCGACGATCACCACCGGCTCGGGGGGCTCCGCGAAGAACGCCCGGATCTGCTCCCTGCCCTCGCGGCTCAGCCGCGGCAAATCCTTGGGGTGAATGACCTCGGCCAACGTGAGAGCAGAAGTGACCAGCTCGAAATCCTGGGCTATAGCATCCTCGAGCATGGCCCGAGCCGCATCGACCTTATCGGTTTCCTGGTTGAACAACCCCAGGAACACATCCGCGTCAACGTAGCGGCGATCCATGGTCACCTACTTCAGGATCCCGACCATGTCGACCACCGAGGGGCGTGGCCCCCTCCCTCCGAGAACCCTGAACCGTTCCATGTGGATCTTCTCAGGGCTACCGTTGGCACTGTAGGCAATCCGACCCGAAGCAGCAACGTGGTGGTTGAGATCCAGGTCAAAGGCGGCTTTGACCACGTCCCACAGGCTTGGCTCGAAGTAACACGGGATCTTCCGCTTGGTGACGTTGTCGACGATGGAGAACCGAGGCTGAGATCCGCTCCACAGGACGGCCATCTTCCCCTCGATGGTGCCCAGATCGACGTAGCCCCGCCTGGTGGCAGGTGCCACCGCACCGGCGGCCACCGTCACCTCCTCCTGGGCACCGTTCCGACCGAACCTGACCGCACTCAAATCGCCGTTGCTCTCGGTGACCATCGAGGCCAAGGCACGCAGCCGCTCGCCGGCTCTGGGAGTGAAGTGCACCGGCGGTGGGGTACCGAGCCGCAAGGCCCGGACGCCGTCCTGGACTACGGTGATCACCTGCTCCCCCTCCTCGGGAGACAGTTGCTCCGGGTCGGGGTTCAGATGCAGGACGATGCTACCGCTGTCGACCGACACCAGCCAGTCGATGGGTTGGTCCCGATCGCCGGCCGCAGCGACAGATCTGGCCACTTCGGCGGCCATGTCGACGAACGCCTTGTAGGCCGCCTGGAAGCACTTCGCGGTGATCCTGCGGCCCTCGAGCTTGAGGGTCAGATGATCGGCCATGGGGGGACCCTCCTTGGAGGCATGGCGATGTGGTGCTGGACTGCCCTGAAGATACCATGGCCAGCGGGTACCGACAACGGGCCGGAGGTGAACCTGATGCCGGTAGCCATGAGGCGGGGGGCCATCGAGCAGGAGCGCTGGATAGCGGGCAGGCGCCTGAGGGATAGGACGCATAAAGGGCCCCCGGGCGCGGCGGAGCAAGGGGCATGCGGGCTGACGGCCCGGTTGGTGGGGGGACGTAGGTGTCCTGGAGGGGGCCTGGGGGGCGACAGACCCCGGCAGCGAAGTCGAGCTCGGGCTCGGAGGCGAGGTGGGCCGGGACGGTGGGCGGAGTACGGCAGTCCAGACCTACCCCGTCCAGGCAGGCGCGCACGGAGTCGGGATCGGTGAGCGCAGCGATGATCCGCAGGGGGCTGCCGCAGGTGGGACACTTCAGGTCGACGCGGAACACCCGGGCCAGCAGTTGAGCCCAGGCCAGACGGCAGGGATCCCTGCCTGAAGCGGGAGCGCCGCCGGAACGCGCCGCGGCCATCGGCGGCACAAGCTGGCCGCGGTCGGCGGCATGCGGCGCCAGCTCGCCGTGGTAGCGGACTAGTATATCGTTTCAATAAAAGGTGATCATTGCGCAGTGAGCCGGTCGAGGTTCTTCCATCGGAAAACGACGGGGGTTTGGTTGAGTTCCTCGACGCCA
>JBAZUN010000361.1:0-6548 GCA_041661365.1 Candidatus Latescibacterota bacterium
GGTTACCCGCTCGTCGCCCATGTGACCGGACATCTTCTTGCCCCGCCAGACGCGACCGGGACTGGTGCCCTGCCCGATCGAGCCGGGATGCCGAACGCGATCAGGGGTGCCGTGCGCCTGGTCCTTGCCGTGGAAGTTGTGGCGCTTGATGACGCCCGCGAACCCCTTCCCCTTGGAGGTGCCGGTCACCTTGATCTGGTCGCCCACGGTGAATTGGCTGACGTCGAGGACCTGACCGACCTGATATTCGGCGCCGGTCAGACGCAGCTCGCGCAGCAGGCGATGGGGCTTCACCCCGGCCTTCGCCAGGTGGCCGGCGCGCGGCTTGTTCACCTTCCGGGCCTGCACCTCCTCGAAGGCGAGCTGGAGGGCCGACTGACCCGCGGCCTCGCCCTGGCGGACCTGGACGATGGGACACGGCCCGGCGGCCACGACGGTAACCGGGACCAACTCATCCTTGTCGTTGTAGACCTGGGTCATCCCCAGCTTCTTGCCGATCAGACCAGCCATTGCCGCGACTCCTGGATATCGTCAGGCTTCCGGACGGAGAGTGGTTAATTTAGCGGAAAGTCTTCGAGAGGGCAAGACCGCGTCCGGGGGAGATCCCTGGTCCGGCGGCTCGGGCAGGTCTGCCCCGGTCGCCGCGATCCGCGGCGGCGCCTTGGGCGATTTCGTCGTGACCCTGCCGGCCTTGCGGCTGTGGCGCCGGCGCCACGACGGGGCTGACCTGTTCCTGGTCGCCCGGTCAGGGGTAGCGCCGCTGGCCGATCCCCGCCGGACGGTCGACCACGACGGCCTGGGGATGGCACCGCTCTACCTGCCCGACTGCCCGGAGCTGCCGACCGTGCTCCGCCCTCTGGCTTCTTCCCCCTGCCTCCTGGCCTACGCGGTCGATCCCGAGGGGGTGCTGCAGGCGAACCTGCACCGTCTGCTGCCCAGCCGCGTCCTGGTCCACGATCCTCGACCGCCGGACGGTTTTGCCGGCCACGTCACCGATCATCTGATGGCGCCCCTGGTAGGCCCAGACCTGCCCTTGACGTCCGAAGACCTTGAGCCGAGGGTCCACGTCGAACCAGAGGAGGCGTCCCGCGCGGCTGCCTGGCTGCAATCCTCCGGTCTGTCCGCGCCGCTGGTCGCCCTTCATCCAGGCAGCGGGGCCGCGCGGAAGAACTGGCCGCTGGATCGCTTCGCGGCCCTGGCCGACCGACTGCAGGAACGTGGCCTCCAGCCGGTGTGGATCCTCGGCCCGCTGGAGGAACAGACCCGCAAGGAGGCAGGATGCCGCCCCTGTCTGCCGCCGGGAACGGCGCGCGAGCTGGCGGCCTTCCTGGCCCAGGTCGACCTCTTCGTCGGCAACGACTCCGGCCCAGGGCACCTGGCCGCGGCCGTCGGGACCCCGACCCTGTCGCTTTTCGGGCCGACTGATCCAGCGCTGTGGCGTCCGCGCAGCCGGCTCGGACGGGTACTGCAGGCGCCTGGTGGCTGTCTGGCGCAGCTCACGATGGACGTCGTGGTCGAGGCCGCCGTGGCTTGTATGGAGGGGGAGCCCGGTGCAGGCCGGTGACGAGCGGAGACAGGAGCGCCAGCGGATGGTCGAGGATCAACTGGTCAGCCGCGGCATCCGAGACCCCCGCCTGCTGGCGGCCTTCCGCCGCGTGCCCAGGCATCGCTTCGTGCCTGCCCAGGCCCAAGCCGACGCCTACGGCGACCACCCGGTACCGATCGGCTGCGGCCAGACGGTCTCCCAGCCCTACGTCGTGGCCTACATGGTGGACCGGCTGGAGCTGAGCGGGAAGGAACGGGTCCTGGAGGTGGGGACCGGGTCGGGGTACCAGACGGCGCTCCTGGCCGAGGTCGCCGTCGAGGTCTACAGCGTCGAGTGCCGACCCGAGCTGATCGCGCGGACCGAGCCGGTGCTGAGGGGGTTGGGGTACTCGGAGGTGCGCCTGCGCCTGGGGGACGGAACCCTCGGCTGGCCCGAGGCGGCCCCCTTCGACGCGATCGTCGTTTCCGCGGCGGCCGAACAGGTGCCGCTGGCTTTGCAGCAGCAGCTGGCGCCGGGAGGAAGGCTGATCCTGCCCGTGGGCACGGTGCGTCAGCACCTGGTCCTGATCACGCGCACGCTTGAGGGAGTGCTCCGCGAGGAGCCGCTGCTGCAGGTGCGATTCGTCCAGCTGCTGCAGACGCGCTGACCGCGGTCCCCGGACCTCAGCGGCGGCCCTCGACCAGCTCGAGCATCACCCGCACGGTTCCAGCCCCGAGCATCTCCAGTTGCTCCGCCGCCGCGTAGGAGAGATCGACGATGCGGCCGCGGACGAACGGGCCGCGATCGTTCACCCACACCTCCACGTGCCGTCCATTGCCCAGGTTGGTGACGCGGATCCGCGTCCCCAGCGGCAGGAGGCGGTGGGCCGCGGTCAGCTTCTGCGGGTTGTACCGCTCGCCGCTGGCGGTGCGCCGCCCCTGGGCCTTCTTGCCGTAGTGCGAGGCGTAGCCGATCTGATACGCCCCCGTGGTGTCGATCGGCCCGCTCTTCGGCACGATCAGCGGCGCGGGTTCAGGCGGTTCGACCCGCGGCAGCCGATGATCGCTGGCGGGGATCTCGAGGGTGCCACCGGTGGCCAGGGTGTCGACCGGCGGAACCGGCGGCGGCGCCTCGGGCAGCGGCGCTCGGTAGAGGGGGTACGGCACGCACCCGGCCAGGAGCAGAAGGCACAGGATGCCGCCGTACCAGGGGACCAGACGGTTCGTCATACGCGCTCGTGGGCAGGGACCGGGGCCCCCCGGCCCGATGCCGGGGCACCTGGAGTTGCGGCTCCTGCCGGGTCGACCGACAGGAGCTGAGCGACCTCAGTTCTCTGTCTGCAGCGAGCCGATCAGCGCGCTTACCCGGGTGATCCCACGGGAGGCGCAATAGGCCCGCATCCCGTCGACCACCTCGACCCCGGCGTTGGGATCGACGAAGCTCGCGGTACCGACCTGGACCAGGGAGGCTCCCGCCACCATGAACTCGAGGGCGTCGCGCGCGGTGACGATCCCGCCGATGCCGATCACCGGAACCGACACCGCCCGGTGGACCTTCCAGACCATGGCCAGGGCCACCGGCTTGATGGCCGGCCCCGAAAGCCCGCCGGTGACGTTGGCCAGCGCCGGCCGCCGACGGTCGAGGTCCACGGCCATCCCGACGAGGGTATTGATCAGCGAGACCGCGTCGGCCCCCGCGTCGACCACGGCCCGGGCGATGGCGGTCACGTCAGTGACGTTGGGGGTGAGTTTGGCCACGACCGGCCGTCGGGTGACCCGGCGTACCGCGGCCACGACCTCGGCCGCGGCCCGCGGCTCGGTGCCGAAGAGCATTCCCCCGGCCCGTAGATTGGGGCACGAGATGTTCAGCTCTAGGGCGGTCACCCCCTCCAGCTCTTCCAGGCGGGCCGCCATCTCGGCGAACTCCGAGGCGCTGTCCCCGGCGATGTTGACCACCACCCGGGTACCCAGTTGCCGCAGCCGCGGCCATCGATCCCGGACAAAGGCCTCGAGCCCGGGGTTCTGCAGCCCGATCGCATTGAGCATCCCCGCGGCCGTCTCCACCAGGCGCGGCGGGGGATTGCCGCCGCGAGGCCGGGGGGTGATGGTCTTGCTGACCAGCCCCCCGAGGCGGGAGAGGTCGGTCAGACCCTCCAGCTCCTCGCCGTAGTTGCAGGTCCCCGAGGCCAGAAGAACCGGATTGGCAAAGGGGACCCCGGCGATCTCGACCGATAGGTCGGTCATGGCTGGCTCCACCGCACGGTCAAGGCGTCGAAGACCGGCCCGTCGACGCAGACCCGCCGGTACCGCTCGTATGGACTGGCGCCCGGCGGTGCTGCCACCTCGACGACGCACCCGACGCAGATGCCGATCCCGCAGGCCATGTATGCCTCCAGCGAGACCTGACAGGGCACCCCGAACTGCCGACAGAGCGCGGCCACGGCGGCGAGCATCGGCTCGGGACCGCAGGCGCAGACCGCGGTGGCCGGGGCCGTGGTCAGGGAATCGACCAGCAGTTCGGTGACCGGACCGCGATGGCCGGCCGATCCGTCGTCGGTGGCCAGCCGCAGGGTAACGGCGGCCGGGGTCAGCAGTCTTCCGGGAAGGTGCCTGGCCGCGGTGCGGGCACCGACCAGCAGTTCGGGTCGTCCTCCCTCCCGCCGGAGGCAGTGACCCAGAAAGAGCAGCGGCGGAACCCCGATGCCGCCCCCGACCAGGAGGACGCGCGCGTCGCCGGCCGGCAGGGTAAAGCCCACGCCCAGCGGCCCGAGGCAACGGAGGGACTCGCCGGTGCGCACTCCTGCCAGGGCCCGGGTCTTCGGTCCCCGCACCTCGTAGAGGAGGTCGATCGTCCCCGCGTCCGGATCGACCCCGGCCAGGCTGAGCGGGAGGCGCAGCAGCGGCTCGTGGCCTTCGCGGACCCGGACCTGCACGAACTGCCCGGGTTGTCCAATCCTGGCCAGATGCGGCGCTGCCAGACGAGCGAGCCTGAACCCCTCGGCCACCTCCTCGTTGAGGAGCAGGCCGACCTCCTCGTCCGCCGCTGGTCGAGCGGTCACGGGGTGCTCCCCGACTCGATCTCAGGGGATCGGACCGGAGGAGCCGCCTCTGTCGGTGGCGCCTCGGAGGGAGACGAGTCGGAACGGGGCCGGGAGCCGGCAAAGGGAACGGCCAGCTCGACCCAGACCCGCACCTCGCGATCGCTCCGGTCCAGCGCCGGATAAAAGGCGTACCTCCGGCCGGCCTCGAGGGCAGACTCGCGCAGCGCCTCCTCGCCTCGATATACCTGGGCCTGCTCGACGTGGCCGCCAGGCCCGACCAGCAGATCGAGCAGCACCTCGGTCGAGTCGCCGACGACGACCTCGGGCAGCGAGCGCGGGTGCGCCACCTCGCGCACCAGGGGCGGCTCGGCGATCGCGTCGGCAAAGGAAAGAACCAGGGGATCGTCGGACGGCTCCAGCTCGAGGGACTCCAGGACCTCCAGGTCCAACTCCACTTCCTTGCCTTGGTCACCCAACTCGGGATGCTCCTCGAGCAGTCGCGCAATCTGGGGGTTACGGGAATCCCGGTTGACGATCTGGCGCAGATAGTGGCTGGCCGAATCGGCCTTCCCTTCAGCGACGAAGGTGGAAAAGAGACGGTAGTACGCCGTTACCAGTCCCGGTCCGAGGGCCAAGGCTCGGCGGTAGTACTCCTGGGCATCCTCGCGGAATCCCTGCTCCTGCACCACCTGGCCCAGTCGATAGAGCGCCTCGGGCTGGCCTTGGCGCTGCTCCAGGCTCCGTTCGTAGAACTCACGGGCCAGCTTCAGGTCGCCGCGCTGATGGGCGCGCAGGGCAAAGCCCAGCTCCTTGCGGGCCAGGAGGGTGGAATCGAGCGAGTCGGGTTCCACCGCGATCAGCCGGATCCGCTCGCCGGGGGCCGTCTGCCCGCCCACCCCCTTGAGGCTCCGCTGCAGCTTGGCCAGCAACCCGGCGGACCGGGCTCGGTCGCGCTCCTCGGCCAGCCGGCCGTGAACCGTTGTCGGCCAGGTCCGGGCCAGCCGCTGGAACCTTACCTCGGCCTCCAGGGTGTCGCCGAGCTGGTCCTCGAAGGTGGTGGCGGCCAGAAAGGCGGCCTTGGCCGCGGTGTTGGTCCGGGGGTAGGCCGCCACGAGGGTATCCAGGGCGGGGACGAGCCAGGCCGCGTTCGCCGGATCGAGCAGCCGCCGTTCCTCGATGATCCGGAAGGCCCGCGCCGCCGCCGCCTCGGCGGTCTCTATCGACTCCAGCCCCAGCAGCTCCCGGGCGGCCCTGGCATGCTCGGTCCCCGGGAACTCGGTCAGCAGTCGCTGCAGGTAAGGTTCCGCCTGCTCAGGATCGCCGCGCCGCTGACCGTGCACCCAGCCGATGCTGTAGAGAACCCGGGGCACCTGCTCCGATGCGGGGAACCGTCGGAGCACCTCCTCGTAGTAGCGCAAGGCCGAGTCCGGAACCGCCAGTCGCGCCGGATCGCGGAACAGCTCCGCGGCCTCGAGCAGGTCTTCTTCGAGGGTCGGCTCCCGCCTGCCCTCCCGTGCCCCGGATCCGGTATTCCCTTCCCCGCCCGCGGGCGGCGGTGGAGGCGGTGGAGGCGCGGCCACCGAATCGGTGCTCTCCAGGATCACGCCCTCGGCGGCGGACGTGGAGTCGGGCGAGACGACAACGGGATCGGTCGGAACCGCGACCTTGGCGATCCGCTCGTCCAACTGCTTGATCCGGGTGAGGTGCCGCAGCATCTCCTGGGCCAACTGCACCGCCTCGCTCCCCGGCTTCTCCTGACCTACCTCCTGAAGGTATTCTCGAGCGCGGTCGAGCTGGCCGAATCCCTGGAGGTAGAGCAGTCCGGTCCGGTACAGGGCCATGGCCGACGCCGCGGTCTGCGGGAAGTCGTCGCGCACCTGGTTGTATTCGGCCAGGGCCCGCTCCCGATCGCCGGCGGCCTGGTAGAGCTGGCCGATGAGGATGCGGGTCTGCCCCTCGAAGGCGCGAAACCGGCTCTCCTGC
>JBAZUN010000362.1:0-6540 GCA_041661365.1 Candidatus Latescibacterota bacterium
CCCGGGCGGTAACCTGGGGAACGTCAGCGCCCTGGGGAAGGGGTTCGCCGAGATGCGGGCCATGGGCCTGATCGACCGGCTGCCCCGACTGGCCGTGGCCCAGGCCGCCAACGCCAATCCCCTGTATCGAAGCTACCTCGACGGCTTCCGCACCTTCGAGCCGCAGCAGGCGCGCCGAACCCTGGCCAGCGCCATCCAGATCGGCGACCCGGTGAGCCGCGACCGGGCCATCCGCGCCCTGCGCGAGTTCGACGGGATCGTCGAGCAGGCCACCGAGGACGAGCTGGCCAACGCCTGCGCCCGGGCCGACCGCACCGGTCTGTTCACCTGCCCGCACACCGGGGTGGCCCTGGCGGCCCTGCTCAAGCTGGTCGAGCGCGGGGTGATCGAGCGCTCGAGCAAGGTGGTCGTCATCTCCACGGCCCACGGCCTGAAGTTCCCCGAGTTCAAGGTGCGGTACCACGAGGATCGTCTCGGGGATCTGGCCGTCTCGGCCCGGTATCGGAACGAGCCGGTGGAACTGGACCCGGAGTACGAGCAGGTCCGCACCGCGATCCTACGGTCGTTTGATTGTCATTAACTGATGATCATCAATAACACACTGACCCTCTGACCTTCGATCGTCACCCGTCGCTGACCGATCGCCACTGACGGGCGCCGCTGAGGCGCGGATCTGCGCGGCCGCGCCCTTCCCGCAAGCCGGAGTGCCGCTGGATGAGCCAAGAAGAACACCCCCTGACTGGACCCTCGACCCGGTCGGTGCACGCCGGCGAGGACCGGCTCAAGTTCGCCAGGTCCCTGGTCAACCCGGTTGCCCAGACCGCCACCTACATCTTCGAGACCGTGGAGGAGTTCGCCGCCTTCAAGGCCGGCGAGGTACCCTCCTATGAATACGGCCGGTACGGGAACCCGACCCTCGCGGTGGCCGAGGCCAAGATCGCGGCGTTGGAGGGTGCCGCGGCAGGTCTGCTCTGCGCCTCGGGGATGAGCGCCGTCACCACCTCGCTGCTGGCCCTGCTGCGCGGCGGTGAGCACCTGATCCTCCTGGGGGACTGCTACCGCCAGACCACCAAGTTCTGCCGCCTGCTGGCGAGGTTCGGGATCGCCTTCTCCCAGGTGAAGGCCTGGGACTGGGACGACCTGGAGCGGGAAACTCGATCGGAAACACGGCTCCTGTTCACCGAGGCCCCGACCAACCCCCACCTGCGGGTGGTCGACCTGAAGCGCCTGTCCGGCTTCACCCGCGACCACGGCCTGGTCCTGCTCGTCGACAGCACCTTCGCCACCCCGGTCAACCTTCGCCCCCTGGAGCACGGCGCCGACCTGGTGATCCACTCGGCGACCAAGTACCTGGGCGGGCACAACGACCTGGTGGCCGGAGGGGTCTTCGGCGCCGCCGAGGGACTCGCCCCGATCCGGGAGTTCCAGCGGGTCTGCGGCAACCTGGCCGACCCGCAGACGGCGTACCTCCTGGTGCGCGGTCTCAAGACCCTGGCCCTGCGGGTGGAGCGGCAGAACCAGACCGGCCTGGCCCTGGCCCGGTATCTGGAGGCCCATCCCAAGGTGCGTCAGGTCTATTACCCGGGGCTGGCGAGCCACCCGGACCACGAGGTAGCGGCCCGGCAGATGACCGGGTTCGGCGGGGTGGTCAGCTTCGAGATCGACGGCGATCCACAGCGCACGCGGGCCTTCGTCAACGGCCTGCGCATCCCGTACCTGGCCCCCAGCCTGGGCGGGGTGGAGAGCCTGGTGACCCACCCGGCCACCTTCTCCTACTACGACCTGACCCCGCAGGAGCGGCTGGCGGCCGGCATCCCCGACCAGCTCGTCCGGTACGCCGCCGGGATCGAGGAGGCCGAGGAGCTGATCGCCGATCTCGACCAGGCCCTGGCTTGCCTCTAGCAGCCCGTTGAAAAAGCCCATTCGGGCTGCGGCCGGTGCGGACGAGCCCTGGCGTCGTTCCGCTCGCTTGCCGCATCTCCCCTCGATGCGGCGCCGCTCGCGCGCCTAGCCAGACCCCGTCCGCCCTCGGCCTCGCCAGGCAAAGCGGCTTTTTCAACGGGCTGCTAGGGGATTCCGTGACGCGAACCCGCCCGCGGTACTTGCCAGGGTAATGGGGCCGTAGTAGGTTTTCCGTAACCTCTTCTCCCGAAAGGCCGAAAACCCTGACTCCGTCCCCTGCCTCGCCTACGGACCGGCAGCGACCGCGGCGGCTGCGCCACCTCGCCGGGATCCGCTCGATGGTCCGCGAGACCCGGCTCAGCCGCGACCAGTTGGTCATGCCCCTCTTCGTCTGTCCGGGGACCAAGGTCCGGCGCGAGATCCCTTCCATGCCGGGGAATTTCCAACTGTCCCAGGACCTGCTGGTCGAGGAGTGCCGCGAGATCGCCGACCTGGGGATACCGGCGGTGATCCTCTTCGGCATCCCGCCGGCCAAGGACCCGGTCGGCAGCGGGGCGTACGACCCCCAGGGAGTGGTGCCGCTGGCCCTGGCCGCGGTCAAGGCGGCCCGACCCGAACTGGTACTGACGGCCGACGTCTGCCTGTGCGAGTACACCGATCACGGCCACTGCGGCCTGGTCGAGGGGGGGCGGGTGGCCAACGAACCCAGCGTCGAGCTGCTGGTGCGCGCGGCCCTGGTCTACGCCGATGCCGGGGCCGACCTGATCGCCCCCTCGGACATGATGGACGGCCGCGTCGGCCGCATCCGCGACGCCCTCGACGACCACGGCCACGCGGCGGTGCCGATCATGGCCTACGCGGCCAAGTACGCCTCGGGGTTCTACGGCCCCTTCCGCGAGGCCGCCGGATCGACGCCCCAGTTCGGCGACCGCCGGGGGTACCAGATGGACCCGGCCAACGCCCGCGAGGCGATGCACGAGATCGAGCTCGACTTGGCCGAGGGGGCGGACATCGTCATGGTCAAGCCGGCCCTGGCGTACCTCGACGTCCTGCGGGCGGCGCGGGAGCGGTTCGACGCCCCGCTGGCCGCGTACAACGTCAGCGGTGAGTTCGCCATGGTGAAGGCCGCCGCCCGCCTGGGGTGGATCGACGAGGCCCGCGTCCGCGACGAGATCCTGCTCTCGATCCGGCGGGCCGGAGCCGATCTGATCCTGACCTACTTCGCCAAGGACGTGGCCCGGGCCCTGCCCTGAGCCGCATCCTGCCGCCAGAGGGGACCGATGGGGGAGGACCGATGAAGGACTACCTGAAGATCTTCTCCGGCTCGAGCAATCCCCAGTTGGCCGAGGAGATCTGCACCTACCTCGACCTCCTGCCGGGCCGCATCCGGATCGAGCGCGCGGCCAACGACAACCTCAAGATCAAGATCCTGGAGAACGTCCGTGAAGACGACGTCTTCGTCGTCCAGACCTCGGCCTCGCCGGTCAACGATCACTTCATCGAGTTGCTGCTGATCATCGACGCCCTGAAGTACGCCTCGGCCCGTCGCGTGACCGCCGTGGTGCCTTATTACCCGTACGTTCGGTCCGACAAGAAGGACGAACCGCGTATCTCGATCACCGCCCGCCTGGTGGCCGACCTGCTCGAGACGGCAGGGGCCGACCGCATCCTGACCGTGACCCTCCACTCGCCGCAGATCGCGGCCTTTTCGCGGATCCCGGTCGACCAGCTCTGGGCCACCTCCCTCATCTGCAACCACTTCCGCACCAAGGATCTCAGCAACGCGGTGGTCATCTCCCCGGACGTGGGCAGCGCCGAGGAGGCCAGCGTCTATGCCCGCCGATTGGACCTGCCCCTGGCGATCATGGACAAGCGCCGGCTGGCCGACGACGAGAAGGCGGTGGTCCAGACCGTCATCGGCGAGATCGAGGGGAAGGACGCCCTCCTCTTCGACGACGAGGTCCTCACCGGCGGCTCGATGATGGAGGCCATGCGGGTGCTCAAGCAGCGGGGGGTGCGGCGGATCATGGCCGGTTGCACCCACGGGATCTTTTCCGGCAAGGCCCTCGAAACCATCGACCAATCGCCGGTGGAGTGCTTCATCGCCACCAACACCGTGCCCCTGCCGACCGACAAGCCGACCCGCAAGATCGAGGTGCTGTCCGTGGCCCGCCTCCTCGGGGACGCCATCAACGCCATCCACCACGGCGAGTCGGTCAGTCGACTCGTCAAGAACTGAGGGGGATAACGATGCGGGGGCGGTGGAGCCTGGTCCGCGAGTTGTGGGAGTTCATGAAGGTGCGCAAGAAGTGGTGGCTGGCGCCGATCTTCACCACCCTGATCCTCCTCGGCTTCCTCGTGGTGATGACCCAGGGATCGGCGGTGGCGCCGTTCATCTACGCCCTGTTCTGAGCCTGACCGGGTCGCGGGGAGGGTGGTTTGACAGCGGTCGGGAGGAGGGCTATCTTTTTGAAGCCCTTGTTTTACCGAATCTTCCGGCAATCGGCGGGAAGCTGAGATGACCGCCATCGGGAGCGTGCGGGTCCGTGTTAGCGGCCGGGTCCAGGGGGTGGGGTACCGCTACTTTGCCCAGCGCCAGGCCACCTCCCTCGGCCTGGCCGGGTACGTGCGCAACCTGCCCGACGGCGAGGTCGAGGTGGTGGCCCAGGGAGAGCGGTCGGCGCTGGACAGCCTGGTCGAGGAGTTGCGGCGCGGGCCGCCGTCCGGGGTCGTCCGCCACTGCGCGGTGGAGCCCTGGGAGTCGGGGGAATCGTTCACCGCCTTCATCATCCGGCATTGATCCGGCCAGGATGCGACCCTGGCCAGCGGGAAGTCCATGACCGAGGCGCACTATCTGCAGCAGCTCATCCGCGAGGTGCCAGACTTCCCGCGCCCGGGGATCTCGTTCAAGGACCTGACCACCCTGCTGCGGGACCCCGAGGGGCTGCGGCGGGCCGTGGCCGCCATGGTGGCGGCCAGCGCCGGCACCACACCCGAGCTGGTTCTGGGGATCGAGTCCCGCGGCTTCATCCTGGGCGCCCCCGTGGCCCTGGCCCTGGGTTGCGGCTTCGTGCCGGTGCGCAAGCCGGGGAAGCTGCCGGCGGCGACCCTGCGCCAGGAGTACCGCCTGGAATACGGCACCGACGCCGTCGAGGTCCACGCCGACGCCGTGGCCCCCGGGCAGCGGGTCCTGCTGATCGACGACCTGCTCGCCACCGGGGGGACGATGGCCGCGGCCTGTGCCCTGACCGAGCGGCTGGGTGCCACCGTTGCCGGGATCTGCTTCCTCGTCGAGCTGGGATTCCTCCAGGGCCGCGAGCGCCTGCATCCCCACCGCGTCGACGCCATCATCCAGTACTGACCGAATCTCAGAGAGGGCCGGTTGCCGATGTCCGCCGAGAACGCCAAGCTGAGCAAGGACGAGCTGAAGGAGGACGAGTTCATAGAGTCGGTGATGCGCGCCGTGGACTACGTGCGGCGCCACTCCCAGTACTTCATCGCCGGTCTGGCCGCGGTGGTCGTGATCGTGCTGATCGGCAGCTACGTGGTGCGCTCCCAGGAGCAGGCCCGCGAGGCGGCCGCGGCGATGCTGGGCGACGCCTTTATCGCCGAGGACGGGGGGCAGACCGACCAGGCCGTGGCCCTCTCCCAGCAGCTCGTCGAACGGTACGACGGGACCCCGGCCGCGGCCCAGGGTCTGGTGATGCTGGCTAACCGGCGGTACGCGCAGGGGAGCTACGCCGAGGCCCGCGGCCTGTATCAGCGGGCCCTGGCCGAGGCCGGCGAGAACCGCATCCTGCGCTTCGCGGCGCGCAGCGGCCTGGCCGCTTGCACCGACGCCGAGGGGAACACCCAGGGCGCGGCCGCCGAATACGAGAAGTACGCCGCCGAATTCCCCGGCACGGCCGAGTCGGCCCAGGCCCTGCTGGCCGCGGCCCGCTGCTACCGCCGGCTCGGGCAGCACGACCTGGAGAAGGGCGCGTTGCAGCGGGTCGTGCGGGAATACCCCGAGCTGCCGGCCGCGGCCCAGGCCCGCTCGCTGCTGGAGTCCTACTGAGCCGCGGTCCTCGTGCGCGGATGATCGCCGATGAGTGACTCGCTGAAGGTCTTCGCGGGGAGCAGCAATCCCGAGCTGGCCGTGGGGATCTGCGCCGTCTTGGGGGTCCAGCCGGGCAGCATCGAATTCGTCCAGTTCAGCAACGAGAACATCAAGGTCAAGGTCTGCGAGAACGTCCGGGGCGACGACGTCTTCTTCATCCAGACCTCGTGCCCGCCGGTCGCCGATAATCTCATGGAGATGCTGATCGCGATCGACGCGCTGAAGTACGCCTCGGCGCGCCGGATCACGGCGGTCCTCCCGTATTACCCGTACGCCCTGTCGGACAGCAAGGACGAGCCCCGGATCTCGGTGGCCGGCCGGCTGATGGCCGATCTGCTCAAGGCGGCCGGCGCCGACCGGATCCTCACCATGTCGCTGCACAGCCCGCAGACCATGGGGTTCTCGCGCGTGCCGATCGACCAGCTCAGCGGGGTGCCGGCGATCTGCGCCCACTTTGCCGCGAAGGGCCTGCAGAACGTGGTGGCCGCGGCCCCGGAGATCTCGCGCGCCAAGGTCACCGAGTCCTATGCCAAGCGGCC
>JBAZUN010000363.1:0-6535 GCA_041661365.1 Candidatus Latescibacterota bacterium
GCCCGGCCGTGCTGCCGCATCCAGCGGCCGATCCCGTTGAGCCGGTCCATGGCCCGCTCGTCGAACTCGCCGCGGCCGGTGGGCCCGACGTTGAGCAGCAGGTTCCCCCCCTTGCTCACCACCTCGATCAGCATCCGCAGGAGCTGGTCGACGCTCTTCCAGGACGCCTCGTCGCGGTGGTACCCCCAGGAGCCCGAGAAGGTCTGGCAGGTCTCCCAGACCACCGGCTGGCCATTGACGGTGACCCACTGGCGGGGCATGAACTGCTCGGGGGTGCGGATGTCCCACCCGCCTTCGACCTCGTCGAGATCGAGCCGGTCGTTGACGACGATCCCCGGCTGCAGCTCGCGGGTCAGGCGCAGCAACTCCTCGCTCTGCCAGTCCTGGCGCCCCTTCCCCACGTAGGTGGCGGGCCGGCCGTGGCTCCCCGGCGGATAGCTGAAGTCGTAGAACAGGACGTCGACGTGACCGTACCCGGTGAGGAGCTCGCGGATCTGGCCGTGCAGGTACTCGGCGTACCGACGCTGGTCCCTGCCCTCGTTGAGCCGGGCCCGCTCCGGGCTGTTCCGCAGGGAGTGCAGGTCGTCGATGACGAAGTCGGGGTGGTGCCAGTCGATGAGGGAGTGATAAAAGCCGACCCGCATCCCGTTGGCGCGGAAGGAGTCGACCATCGGCCGGATCAGGTCGCGGTCGGCCGGGGTGTTGGGCGCCTTGTACTCGGTCAGGGCCGAGTCCCACAGGCAGAACCCCTCGTGGTGCTTGGTGGTGACCACGAAGTACTTCATCCCCGCGGCCGAGGCGGCGGCGGCCCACAGGTCCGGGTCGTAGAGGTCGGGGTCGAAACGCTTGAAGTACCGGTCGTAGGTCGAGTCCGGGATCTGCTCGACGTGCTTGACCCACTCGTGGCGGGCCGGCAGGGCGTACAGGCCCCAGTGGATGAACAGGCCGAAGCGATCCTGCACGAACCAACTGGTGTCGCCCACCGTGGGCTTGACGGTCTTCATCGAGGATCTCCCGCGGGCAAGGGGGAAGGAGGCTAGGGAACGGCCGACGGATCAGTTGACCACGTTGCGCAGCGGCTGTCCGAGGAGGGCGCGGCGGACGGTCTGGACCCCCTTCAGCCGCATATCGGCCAGCCCCTGTTCCGAGTAGAAGGCGATATGGGGGGTGATGATGACCCGATGATGGGCCGGATGCTGCGGATCGCGCCAGGCCACGATCAGGGGATCGTCGGCCGGCGGGGGCTCGGTCTCCAGGACGTCGATCCCGGCCCCGGCGAGCTGACCGCTGGCCACGGCCCCCGGGATGGCGCTGGTGTCGACCACCCCGCCGCGGGCGGTGTTGACCAGGTACGAGCCGCGGGGCATGCGGGCGATGGCGGCCGCGTCGATCAGGTGGTGGGTCTCCTCGGTCAGCGGGCAGTGGAGGCTGACGGCGAGGGACTGGGCCAGCAGCTCCTCGAGGCTCTCGACCCGGCGGATCCCCACGGCCTTGTCGTACCCGTCCGGCTTGTACGGGTCGTAGAAGACCACCTCCAGGCCCAGGGCCCGGGCCCGCAGGGCCGCGGCCGTGCCGATGCGGCCCAGGCCGACCACGCCGAAGGTCGCGCCCCGCAGCCGCTGCAGCGGGGCGGCCTGGGTGTAGGCCCAGGGACCGAGGCCGGCGCGCAGCCGCGAGTTGAGGAACGGGATCCCCCGCATCAGGCTGACGGCCAGGCCGATCGCCGCGTCGGCCACGTCCTCGGTGCCGTAGTCGGGAACGTTGCAGACGTCGATCCCCCGCTGCCGGGCAAAGGCGTGGTCGACGTTGTCGAACCCCACGCCGCAGCGCACGATCAGCTTGCAGTGACGCAGCCGTTCTATCGTCGACCGCGACAGGCCCAGGTAGTGATAGACCATGACCGCATCGGCCTCTTCGATCCTCCCGGCCAGCTCCTCCTCGCGCAGGGCGCCCAGGGCCTCGACCCTGGCCAGCTCACCGAGCACCTGGTGCTCCACGGCCAAGTCATCGGTGATGAAGTCGGTGATGATGACGCGGTAGGGCTCGGACATCCGTCCTCCGTGGGTGTCGTTGGTCTCCGTGGCGTCCGCATCGCGTGGTCCGGACAGCAGCCCGTTGAAAAAGCCGCTTTGCTTGGCGAGGCCGAGGACTGACGGGGTCTGGCTAGGCGCGCGAGCGGCGCCGCATCGAGGGGAGATGCGGCAAGCGAGCGGAACGACGCCAGAGCCCGTCAGCACCGGCCGCAGCCCGAATGGGCTTTTTCAACGGGATGCTAGGGAAGGATACCTTAACCATTGCTCCCGGTGCCGGCAATCGGAGGATTCAATGCGGACAGGCGATGTGCTCGGGCTAGCTATCGATCCAGATCGAGCTGTTCGAGGATTCGGCCGTCAACGGCCAGACGCAGGACCGATACCACCTCCCCCGGCCCCACGTCGCTGGCCCGCCAGATCGTGTACCAGGTGGTCCCGGCCAGCGGATGCCCGGCCGGCGCCATCGACGGTCCCCAGCGGAAACGATGGATCCCGGCCGGTCTAGCCCCGAAGAGCCGCCCCAGGGCGGTGAGCTGCTCCAGACCGAGAGCGGCAGCATCCTCGGTGACCAGGGCCGGGACCTGGCCGCGGGCCGCCTCCAGTTGACCGTCCTCGGGGATCTGCCCGGCCCGGCCGCGGTCTGGCTGCACCTCGGGGTAGACCATCCCGTCCAGCCACGGGCTCAGGAGTCCGACCACGGCGAGGACCAATAGAGTTCGCGTCAACATGGCTCTCCTGAGGATGAACCCGTAAGTCCGCGACGGCACTCAGCGCCCCAGGTCAGCACCTCGACCCATGCGGTCCGCGCCAGGTTGCCGGCCACCCGCTGCCAGTGCACGATCATCTTGCCTCACCGCACCGCGGGCCTGACCGGACAGGTCGGGCAGACGCGCCGGAGGTGCTCGCGCCGCACGCGCCACAGGTCCAGGGCCCGCACCAGCTCGCAGTCGGCGTTGGCCACCTTGCCTCGCCGCTGGAGTTTCCTTCGGTCCAGGGTCTGGTCGAGCTTGCTGGTGGGGACCGGGCAGGCCCCGGCCCGGAAGGCCAGGCCGCGGACCTGGTGCACCGCGCCGTCGGGCATGACCACCCGCTCCTCGTTGGCGAACATGTCGATGCAATGGCAGGGGACCGACATCTCGGCGACGTGGTAGGCTGTCGAGGTGTTGTGCGTGGTTCCCAGGGCCAGCAGGTACCCGCCGCCGTGGATCAGGCGGCCGATCGGGCTGTCCTGGGCCCAGATCCCGACCTCGAGGTGATCGCGGCAGTACTCCTCGGCCCGCGACCCGATGGCGGTCACCGCGTGCGTCGGATGCAGGCTGCGCACCGCCTCCGAGCGGCGCCAGGCCGCGTCCGGGACGGCGCCGTTGGTCGTCGGGGTGGTCAGGGGATTGTAGACCTGGGCCGCGCGGTGGTTGAACGACGGCAGGAGGAGGGTCCCGCGCCGGCCGACCGCGTCGAGGAGGGCCTGCACCACGGTCTCGGCCCCGCCTTGTACCGGCCCGAGGGCCGACAGGGAGGCGTGGACCATCAGGTCCATCCCCGGGGTCACGCCGAGGGCCTTGAGGTCGCGGACCAGGGCCGCACGGGTGGCCTGAGCCCCGGGCTCGAACAGCTCGACGTACCCGAGGTCGCGGTGGGCCTCGAAGTAGTCGACGTACCGGTTAAGGTCTGGAGCCTGGCCGCGGGCGTCGCGGCTGCCGACGCTGGCCGTCTCCTCGCAGGCCGCCAGGCGGGCGATCTCGGCGATGGTGCGACGACCGTCGGCGTAGAAGAGGACCCAAGACCTCAGACCAGAACCGTTGATCCGTTTGGCCAGGGGCTCGGGGGTGTTCTCCATCGTCGGTGACAGCAGGGCGGTGCGCCGCGGTACGCGGGCCGCGGCCGCCGGTATCCGCCGGTGTACCGGGGCAGACCGAACCGTCCGCTCGCTGGCCTCTGCCGCGATCTCCCGGCATTCATCCAAACGGGACATGATCCCCGGGCGGTCCCCGCCCCACAGCCAGCGCTGCAGCCGGCTCAGGGTGGCCTGGTGGCCGGCGAGGAGGAAGTTGGCCTGGTCTACGGGCAGGCGTCGCTGGCCCAGGGCCTGAACCGCGCGGTCGGTCTCACTGGTCGCGATCTCGAGCACCTCGGCGGTGCCCATGTCGGCGAGGTAATAGAGGTACGCGGCCATAGCCCCGGCGCAGGCCTGCAACCCCCGTGGGCTGAGCAGTCGAACCGTGTCGGCCGAGGAGTGGTACGCGTCGAACCCCTTCCCGGATCTGCGGTGGTGGGTCGTCAGCCAGGGACAGGGGAAGCCGTACTGGGGATCGCCGAGAAGGGTGTCGGCGGTGGAGACGAAGGGCGCGGCATTGTATCGGTACCCGGTCTCCACGCGTCTCAATGCCGCCCGCAGCACGGTCTCGCCCAACTGGTCGACGAAGCCGGCCGAGAGTGGGATGGTGGCGTGCCACTCCAGGCGGCCGTCGCAGACCGCCGACCGGGCGCCCAGGGTGTCCAGGCAGACCCCGGCCAGGGGAGGCTGCAGCCGGCGCGTCCGCTCGAGATAGGCGAAGAAGCCGTAGCACTCGTACGCCCCGAGGAGGCGGATCGTCCGCCGGGGTCGAGGCAGGGCCCCCGCGGCGATCAGCTCCTCGAGGATGCGGGCGATCTCCAGCGAGACCACCAGGCCCGAACCGTTGTCGAGGGCCCCCGGCTCGCCGCTGTGGGCGATGACCCAGACCTCGTCCTGGGGATCCTCGGCGCCGCGGACCAGACCGCTGACCACGTCGTGGGTGCCGACGTACTTGCGGACGTCGGCGCGCAGCCGCAGCCTCACCCGCGCATGACGCGCGGCCAGCCGCCGGAGGGCCTTCCCCTGGTTCTCGGAGAGCACGAACCCGACCAGTCGCGCCGTGGCGTGCTCCAGGGGGATGGCGCCCCAGCCGAACTTGGTCCAGGCCAGGGCATCGGGGCCGGCAGTGACCGGGGTGTCGGTGATCACCCCGACGGCGCCCTTGTCGGCCAGCAGGGGGAAAAGACCGCGCGTTCCCTGGCGGGTGAGCACCACCTTCCCGGCGAGGCCGTCCCGGGGGAGCTTCTCCACCTCCTCCTTGCCGTCGAGGATCACCAGCTCGCACTCCACCCCCTCGCGGGGGGTGGCCGAGCTCCACTGGATCACGTGCCAGGGGTTCTGCCGGTAGTCGAGGAGTCGCTGGCGCACCGGGCTGACCACCTCGACCGTGGCACTGCGGACGTCGGCCGCCTCGTGGATCACCCACCGTCCGGAGCCGAGCCGGCCCCCGGTCTGGACCGGATAGACCTCGGCCTGAGCCCCGGCCTCCTCGTAGGCCTGCACCAGGTAGCGGGTGGTCTCGTGGAAGCGATCGAAGGAGTTCCAGCGGTCGGTGGCCACCACTCGAGAGGCGGCCTCGATCATTCGGGCGCCGCGGGCCTGGCCCAGCAGCAGGGGGAGCACCTGGCGGCAGAGCCGCCGCCACGACAAGGGCAAAGCCTGGGGCATGGTCTTCTCCTGTATGGGATGTCGATCGGCGGGGCGTGCCTCCCGCGCCTTTCAGCCGGCCGCCTCGAGCGATCCGGCCAGCTCCTCCCACTCCCGCCACAGCCCTTCGAGGCGCTTCTCGGCGGCGCGGTACTCCGCGGCCAGGACGTGGACCTGGCCCATGTCCTGGGCCTCGCCGGCCCGGCCGATCCGCTCGCTGAGCTCGACCAGGGTGCGGTCCAGCCCGTGGATCGCCTCCTCCACCTCCTCCTGCCGGCCGCGCAGCCGCTCGACCTCCTTGCGGACCCGGCGCGCGTCCTTCTGCGCCTCCCGCTGGAGCTGCCGCTCCTCGCGCGCCTGCCGCTCCTCGACGGCCGGCGCCCCCTCGGTCCGCCATCGGAGGTACTCCTGCCAGCCGCCGTCCAGGCAGTGCAAGGCCCCGGCCTCGACCACCCAGATCCGGTCGGCCAGTCCCTGGACGAGGTACCGGTCGTGGCTGACCAGCACCAGGGTGCCGGTGAATCCCTGCAGCACCTCCTGGAGGATCTCCTGCGAGGCGATGTCGAGGTGATTGGTCGGCTCGTCGAGGACTAGCAGGTTGGCCTCCTGCAGCGCCAGCCGGGCCAGGGCGATCCGGCTGCGCTGACCGCCGCTGAGGGCCCCGATCAGCTTGAAGGCATCGTCGCCGTGGAAGAGAAAGGAGCCGAGCAGGGTGCGCCCCTGTTCCGGAGTCATCCCCCGCTTCACCTCGAGGAGCGCGTCCAGGGCCGGCATCTCCGGGTCGAGGTAGTCGTGGACCTGGGAGAGGTACCCGACCTCGACGTTGGCGCCTAACCGCACCTGGCCCTCCAGGGGCTGCAACTGCCCCAGGAGGGTGCGGATCAGGGTGGTCTTGCCGGCGCCGTTCGGCCCCACCACGGCGATCCGCTGGCCGCGCCGGACCTCGATCTCGGGGAGCCCCAGGAGCGGCCGGCCCGACTCGTATCCGACGACCAGGTCGCGGAACTGGAAGACGATGTCA